>CALWBH010000094.1 GCA_944376015.1 uncultured Clostridia bacterium
AATCTCTTTCTTGCCGAATAACATACCGACCTCCTATGAGCCGTCGCGCATGAACTCAACGTCCATACAGTCGATATTTGCGGCGCACGATTCACCGTGATTGTTTTTATAATCGGATATGACGGTAAATTCTATTATGTTGTCGCCCTTAGAAAGCTGCATTTCGCCGAAACTGATTTCCACCCATTTGCACCACAGCGACCAATCGCCCGTGGACTGGTTTTCCGCTACGCTTCCGGGAAGTTTCACGGAATCGTCAATAGGCAGGGCGGTAAGATCAGACGCGCTTGTTCCGACTTTGACGGAGAACACTTTATTGAACTGCATCTCGCCCATTTCAAGCGGATACCAGCCTACGTCCCTCTTCATAAAAGCGCCCGCCGCCGTCAGCGTTATGAGCGCACGGCTTTCAACGTCCGACCATATATGGAAACGGAATATCTGACCTTTCCTTACGCGCGACAGATACTGCCCCTGCCCGCCGGACGCTTCCGCGGTATCGCCGGGATCGGCAAGCCTCGGATCGGCTCCGCCCGCAATACGTTCGACATAATTCTTCATATCGTCTGTGATTTCCGACGGATTGTAAATCTTCTCCGCTTCGACGCGATAGCCGTCGATAACTTCGACTTCGATATCGTCCGACATTCCTTTGTAAGTTACGGAAAGAGTATTCTTACCGGAATTATCGAAAACAACCGCCGCGATATCGTCTACCTTTTTTTCTCCGATACTCATCTCATAATCGCTTACGGTACGCTTCCCGCCGTTCGTAAACACCACGTTGACGACAATGCCGCTGAGATCGACGGGCGTATAAAGATATACTCTTTCCAACGCATCTTCGGGGAACGTCGCGTTTACCGAAGCGGGTTCTCCGACACTGACTGTAATGTGAAGGGTCACGCTCTGACCTTCGTAAGTAAACACGATCTCGGTATCGTCCTCTCCGAGTTCGCCTTCGTGCGAAATTTCGCACTCGGAAGGAACAAGCGGCTCGAATTCCCCGTCGCTCCATAACGCTTCGAGTTCCATTCCTTCGGGATTGAACACCTCGCCGACATAATAATCGACTATATCGGGAGGCGTCAATATCCTCAGTTCCGTAACCGTATATTCGGTTTCAGTCGGTTTTTTGTTTCCTCCGGTAGTATCGTTCGGATTGCTTTTATCACCACATCCCCCAAATGCAGCAAGCACAAAGCAAGCAAGAGCGATAACAGCAATAAACGATAAAAAAGATAAACGCTTTTTCATTTCCAATCTCCTTTCCGATTATTGCCTTGTTCGTTTTCACATGTATGCACTTTTTACATATTATCGCCCGTAATGCCCATACTTTTCAAGGTCATTTAAGAAAAAATACCGAAATTGCAATGCATTTGTACCAAAATCACAATGTTAAGTGTAAGAATTGCAATGTATTATCGGATATTTAACGTTTTCTCTATACGACAAAAAACAGGCGCACTTACGTTCCGAAATAATTTTTCAAAGAAAAACCGCACGAAAAAAGACATACGCGGCGCGTTGCCCGTATGTCTTAATTAATAATATAATTTCCGTATTATTTTATCGGTTTCATCGTCGGGAAAAGCAGAACGTCGCGTATGGACGCGCTGTCGGTAAGCAGCATTACCAGCCTGTCCATACCGAAGCCGAGTCCGCCGGTAGGCGGCATACCGTATTCGAGCGCATTTATGAAATCGTCGTCCACTTCGGCGTTTGCGCCCTGAGCCTTACGCTCGGCAACCTGTTTTTCGAAACGTCTGCGCTGATCGACGGGATCGTTGAGCTCGCTGAACGCGTTGCCCATCTCGTGACCGGTGATAAAATACTCGAAACGCTCGGTAAACGCGGGGTCGTCCGCTTTACGCTTGGCGAGCGGAGAAATCTCCACGGGATAGTCGTAAATGAAGGTGGGCTGAACGAGATGCTCTTCGACGAAAGCGTCGAACAGTTCGGCAAGCACCTGACCTTTGGTGGCGTTCTTGTTTTCGAGCGTAACGCCGAGCTTCGCCGCTTCCTCTCTCGCCTGCTCGTCGCTCTCCCACGCGTAATAATCCGCGCCGCTGTATTTTTTAACCGCCTCGACCATGGTCATTTTTGCCCACGGGGTTTCCATATCTATCGTTTCGCCCTGATAAGGCACTACGGCGCTTCCCGTTACGTTACGCGCCACGGTGCGATAAAGGTCTTCGATAAGCTCCATCATACCTTTATAGTCGGTATACGCTTCGTACATCTCTACCGTGGTGAATTCGGGATTGTGAGTGGAGTCCATTCCTTCGTTGCGGAATATTCTGCCCACTTCGTACACCTTGTCGAAACCGCCGACTATGCAGCGTTTAAGATAAAGCTCGGTTTCGATACGCAGATACATATCTATGTCCAGCGCGTTATGGTGAGTGACGAAAGGACGCGCGGCGGCGCCTATCTCCACCGTATGGAGCACGGGAGTGTCCACTTCGAGATATCCCCTGCCGTCAAGATATCTGCGCACTTCGCTTATGATGCGACTGCGCTTGTAAAACGTGTCCTTGACTTCGGGGTTCATTATAAGGTCGACGTAACGCTGACGGTAACGAAGCTCCTTGTCCACCAGCCCGTGGAATTTTTCGGGGAGCGGAAGAAGACTTTTGCCGAGCAGTTCTATCTTGTGCGCGTGCAGACTTATTTCGCCGCGGCGGGTACGGAAGACCAGACCTTGAATCCCCACGAAATCGCCTATATCCCATTTTTTGAAATCCGCGAAATCCTCTTCGCCCACATCGTTGATACGCACGTAAACCTGAAGTCTGCCGCTGCCGTCCATTACGTCTATAAAGTTGGCTTTGCCCATATCGCGGCGGCTCATCATTCTGCCCGCGATCCTGACTTTGGTATTTTCCAGGCGCTCGAACTCGTCTTTTACGGTAGCGCAAAGACAGTCGCGGTCGTATCTGACTACGGCGAAGGGATCCTTACCCGCGCTTTGAAGGTTTTTGAGTTTTTCGATTCTGATCTTTTTGACTTCGAACGCCTCTTCTTCGGGCGCGACGACGTTTTCGTTATTTTCCGACATAAAATTACCGTTTATCCGCAAAAACCGCCGTTTTTCACGCGGTTTTGCACAGAGACCGCTTACGCTTCGATCCCGATTATTTCTATTTTCTTTACGCTTTCGAGCTTGCCCGTCTTTATTCTGACGTCGAACTTATCGCCCTTTTTGCGGCCGAGCAACGCTTTGCCGATAGGAGATTCGTTGGATATCTTGTTGTTTACGGGATCGCTGTCCTGAGAGCCTACTATCTGATATCTTTCGTCTTTGCCGTTGAGCTTGAATACTACGGTATTGCCGACGCCTATCGTTTCGGTGCTCATGTTTTCGCTCTGTATGATTTCCGCGTTATGCAGTCTGTTTTCGAGATCGCTTATCTCGCGCTCCATTTTAGCCTGCTCGTCACGCGCAAGATCGTATTCGGCGTTTTCCGAAAGGTCGCCGAAAGAACGCGCTTCTTCCAGCTTGGCGGCAATCTCCGCTCTGCCCTTGCCTTTCAGCTCTTCGAGACGTTTTTCGAGTTCCGCCTTGGATTCGGCGGTAAGCAAAATTTTCTCTGCCATTATTTCCACTCCTTGATATGTCCGTATACGTTATACGGTTTTATTCTTTATTTGTCTTGCGCATCGCGCTTTATAAACCTGCTTATGCGTTCGCTCGCTTCCATAAGCGTGCGGAGAGACGTGGCGTACGAAAGACGAATATGGTTTTTACCCGCGTCTCCGAAAGCGTCCCCGGGAACAACCGCCACTTTTTCCGCGGCAAGCAGTCCGCGCGCGAACCGCTGACCGTCCATTCCCGTGCCCGAAACGTTTGCGAACACATAGAACGCGCCGCCCGGAAGTTTACATTCGAGTCCCATGGAATTGAGCTCGCCCACTATGAACCTGCGACGGCGATTGTATTCTTCTTTCATCTCTTCGACCGCTTTGTATCCGTCGTATCTTCCGTCTCTGAGCGCCGCAAGCCCCGCATACTGCGAAGGCGTAGGCGCGCAAAGCGCGGTATACTGATGCACTTTGAGCATTGCCGCGGTCACGTCGGAAGGAGCGGCCGTGTATCCGAGCCGCCAGCCCGTCATGGAAAACGCCTTCGAAAACCCGTTTATCGTGACGGTGCGCTCGCGGAAACCGTCCACGGTAGCCACGGAAACGTGTTTGCCTTCGTATGTAAGCTCGGCGTATATCTCGTCGCTTATCACCGCAAGATCGTACTTTTCCACTACGGGAAGCAATGCGGCTATGTCTTCTCTGCTCATCACCGCGCCCGTCGGATTGTTGGGATAAGGCATTATGAGCACTTTCGCGCCCTGCGCCGCCGCCCGTTCGAGCGCGTCCGGAGTAAGCTTAAAGCCGTCCTCTTCGGGGCATTCCACGGGTATGGGACGACCGCCGCACAGCGTGGTTATGGGCATATACGAAACGTAACTCGGCGACGGTACGAGCACTCCGTCGCCCGGTTCGACGAGCACGCGAAGCGCGAGATCGATGGCTTCGCTCGCGCCCATGGTCACCAGGATCTCGTCCGTCGGGTCGTAATACGCGCCGAAACGTTTGTCGAGATATAACGATATCTCTTCGCAAAGCTGTCTGAGTCCGCGGTTTGACGTGTAAGCGGTATACCCTTTCTGTACGCTCTTTATAGCCGCGTCGCGGATATACCAGGGCGTGACGAAATCGGGTTCGCCCACTCCGAGTGAAAGCGCGTCGGGCATGGTCGAAACTATATCGAAAAATTCGCGTATCCCCGACGGTTTGATTTGGAGAATGGTTTTGTTTAATCTCATGAACTACTCCCGCGCCTTATGCGTGTACCGCCTGTCTCTTGACTCCGCAGGATTTGGTGCAAACTCCGCCCACTTTGTATTTTTTGAGAATGAAATGCGTAGCCGTGGAGAGCACTTTGTCCATAACCGAAAGTTTTTCGCTTACGAAACGCGCCACGTCTTTAAGACTCTTGCCTTCTATTATAACGGCAAGGTCGTAAGCTCCGCTCATAAGGTAAACCGTCTTCACTTCGTCAAACTGATAAATGTCTTCGGCAATGGAATCAAACCCATGCTTATACATAGGCGAAACTTTGACTTCGATAAGCGCTTCGACCACTTCCTTGCCGGCAAGTTCGTCATCCGCTATTACCGTATACTTGATTATCACGCCCGATTCTTCCATGGCTTTTATCTCGTTTGCAACGGTCTTTTCGTCCGTCTGCAACATTTTTGCGATGCGTGCGCTCGTAAGACGCGAGTCTTCTTCGAGCAGATTGAGAATTTCGTCGCGAAGTTTGTTCATTGCGCTCTCCTTGTTTTGATTTTTGCCGTTAAGGCCGACTTTATTCGCCTATGGAGTTGAGCGAACCGCCGCAAAGCAACATTTTCTGCTGACGTTCGCCGCATTCCAGACGAAGCGGTATACGTATGTCCTTGTTTTCCACCGTAAGCAAGAATTTGCGGCTTTTTACGCTGTCGGGCGCGTTGTAAATGCAAAGCTCGTCGCCCTGTTCCAGCTTATCGTAATCGGCAGGATCTGCGAATACGAGCGGAAGTATGCCGTTGTTCATCAGGTTGTCTTTGTGTATACGCGCGAAACTCTTCGCCACCACCGCTTTTATGCCGAGATACAAAGGTACGAGAGCGGCATGCTCGCGGCTCGAACCCTGACCGTAGTTGGCTCCCGCCACGATAAATCCGCCATTTTTCGCCTTTGCGCGTACGGGAAACTCCTTGTCGCAGTTGGACAAACAGTAATCGGAAAGATAAGGAACGTTGGAGCGGTATGCGAGAAGCGCCGCGTTGCTCGGCATAATATGATCCGTCGTGATATCGTCGCCGAGCTTTATAAGCACTTCGCCCTTAACGTTCTCGTCAAGCTTCTTTCCTTTCGGGAAAGGCTTGATGTTGTCGCCGCGGACTATCTTAACGTCCTTGAAGTCTTCGGGACGAAGTATGAGATTGTCGTTTATAAGGAACTTTGCGGGCATGGGAATGTCGGGAAGATCTATGCCTTCGGGACTCGTGATAACGCCCGCGAGCGCGCTCACCGCCGCCGTTTCGGGCGAAACGAGATAGACGTCCGCGCTCGGCGTTCCGCTACGGTTAAAGAAGTTGCGGTTAAACGTTCTGAGCGATACCGCGTCCTGTTTGGGGCTCTGCCCGTTGCCTATGCAAGGTCCGCACGCACATTCGAGAAGTCTTGCGCCCGCGCTGAGTATGTCCGCAAGCGCGCCGTTTTCGGCGAGCATGGTGAGCACCTGACGCGACCCCGGAGAGACCGTAAACGATACCTCGGGATGTATACGCTTGCCTTTGAGTATAGCCGCCACTTTCATTAAGTCGAGATAAGACGAGTTGGTGCATGAGCCTACGCATATCTGATCCACTTTCTTGCCGACCAGCTCGCTTACCGGTTTCACGTTGCCGGGAGAATGGGGGCAAGCCGCAAGCGGAGTAAGCTCCGCGAGATCTATTACGATATGTTCGTCGTAAGTCGCGTCGTCGTCCGCGCAGAGCGGTATATAATCTTCGCCGCGCCCTTGCGCTTCGAGAAACGCCTTCGTATTTTCGTCGGACGGGAATATCGAGGTAGTCGCGCCGAGCTCCGCGCCCATATTGGTTATGGTAGCGCGTTCGGGCACGGAAAGATACTTCACGCCGTCGCCCGTATATTCCATTACTTTGCCCACGCCGCCCGCGGTAGTGAGCATTTCAAGCACTTTGAGTATAACGTCTTTCGCGGTAACGCCTGCTCTGAGCTTGCCTTTAAGCTCCACGTTCACCACTTTGGGCATTACGAGATAGAAAGGCGCTCCGCCCATGGCAAGCGCGACGTCGAGTCCGCCTGCACCCATGGCAAGCATACCTATACCGCCGCCCGTAGGGGTGTGCGAATCCGAACCGAGAAGCGTTTTTCCCGGCTTGCCGAACCGTTCGAGGTGCACCTGATGACAGATACCGTTGCCCGGTTTGCTCACATATATCCCGTGCGAAAGCGCGACGGACTGAATGTACGCGTGATCGTCGGCATTGAGCTGGCTCGACTGCAACATATTATGATCTATGTAAGCCACGCTGCGTTCCGTCTTTACTTTGTCCGTACCGATGGCTTCGAATTGAAGATACGCCATGGTTCCCGTAGAGTCCTGGGTAAGCGTCTGATCTATCTTTACGGCTATTTCTTCGCCGGCTTTCATTTCTCCGCTCACAAGATGCGCTTTGATTATTTTTGCGGTAAGATTCATTTATTATCCTTCTTTATAGGTAATTATTCACCGTACATTATATATAAATTTCCTTTTAAAGTCAATCGTTTGCCGCTTGCGTTTTGCGTTTGTTTGCGCTATACTGTATATATGATAAAAATTTGGGCGAAAACTCTTAAAAACAAAAAAATAACCGCAAACGAAATTGTGGTGTTCGACGGCAAGTACGACGAAAACGATTTCGACGAGTACGTGCGCACCGTATGCCACGAACTCGATCTCCCCACCCCCGTCGTGCTCTCTTCCCACGCGTCCAATTTTACCCAATTCAATATTTCGAGATTTAAGGCTTCCGACTTCGTCGAATACGTCGACTTTGACGAACTGACTCTGGAAAACTGCAAGGTGTAATATGACGGATAACGAAGAAAACAAATTTTCATATATCGATTATTTCGAACTCAGCAAAGAAAAGCGCAAAGAGCTTTACGCCGAGTTTCTTTCGGCATACGCGGAAGAAAAACGCATTTCAATTTCGCTCCGACTTATCCCGCTCTTTTTCGCCGCCGCCTTGGTCATGCTCGTGCTCGCGTCGATAATCGTCTTGCTCACGGACGGGCTCGAATTGCCGTTTATAATCTTCGTCTGCGCAATCGCCATAATGATGACCGTGTTCGTCATCGTAAAAATTCGCCTTGACAAAGTGCGCCGCGCCCATTCCGCATGGTTCGCCGAGTGGCTCCGCGACGCCAAACACGTAATAGCCGAGCTTAAAAATTAACCTTAAATTTTTGCGTGCCGCTTATTTGCATAAACGCGCGTTTTCCCCGAAAATCCGACCGCATTGCCGCGCAACGGAAATATACGGCTTAATCGATACAGTTGTTTTATATTTATAAAATTTCGTAATAAAACCGACGTTTTTCCGCTATAACGCACAGGGCTGTTGCATTTAAAAACGCAACAGCCCTTTTTCGAAAAAACTTATTTAAAATCGACGCGAAACTTGTATCGTCAGGAAATTATCAGGCTCCTGCCCGTCATTTCCGCGGGTTGGGGCACGTCCATTGCGTCGAGAAGCGTGGGCGCCACGTCGCAAAGCGCGCCGTCGTCTAAAAGTTTCGCTCCGATATATTTGTCGCCGCAAACGAGGAACGGCACTTTGTTCGTCGTATGGCTCGTGCAGGGACTGCCGTCGTCAAAGCTCATAAGCTCGGCGTTGCCGTGGTCGGCGAACACGAGCGCGGTACCGCCGCTCGCAATCACCGCGTCCACCACCTTCCCCACGCACTCGTCGACGGTCTTGACCGCTTTTACCGCCGCGTCGAAAACGCCGGTATGTCCGACCATGTCGCAGTTGGCGTAGTTCATAATGAGCACGTCCGTCTTACCGATGACCGAAAGCGCTTTTTCGCACACCTGAGGCGCGCTCATTTCGGGTTGCATATCGTACGTAGGCACTTTGGGCGAAGGCACGAGTATACGCGTTTCGTCCTTATTCGGCTCTTCCACGCCGCCGTTGAAGAAGAAGGTAACGTGCGCGTACTTCTCCGTTTCTGCGGTGCGAACCTGAGTCTTGCCTATTTTTGCAAGATATTCGCCGAGGGTATTTACCAGACGGCGGGGCGGGAACGCCACAACTACGTGTTCCATGGTCGCGTCGTACTGCGTCATGCAGACGTAATAAATCTTTTTGAAACCGCCGGCACGCTCGAATTTGTCGAACTCGGGATATACCGCCGCGCGGGTGATTTCTCTTGCGCGGTCGCTACGGAAGTTGAAGAAGATCACCGAATCTCCGTCGTGAACACCGTCATAATCTCCGACTACGCTCGCGCGGATAAACTCGTCCGTCACGCCTGCCGCGTACGACTTTTGAGTGACTTCCGCGGCGGTCGCGTAACGCTCGCCCACTCCGGCGTACATCATGTCGTAGCCTTCCTTGACGCGCTCCCAACGGTTGTCGCGATCCATATAATAATATCTGCCGATAACCGTAGCTATCTTGCCGACGCCTATTTCCTTGATTTTTTCTTCGAGTTTGGCAATGAAGTCTCCGCCCGACGTGGGAGGAACGTCTCTGCCGTCCATAAGACAGTGCACGAACACCTTTTCGACATTCTGTTTTTTCGCCATTTCGAGCAAAGCGTAAAGGTGCGTATTCATGGAATGCACGCCGCCGTCCGAGAGCAATCCGACAAGGTGGAGCGCGCTCTTGTTCGCTTTGACATTGTGCATTGCGGCAAGAAATTCTTTATTTTCGAAAAAATCCCCGTCGCTTATCGCCTTATCTATCGCGGTTATGTCCTGATATACCACTCTGCCCGCGCCGATATTGAGGTGACCGACCTCGCTGTTGCCCATCTGCCCGGCAGGAAGTCCTACGGCAAGTCCGCTCGCTTCGATGAGCGTGTTGGGATATTTGGCTTTAAGCCTGTCGAGATTGGGCGTGCCTGCCGCCGCTACCGCATTGCCGCGCGCGTCCTTGCGGTACCCGAACCCGTCCATTATGATTATTGCGTCAGTTTTCATAAATCTTACAGTTACGCAAGGCTTCGCCGTTGCGCAACAACTCCTTTCAAAATTGTTTTCACGGTTATTTTATCACCGCTGCCGCGCGACTGTCAAGAATTTTTCACGCGCTTGCTTTACTGTCTGCCTCAGATATACCGCCACTCGGATACGCTGAACAGTCCCGACTGATTGAGTTTCAGCTCGGGTATAACTATAAGCGAAAGGAAGGAAAGCAACATAAAAGGCTCGATCTCGTGATTATAACTCATTTCGGTAAGCGCTTTTGTCAGGCGGGCGCGTTCGGCAAGCACTTCGTCCGCGCTCTTCGCGCTCATGAGTCCGGCTATTTCGAGCGAAACCTTGCCGACGAGCTTCCCTCCGCGAACGAGCACAAGTCCGCCGTCCTTGCCCAGGCTGTTCACGGCGAGCGCCATGTCCGCGGTATTGTCGCCGAGTACGGTTATGTTGTGCGCGTCGTGTCCGACGGTCTGCGCGATAGCGCCGCCTTTAAGCCCGAAGCCCTTGACGAAACATCTGCCTATCTTACCGCTTGCATGATGACGTTCTATACTGCACATATAATTCAGTCCTTCGGGACTGTCCGCCTTTACCCTGCCCGTCACAACGGTCATGGGATAAACTTCCATTACGTCCATACCCTTCGTGAATTTACATTCGAGATCGTCTGCGTTTACGGGTTTTATATTGACCGTACCCGTAACTCCGTCCGCCGAAGCGGGCGTGACCGAGAAAAGCGGCTTGCCGTTTTCGGCTATGCGTTTGCCGCCGTAGTATACCGCGTCCACCTTCTGAGCGGCAATGTCCGACGTTATCAGGAAATCCGCTTTATACAGCGGCGCGATCGCTCCGCGGCGACGGAAACCGTACGCTTCGTAAGCGTTCAGCGAAGCTATCGTTATAGCCGCGACGGGATCCATACCGCATTCGACGGCGAGCCGCACGGCGTTGCCTATCGTGCCGAGCTCGGTAAGATCTTCTATGTTGCGGTCGTCCGTGCAGAACAGGAAACGGCGCAGATTGCGGTCGTTGACCGCCTTTATAAGCGTAGTGAGATTTCTGGTCTGACTGCCTTCGCGAATGAGCACATACATACCCTTGCTTATCTTTTCGAGCGCTTCTTCCACGCTTTCGCACTCGTGATCGGTAGTTATACCGCCGCAAAGATAGGCGTTAAGCCCGTTGCCTTTTATCATCGGCGCGTGACCGTCCGCAATGTCGAAAACTTCGAGCTTCTTCATTACGTCCTCGTCGCAGTTGAGCACTCCGGGGAAATTCATCATTTCGCCCAGACCGAACGTGCCCAGCTCGTCGCGACCTTTTTTCACTTCTTCGCTCGTAAGCACGCAACCGCTCATGTCTTCGGGAGTAGCAGGTACGCAGGACGGCATCATGAAGTGCACGTCCGCGGGTATGCCGCGCACGTCTTCCATCATGAATTTTATGCCTTTGAGTCCGAGCACGTTGGCTATTTCGTGCGGATCGGCGTTGAACGACGTCACGCCGCGCGGGATCGCGCGTTTAAGGTACTCGCTCGGACGTACCATGACCGATTCGAAATGCAGATGTGCGTCATAAAAAGACGGCATGACGTACTTGCCCGCGCCGTCAATCTCCGTTTTTCCCGAATACTCGCCCACGCCGACGAACACCCCGTCCGCGACCGCTACGTCGCCTTTAATTATCCTGCCGCCGAGTACGTCGACTACGCTCGCGCCCTTTATGACAAGATCCGCTTTTTCACGACCCGCGGCGATATCTATCAGTCTTTTTCTGTCCATAATTTACTCCTTGCGTACGACGGCTCTTGCGCCGCATTCGTTATCTTTTTTAAGCATACCACACAAACGCGGAAAAAGCAAGAGATATATTATACGGTTTTTTGCTCTATACGCCGAGCGTTATTATAAACCGAATTCTGCGGTTAGTGATTTTATTCATAAAAACGGAAACCCTTTCTTTGTTTCAAATAAAAGGCTCCCGTTAAAAATCCGTACAAAAATTTCCGCGTTTTTACCAGACGGTAGGCACTCCGTCAACATAATGCCAGTAATCGCCGCCGTCCTGATAAGTTTCCGAATAATAGTACACCGCGGCTTGCGTAAAACCGAAATTATTCATCTGATCTACGGCAATATTAGAGAATTGCTCTCCGCTTCCCATATAAAATATTTCGTTCGGATTGCAATTTTCGAACGCTGCCGCCGCTATGCTTTTAACGCCGCTGCCGATAACTACCGAACTGAGCGCACCGCAACCGGAAAAAGTGTATTCTTCTATAAGAGATACGCCGTCGGGAATTACTACTTCGGTCAACGCCGAACAATTTTGGAACGCGTTTACGCCTATACGCGTCAGTCCGCTCGGAAATTCGATATGAGAAAGGCTCGAACATTCGGAGAACGCAAAGTTCCCGATATTTACTACGCCGTCGGGTATGTCTATGTTTTCCAGCGCGGCGCAACCGCTGAAAGTGCCGTAAGGAATATACGTCATTGCGCTCGGTAACTCGATATCTTTAAGCGAAGAGCAATATTCGAAAACATTGTCACGCAATTCTTTGAGCCCGCTCGGAAGCACTATTTTTACAAGATTGGCACTGCCCGAAAACGCTTTTGTTGCTATTTCATGCACGTTCTGCGGCACCGTAAATTCGTTTGCGGATTTTGCAGGAGCATACTTAATGAGCGTACTGCCGCTGACGTCGTAAAGGTTACCGTCTGTCGAGCTATAAACGGAATTGCCGACCGCAACGTTTATGCTTTCGAGCGAAGAACAACCGTCGAAAGTGTAATCCGTTTCGATATACTTGACGCCGCTGCCTATTCCCAAAGTTTTAAGACTGCCGCAACCGGTAAAAGTGCTCGGCTCTATTTCCGTCACGCCGTCGCCGATATCCGCGCTTTCAAGAGCATAGCAGTACCCGAACGCGCCTTCGCCGAGCTCCACGACGCTGTCCGGCAAGGTTACGGACGTAATGCCGCTGTTTTCGAAAGCTTTCTCGCCTATTTCCGTCAGACCGACCGGCAACGTAACCGAAGCCAAAGCGTAACTGCCGCGCAACGCGTTATCCGCTATTTTTTCCGTGCCGTCGGCAATCGTAAGCGAAGCGGCGGAAGACGCGGGCGCGTGCAACATAAACGTCTTGCCATCCGCGGTATACAGATCCGCGCCGTCCGACTTAAATGCCGTATTGCCCGAATTTACGGTAATGCTCGCAAGAGCGTTGCAACCGTCGAAAACCTTATCCCCGATATATTTAAGCGACGAAGGCAATGTTATACTTTCCATACCGTCGCGGTAGGAAAACGCCGCCGAAGCTATGAGAGTCGTACCGTCTTTTACCGTATAATCTCCGCTCACGCCGCTTGCCGACAAAAGATAATTATCGCAATACTTCGCGCCGTTTTCTTCCGGAATATTATTCATAAACGCCGTGCCGTAAAACGCGTTTTCTCCGATGTAAGTCATATCGTCGTTGAACTTTATCTCTTCCAGCGCCGAGCATTCGTAAAACGCATTGGCGCCTACCGCCGTAGCGGACGCGGGAAACGTAAACGACGTAGCGGATTTTCCGGGCGCGTATGTAATAAGCGTACCGCCGTCCTTGGAATAAATATCGCCGCCTACCGAAGAAAAGTACTTGTTTTTACCGTCAACGTTTATCTCCGTTAACGAACTGCAACCGACAAACGCCCCGTCGCCTATCGTTTCCACAGACTCGGGCACAGTAAAGCGAGTAAGACTTTTACATCCCCTGAACGCGTCAATTTCTATCTCGGCGAGCGAAGACGAAAGAGTAACGTCGGTTAAGCTTTCGCATCCGTAAAACGCGCCTACGTCTATTTTTCTCAATCCGTTGCCGACAGTAAAGCTTTCAAGCCCGATGCAAGCACTGAACGCGCCGTAGCCTATTTCCTGTAAACCGTTGCCAAACTCGGCAGTTTTCAAATTTTCGTCATAAGCAAAAGCGCCTTCGCCTATGGTTTTCAGACCGTTACCCACGCTTATGCTTTCGAGCGCCGGCATTGACGATAATGCCCAATTGTCTATCGCTTCCACACCGTTGCCTATGACTATATCGGTCAGGTTGCTGCAACCGCTAAAAAGATCCGAATTTATATCCTTTATTTTATCGCCGAGTTTTACGTTTTTAAGCCCGGTACAGGAAGCGAATACGCCGTTACCCAAAGCGGTATATTCGGTCGTAGACGATTGCCGCTCCGCATAAAATCCGTTTACTAACGACAGCGCGTGAGAACTGACCGTCACATCGTTATTTATGCTTCCGAGTATTACGTCGGTAAGCGAAGTACAGGAATCGAAAGCTCCATCGCCTATTTCCGCAACTTCATCCCCTACGGTGACGGTTTTTATTCCCGTTTCTCCCGCAAAAGCCCGCGCGGCTATGCCCTTAACGGGCAATGAATCATGGGTGCCGCCTATCACCAAGTTCTCCGTTTTCGCTTTTCCCATTCCGACAACGACATAAAAACCGCCGTTCTCGTCCTTCGCATATTCCAACCCTTCCGTGGGAATAAGCATTGTCGTTTCATCGTCGTCGGTATTCTTGTCGTCGTCTTTTTTACCGCAAGCGGACAAATAACCGCACGCAAAACACATTGCGACTATAAGCAACGCCGCCAATACCGTTTTTACAAATTTTCCGATGCTTTCCATATTATCATCCTTTTCTTGAATTATTAACTATAATATCACTTAAAATAATAATGTATCATAATTATACCGAATTTACATAAAAATCGATAAGATTACGCCACATTCTGCGATTATATCGCAAGCTTGTTCCTTATCGATATTATCACACCTTTTGGTGTATGTCAAGTGTTTTACACCGTTTGGTGTATAATAAAATATATGGACGACAATACGGGAAAAAAATATATAAAGGCGTTTGCCGAAAATCTGAGATATCTCATAGGCGATATGAGCGTATCTCAGTTTGCGCGAAAAGTAGGCATACCGCAACAAACAATTTCAAGGTATTTGCTATGCCAACGTGAAGTTTCTCTCGCAAATTTATGTAAAATAGCGGATTTTTTCGATGAAGATATCGACTATCTTTTAGGGCGAAAATCTTAAATTCGCTACGATTTTAGGTTTTGAAAGGCTGCCGCATTCGATTTTGCGACAGCCGTTATATTATAAATCGGTTTTATAAGTATTCCGTATGTTTTTTAAAAGTCGGAGTTGCAAATTTTTCGATACCGCTATAAAATAAAAACCCAAAAAACGAAGTTAAAATAGTAAAGGAAACGTTCGCGATGACGATCAAAAAATCCAAACGATAATTTATATGTTCCCCTTCCCATAGAGAAATGTGCTTTTTATCGTTTCGTAGGTTTCTTCGGGAAAGGTTAAGGGAAACCCTTTCTTTGCCCAAAGAAAGGGTTTCCCTTAAAAACTACTCGATTTAATACGCGAGGCGAGGGTTGGCGAGGTCGGCGAGGTATTTTGCCGCGGCGGCTTTTGCGCCCGCAAGGTCCTGATCCGACCAGTTCCCGCACTCGGACGGACGCGCGCCGGGAATATCGCCGTTAAACGCCGAGATAAACTCAAACGTGCGGCGCACGAGCTGCAGAACGTCCGCGCTTTGAAGGTCGCCGAACATAAGCAGATAAAAACCGGTGCGGCACCCCATGGGTCCGAAATACACGACGTCGCCGCCCGATTCGGACGAACGCAAGAACGTCGCGCCGATATGCTCTATCGTGTGCATAATTCCCGTGCTCATCGGCGGTTCGCGGTTAGGCGCGGTCAGGCGCAGATCGAAAGTCGTGACCGTGACGCCGTCGCGGGAATCTTTACGCGAAACGTACAGTCCGCTCAAAAGTTTATCGTGATCGATCGTAAAGCTCGCTATCTTTTCCATAACAATATATATTACTTGCTCTGCTCGTCGATATATTCGTCGTAAGAGATATCTTTATCGTAAACTTTGACGCCGCCTTCGATGTCGATTATGCGCGAACAGGTAGTCTGCACCAGCTCGTGGTCGTGGGAAACGAGCAGAAGCGGACCTTTGAAATTGATAAGACCTTTATTGAGCGAAGTTATCGATTCGAGATCGAGATGGTTGGTCGGCTCGTCGAGAATGAGGAAATTGCCCTGCGCAAGCATCATTTTGGCAAGCATACAGCGCACCTTTTCGCCGCCCGAAAGCACCTTGGCTTTTTTAAGCGCTTCTTCTTTGGAGAACAGCATTCTGCCCAGCCAGCTCCGCAGATATTCTTCGTCGTGCTGACGGGAGAACTGATCGAGCCAACGCACGAGAGTGAGATCCACGCCGTCGAAAAACTCGTCGTAGTTCTGCGGCATGTACGCGGGAATTACGGTACTCCCCCACTTATAACTGCCGCCGTCCGCTTCTTCCTTGCCCGTAAGAATATCGAAAAGCATGGAAAGCACGTTGCCGCTCTCGCTCACGAAGCCTATCTTGTCTTCGGGCTTGACGGTGAAAGTCAGATCGGTAAAAAACCCTTTCTTCGTAAGCCCTTCCACTTTAAGTATGTCCGCGCCGAGCTCGCGCTCGAACTTGAAATCCACGAACGGATATTTTCTGCTCGACGGTTTTATGTCCGTTATTTCCAGCTTTTCAAGCTCTTTCTTTCTGCTCGTAGCCGACTTTGCGCGCTTTGCGTTCGCCGAGAAACGGGCTATGAATTCGCGCAGCTCTTTGGCGCGCGCTTCCGCTTTCTTGTTCGCTTCTTTCTGCTGACGGATAAGCAGCTGACTGGACTCGTACCAGAAATCGTAGTTACCCACGAACACCGTTATCTGACGGTAGGCGACGTCGCAGATATGCGTGCATACGCGGTTAAGAAAATGGCGATTGTGCGACACGATGATGATGCACGTATCGTCGAGATCCATGAGATAATCTTCCAGCCAGTTAGCCGTTTTTACGTCAAGGTTGTTGGTCGGCTCGTCGAGAATGAGTATGTCGGGATTGCCGAAAAGCGCCTGCGCCAAGAGTACCTTGACCTTTATCTTCGGATCGACGTCCGCCATAAGCATATCGGCGAGCTCCGACGGTATACCCAAAGAATTGAGCATGGCGTCGGCGTTGGCTTCCGCTTCGTAACCGCCGAGATCGGCAAACTCCGCCTCGTATTCCGCGGCTTTCATTCCGTCTTCTTCGGTGAAGTCCTCTTTGGAATACAGCGCGTTTCTGAGCTCGCTGAGCTCCATAAGCCGTTTATGTCCCCACATCACCGTTTCGCGCACCGTTTTGTCGTCGTATGCGTTCTGGTTCTGTTGAAGCACGCTCATGCGCTCGTTTTTGGATATGGCGACCTCGCCTTTGTTCGGCTCCAACTCGCCGCAAAGGATTTTAAGAAAGGTACTTTTACCCGCGCCGTTAGCGCCGATGATGCCGTAGCAATTGCCTTTGGTGAACTTGATATTGACGTTTTCGAACAGTATTCTCTGCCCGAACTGCAAAGTCACTCCCGTTACCTGTAACATTTATTCTCTCCGTTAAGTTATTTCCGCGCATATTGTAACACATTTTTCCGCCTTGCGCAACCGATTAAAGGCAAATGCCGATAACCGCGCGTTTGCAAGCGATTTTTCCGCAAAATTCGCGCATACCGCCGCAAACGATTGATTTATACCGTCCGCTCTGTTAAAATATAATCATGAAAAAACCGGTGCGCAGAAACAAATACAATAAAGGCAATACCAATTATTACGAGATCGAAGGCGACGAACGCTCGTTCGCTCGCAAAAATCTCTTATGCCGCATTCTCGCGATATTTGCGGCGACGGCGGAAATCGCCGCGCTTATCGTATTCGCCGTTAAGCCGTTGCTCGTAACCGTGGTAATAAAGCCCTATTACGAAGCCACTCTGTTTTACGTCGGATTGTATTTCCTCGCCGCCGTCGCGCTGGTGTGGTCTGCCGTGTGGTCGTTCTTCGGCTACACGCTCCGCCGCGAAATACCCGAACGCCGTTCGCCTTTTCTCGGCTTTCGCGCCACAACCTATCTCGGCGTGGTGCTCGCCGCACTGTTGCCATTGTCGCTCGCGGTGTATCATACCGTGCTTATGATAATAGGCGGCATAGGCGCGTTGCCCGACGTTACCGTTTGCATACTTCTGCTGCTGTGCGCGGCGGCAGCCGTCGTCGTCTTCGTCGTCAGTTTCACGACCAACAGAAACTGCGTGCTTATCGTTACCGAAGAAGCGGATAAATCAGAAAAGGAAAACAGAACGGCAAAACCGCTCTTTCACCTGACCGAAGAAGAGATCGAACAGGGCAAAGCCGAATTCGCGCCGCCCGAAGAAAAGAAGAAAAAGAAAAAACACGTCGCTTATAAACGCAAAGACGGCACCATCGATTACGGCGACGACGAAACCGAAAACACGGAAGAGAAAGGCAACGACAAAGAAAACAAATGACGCGCGTCAAGGAGCTGCTCGCGTTAAGTTTAACCGCAAAAAATGCTTGAAGTTACGAGCTTCAAGCATTTTTTGCTGACTTAACGCCACTGCCGGACGCAAAATCAGCTGTTTTTTTGGCTATAATCCGCATTTTTCAGCACGCCGCAGGGTCACCTAGTCGGCGGCTGCCCTCGCTTTCGCTCGGTGAAAGAATGCGAATTCTATCTCAAAAATATAGCTGCATTGCTACCTGATAGAATTAATAGTTTCTTTATTCAATAACTGCTTCTTTTAAATCTATATTAAACGGCTTTTATTGTT
>CALWBH010000095.1 GCA_944376015.1 uncultured Clostridia bacterium
GAACGGCGAATATGAAAACATGAAATTAAGAGTTCTGCGCTGCAACGGCGAAAACGGTACGCAGCACTATTCGGTTTTTATCAATGACGAGTTGAAAATGGAATTCGACAGTCTTGAAACAATTACGGATTGCAGCGACATCAGCATCGGCACAATAGGCTGTAAAGCCACTTTTACCGACTGGAAACTGGTGGGAAGCAACTGAGGAGGAAAATAATATGCAATTTACCGACAGAAATAAACAGTTTATTAAAAACTATCGCATTAATAAAGTCGACACCGGCGAGAGTATATTGGCGGAAATTACGAGAAATCAGTCTGATGAGAATCTTTCCGCTCCGCTTAATAAAGGTACGCTTATCAATGCGGAACTATTAAACGGCATGTTTGCCGCAAAGCAAAATAAAATCGTCCCGAAGGAAGGCATACTTTTAAACGGAAACCGTCTGGAAGCCGATAGCGGCTGCTTTATTCCCGATTATTCCGCTTTTGCCAAAAATCTGGTGTGCGACTTCCGTTATTCGGCAAACACTCAAAAATGGACGGCCGCTCCCACTCTGTTGTGGGGTATCGGATACGGCGAACACTATCTCTGCCAAGCGGAAAACTCTTTTATAAGATATGCCGATGCGGATATAAGTTTCGATGTGGAAAACGTGTTTTATGACGCATCCGTTGACAGAGATCCTACAATAGCCATAAAATTTATCGATTCCTCAGACGACATGAAGAGCATTTTCTGTCTGTTCGGATTTGCCGAAGACAAAGTCAGGCTCATTCGGCACGGCGAATGGCGCGAACTGGGGTCTAAATACGGCGTTTCGTACAATAAAACCGACGGCGTCGTCAATCCTTTTAAGGTGGGCGTTAAACGCCGCAAAGACGGCAACGGAATTTATATCTATGATTTTTTCGTAAACGGAAGCAAGGCGGCTTCGTTGCAATCCGCAACGGCGACAACCGATTACAATGCGATTGCCATTGGCGCCATAGGATGCCGCGCTACGCTTAAAAACTGGAATATTCACGGAACGTATTAAGGAGATGAAAAAAATGGAAAACAGAAAAGTTAAATATCCCAACAGATTTACGGTTAAAAAAATAAGCGGAAACGGCACCTTTCTGGAAGGCACGAAAAGCGTTATTCTCGAAAGATGTCCCGGACAAATAATCGAGGCAGGCACTCTTCTGACAAAAGAACTGCTGCAGGACTGTTTTGATGAAAAACAGGACCTTCTTACCGCAGCCGAAAACGGAGGCATTATTTTTACCGATGAAGAAAACGGACAAACGGGAATAGGAATCGATTTTAGCGACAGCGGTATTGTACGCACCGATTATTCGCACGCGGCGCCGAAAATCACTTCGGTAAACATGGAAACGGACTATGCCCGTTGGACGGCAACCGGCACCGAAGAAAGCCCTCAGTCCGTCCGTTCCATCTCCTTAGGCGACGTCAGATACAGATCGGCGCGCGTAGATTTTACGATAAAAAGTCTGACCTTTGACGCGGACGGCGCAGCCGAGCCGGAAGTTTTTGTTAAGTTTGACGGAGAAAACAGCTGCGTTGCGGTTGTCGCCAGTATTTTGCAGAACAAAATTAAGCTGATAAAAGACTATATGACCGATAATGCGGAAGTTACCGCGCAAACAACCGTATCGGTTTCTGCGAACCAGCCCGTAGACGTAACGGTGATTCGTTCGACCGAGGACGAAACGGGTTATTCCTATCTGGTTTTCGTCAACGGCGTATTTAAGGTAAAATTTACCACCGATCGGGACAAAACATTATACGATTACATATCGATAGGACTTTATAATTGCAACGGCGTTTTGGAGAAATGGCAGATTGACGGAGAATTTTAAGGAGGAAAACTAAATGAGCAACACAGATATTTTAACGCAAAAATACAGCGGCGAGGCTTTAAAGCAGGACCTCGGCGACGGCGGACAGGGCAGCGTCGACCTTATTTCGGGCGCTCTTTCATATAAGTTTACCGATATACAGACGCAGACGGGCTTACCGAAAATCAACATCGAGCACGTTTACAGCAGCAGATACGCAAATGCGGACACGGTTACTTTTACCGCGGTAAATCATACAGGGATGCAAAGAGAACTGCCTTTTTATAAATATGACGCCTTCGGAGCGGGCTGGCGACTGAATCTCGAAATAACAATAAACAGGTTTGGCAACAAAGCGTTTCTTTGGAACGCGGACGATAAGCTCATACAGTATCAAAAGACCACCAACGTCAACAGATATCTGTATAAACTGAACGCAACTTACCGAAATATGTTGGAAAACGAAAACTATTTTGCCGAAGATTTTACGGACGGTTGGTTTGCAAACAAGGACAATCCGAAAGGCGGTCTGTTTTTTTATAACACCGCTTACGGAAGCATGGCGTCTTCGCCGAAAAAATGCTTTTACTTCGACGAGACAGGCAACATTATGGAGTTTTCCGAAACTTCGTTCGCGGACATTCAGGCTGCCGAAGTATCTACATATCGTTTGACGGGCATTACCGACGCAGAAGGAAATAAACTGAACATTACTTTCGACAGCTCCGGCAAACATATAGCTTCGGTAAGCAACTCGGAACACATTGTCGAACTGCACTATTCCCAGAACGGTAAACTCGCATCCATGAGCTGCCGTAAAAATCAGGCTGATTCCGTAGATTATTCGGGATTTTCTCTTAATTATTATATACCGAACAATATGCTGTCAAGCGTCAGCCGCGTATCGGGAACTCAAAGCGAACCGCGTATATCTTTTACTTACGACAATAAAGGCAACATGACAAGCGCCAATAATCTTATCGGGCTGAAATACGTCTACGATTATTCGGATCAAAAAATCAATAAAGTTACCCGTCAGTCAGGTTTTTCAAAGATATCTCAATTCGGCAATACCGCCGCCACCGAAGCAATCGCTACCCGAATAGATATAGATAACGCTTCAAACACAACATATGTTACTTCTCACACCGGCGTAAAATATATTTATCGTTTCATAGCGGGATACGGAAATTATTATTACACCTTTCTGAAATATGAAGCAAAACCCGGCAGCAATGTCCCTAAAGATTTCGTTTTGATGCAATCGGGTATTCACGATAAAAGCATATTTGTCGAATCTCAGAAAAACAACTATCTGCAAAACCCCGGATTTGAAGAAACTTCCCAAGACGATATCGGATGGAAACTGATAAAAGACTCCGAAGAAATTGCTTTACAGACGGATTCGGTAAATTACGTAGAAGGATCCAAAGCTCTGCGGTTAATTAAAGACGGCGATTATGTCGTTTCGCAAAGCATGGAAAATACCGTTATAGACAGCATGAGAAATATTTATAAGTTCGAAGACGGCAATTTTTCGTATATGCTGTGGTTTTTATTCGACCGGACGAATCAAGATATTTTGGAAGGCGGCAATCACTTTTATGTGAAAATTACCAAACATTATGAAAACGCCGACGACCACTCGACTACTGACGAAACAGACGAAAACGGTATTTATGCAGATATTACATCCGGCGATTGGCAGTGCGATATCAACACGTTTGAAGTAAAAAAGACCCTTTTGAAAGACGATAAGGAATATACGCTTAAAAACATCGAACTGAGCATAGCGTGCAATCTTCCGTTCGACGTATATCTTGATAATCTTTCTTTTGTAAAAGGCGTTACGGCAAAAGTGCAGAATCAGCCCCGCATTCTTATTTTTAATCCCGACAGCGAACAGACCTATCTGAAATACGAATCGGAAATCGAAAACATAAAACAAGGCAATGTGACAATGCCGGAGCCGATTATAGATTATTACTTTGAAGAATCCTATTCGGCTTTCCCCATTCAGCGCATCATAGAGTTTAAAGACGGAAGCGAATTTGACTTAAAATACAGCGAGATAGTTTACGGCGAATCCGAGACGAACAACGACGCCGGGCAGATTGTAAAAACCATTATCGACGCGGATAAAAACACCGTCGGACAGAATATCTGGAACTTCGGCGGCAACCGGGACGAAAACAATGCTTTTAAAACCGATTACGTCTACGACAACAAATACCGACTGATACGTACCAGCGATTACAGAAACACCGTCAAAAGCCGCGATTATTCCACCGACAGCCAAACCGATAACAAAATTATTACGGATACACTTAAAAGCAACGCGGAAAATTCGCAGTATATACGTACAGAAAGCGAATACAGCTCCTCTGACGTTCCCGTCAGCGATACAGACGAACTGGGCGAGGTTACTTTATACGATTATTCCGAAGACAGGCCGGTAAAAATCATTCTGCCGCACCCCGCCGGCATAACCGATGAAGAAATTCAGGATAAATATACGGTAACCTACTCTTATGACGCAATGGGAAGATTGTACGAAACCTCTCAGGCAAACCATACTTACACATATTCTTATACTTTAGGACTGATGACCAAAGCGGAAAGCAGCGACGGCACCTCGGTTTTATACGAGTACGACGGAAACGGCAATATAATAAAAGTAACCAAGTCGTTTGCCGGCTCCGATCAGGACGAGATATTGTTTACCGCTTCATATCATCTCAGCGCCGACTATTCAGACGCGCAGGACGTAAACTATTTTATTTCCTGTCAAAAAGGTATTACTACAAAATGGGTTTATGACAAATACGGCAACGAAACAGCTGTTTATGAAGGCGCGGACGAGAATAATCTCTCGCTTATAGCGGAATATTCCTATGACGAAATAAGCGGCGAATTAAATTATATTGCCGACAGCCTGGAAAAAGTCGGCGATAAACCTCGCACAACGGCCATGGAAAATACGCCGAATATTACTACGCTCACCTGCGTTTTCCCCGGCGTTTCTTTCGATACTACTCCGCCAAGCGATATTTCGTCCGTATTGAAAATAAAAGTTTTCTCCCGCCACGACCGCACCGAAAGCATAAAACGTCAGATTGGCGGCAACGTATGCGTCACCGAAATTTTCGACTATCAAAAAGACGCTGTGAAAGGCGTTTATCCCGATAACAGATTAAACGGCATGAAAATTTACAATGCCAACAGCGTTTTATCGGCAAGTCTTTCGTACTCTTACGATGATTTGGGAAGAGTAAGCGGACAAAAAATAAATTCCGGCTATTCGGACGACACCTGTCTGGTCGAAAAGACATATCATTATAAAAACGACGACGTACAGCCCCTTAAAACTTCCAATGCGATCGACGGCGTGTCTGTCAGCCTGTCGGCAGAAAGCCTTAAAACACAGTACGATTACGCCTATGATAAAAACGGCAACATCACACAGGAAACCGTCGTAAAAAAAGACCTTTATACCGACGAGCAGCAGGGCGCGGCCGCCACTATTAAATATTCTTACGACGATAAAGGAAGAATTATCCGCGAAGACAATCAGGCGGCAGATACAAGCACAATATTTTCTTACGACGATAAAGGCAACATTCTCTTAAAGGCTACTGTGCCGTATACCTTAGGCGATATCTCCGTCGATACAAACATGTATTACCCCCTGGGCACTTATCTTTCGGACTCCACTTACTGCGGCGAACAGTTCTTGGAAGACGCCTCTCCTTTCTACTCCTTCGACGAAAATAAGGTTAAACTTTTCTCTTACGACTCTTTCGGAAGACTGGTAAAAATAAACAATACTCCCTTCGCCTCCTACGACTCCTTCGGAAGACCTGTCTCATATAACGGCAATATCCTGTCTTGGTACGGCGG
>CALWBH010000096.1 GCA_944376015.1 uncultured Clostridia bacterium
CTGGTAGAATACGGTTTTATAAGGATACATAAAGGTTATATCGCGTCATATGCACATATCCGCCGCATAGACGACGATTGTGTGACGCTTGTCGACGATAAACAGCTTCCCGTCAGCCGTCGCAAAACGATGGAAGTACGCATTAAATATCTCGAACTGGCAGGTTCTTCCGGGAAAAATATGCTCAATTGAATACACGTTCTTTCACAATTCGGAAAATTACCGCAAACATTTGTTTTGTTTGCGGTAATTTTCCGAATTGTGGTTTATTTTGAATTTTTTGCAGCTTTCGTCGCTTTATCGGCAACGTTCGTCGACGGCGGATTTTTTTGTCTTTTGAGAGCGACTGCTTGTCTCATACCCGTTGTAAGACGGATAAGTGTTATTTATAATGGTATCGGGTTCGGATCGCGCCGCCATTATGTGCCGTCGTTGTCCGGATACTAATATAGGAGGGATAAATAATGAAAATGTTTAAATCTTCGAGATTTAAATTGTTCGGCACGCTTTTCGCGACGCTCGTACTTTGCTTGATCATGTCCGCTTCCGTCATTTTTACGGCAAGCGCTCAGAAGGTACCTTGTGAAGGCGAGATATGGGGAACAGATGCCGAAACGATCGACGAAGCGGTAGAGGCTTCGAAGAAGATTGCGGAACAGATGGTTCGCGAGGGACAAGTTCTTCTCAAGAACAATAACGCGTTACCTATGGCAGGTTCGGAGTGGGTGAGTATTCTTTCCACGAGCGGAGCATCGGCTAACAACAATTATGTTTCCGGTATCGAAAGCGGCGGATTCAAAGTGTTCAATACGACCACGACCGATCCTTCGAAGTATACCGACAAAGAGAAGCGCGATCACGAATCCAGCGATGTTGCCATTATAATGGTCAAGGGCGTCAGCTCCGCATACGGTGATGCGGGCGGACCGTCCGGAGGCGAAGGACAGTCTACTGCGAGCGTGGGCGATCCGGAAGATCATAAAGACGCTTCCGGCAAAGCTTATACATTTGAGGACGGCGATCCTTTCGTACATAAGAATCTTCCTTATTCCGAAAACGAAGGGGGAGAAAAGACTTATTACAAAACGTCTCTTCAGCTCAGCGACAAGGACGAAGAAGTAGTCAAGTACGCTACCGAGAACTTCGATAAGGTAATTGTTATGCTTACCAACGGTTCTCCGAGCGAAGTGGGTATCCTTCAGGCTAATCCCGACATAGACGCAATACTGCTTGTCGGTTCGCTCGGAACTCACGGTTATGACGAGATAGGTAAAGTGCTCAACGGTACCGTGAACCCTTCGGGCAGAACGGTCGATCTTTGGGCATGGGATATCACGGGTCGTCCCAGCTGGTTCAACGACGGAAACGCCAATAACATTTTCACCAGCCCCGAGGAAGAAGCCAATGCCGAAATAAAAGGTATGGCGGTTACTTCGGTGTTCCGTACGGGTGAAATGGGAGAAGACGGTTATTATCCTTACTATAGAAGAGTACAGCATACCACAGCCGATATAGTGCCTTACGTTTATACGGTAATGTACGAAGAGGATATTTACACCGGATACCGTTACTACGAAACCGCTGCTACCGAAGCCGAAAAGGGGAATTACACCGGTTTCGAGTACGATCACGAAGTTCTTTATCCTTTCGGTTACGGACTTTCATACACCGATTTCAAGTGGGAAGTCGTCGGAACCGAAACGTCCGATTGGGGTAAAGAGCAGGGCGAGTATACCAATGGCGGCAAGATGACCGTTACCGTTAAAGTAACGAATACCGGTTCCGTCGCGGGTAAGGACGTTGTCCAGATTTACGGCCATGCTCCTTATTATAACGGCGGCGTTGCAAAAGCCGAACACGAGCTCATCGGATTCGAAAAGACCGATCTGATACAGCCCGGCGCGTCCGATACCGTTACTGTTTCCGTCAATATTCAGGATCTTGCGTCCTATGACTGGAGCGACGCTAACGGCAACGACGAAATGACGTATGAACTCGACAAAGTTTCGACGACAGACAGCAAAGGCAACGAGCTTCACGACAGTACCGGTCATTATGAACTCAGAGTAATGCGCAACAGCCATGACTACGGTAATGACAATAAAGAGGGAATGGTCGTTCAGCTTACCGATCTTACCAAAGATATCATACTTGATAAAGACGATTTTTCGGGTGCCGACGTGCACAATCTGTTCTCTAACGACGATATAAACAACACGCTCAGCTATGATCCCGACACGAAGAAAACGCTTATCGAAGAAGGTAAGATGACCCTTCTTTCCCGTGCGGACTTTGCCGGAACGTGGCCTGCGGTAGCGACTCAGGAACAGCTTGTAAGAAGCGATAAGTATTACGAAACGATAACGGAATTCGCCGATTACAACGCCGAAAACTGGGAAGATTATTACAAACTCGTTTATCCCGAAGGAACGGCGACGAGCGAAGACGATACTGAGTTTGCGTGGGCTATTTCCAAAACCAAATTCGAAAGCCTTGACGCTTCTCTCGGCACTTCCGATTGGACGCAGCGCAGCGAAAGCGCAGATCTTTCCGCGCTCCAGGCAAGCGACGACTGGCTGTGGTTCACCGATATGGTAGGCGTCGATTATCGCGAAGGCGGCGAAGCGCTGGAGAAATGGAACAAATTCATGAACCAGCTTACCTGGCAGGAAATGGTAGAATGGATAGGCAACGGCGGAAGACGTACTTCGGCGATCGATTCTATCGGTAAAAAACAATGCAGTTATGTCGATGCTACACAGCAGATGAACAGCTCCAATAACTTTGGATGGGGTTCGACGTACATCAGCGCGCGTACATGGAATAAAGAACTTACTTATAAGAGAGGCGTTACCGTTGCCGAGATCGGATTGCTTGACGGCGTTGAGGCGTATTACGCTCCCGCGGTAAATCTTCACCGCAGCCCGTTCGGCGGACGTAACGACGAGTACTGGTCGGAAGACGGATACCTGTCGGGACATCTTGCGGGAAATATGCTTGCCGGCGTACAGTCCACGGGTATGATGTGCACGATCAAGCACTTCGCGCTTAACGAAAACGAGAACATGAGACAGAGTCTTCACACTTACCTTTCGGAACAGACTTTCCGTGAACTCTATCTTCCCGCATTCCAGATATGCATTCAGGAATACGGCAGCCAGGGCGTCATGACCGCTTACAACACCATAGGCGATATGCATGCTACGTCCGCTTATAACTTCAACAGAGAGCTTCTCGAGAGAGAATGGGATTTCGACGGATTTAACGTGTCCGACGCTGCGGATCCTTACAAGGATTTCTACACGATGGATATGGCTATCCGTTCCGGTCTTACGATGCTTCTCTGCGACTGGAACACATTGAAAAACTACGAAGCGGGCACCGGAACTTACGAGGGCGTGACGCTGTTCGTAACCGGCGAGTGGGATGAAAACGATAACGTCGTAAAAGTCAAAGACTCCGACGGAAACAACACTGTCGTTTCGTACACCAACTGGTATTATCTCAGAATGGCTGTTATGCGTTCGCTCTTTGCGGAAGTCAACAGCAACATCGGTAATAACGGAATCAACCTTAACGATTTCAAGGGCAGCGCTCTCTCCGCCGTGACTCAGGGCGACGAGTGCGATATCGACATCGCCGTAAGCGGAGTCGACGCTACTTACTCGGTCAGCAGCGGTACGCTTCCCGAAGGTCTTTCGATTGAAGACGGTAAGATAACCGGTACGCCTACCGGCTCCGGTGATTACGAATTCACATTGATGTTGGCGTCCGGAAACTACATAACGACGACCGCAGAGTTCTCGATGACTATAACTTCCGCGTTCCGTATGGACAATACCGGATTTGAAAACATGGCTGTAGGCGAAGAGTATCTCGCTTATATAACGTCCGACACGATCAATACGGACGGAGAAACGTATACTAAAATAACCTATGCGCTTGCGGAAGGCAGCAGCCTGCCCGACGGACTTACGCTTGATCCTTCCAGCGGTGAAATATCCGGTACTCCGACGAAAGCGGGCGATTTCAAAGTTGACTTCGTTATCACTGCGGATACTTCTTCCGGCAGCACCGGCGGCGGACCCGGAGGACCCGGCGGCTCAGGAGGACCCGGCGGACCCGGAGGACCCGGCGGCTCAGGAGGCTCGAGCGGCGGACCCGGCGGAAGTTCCGCAAAAGACTTCACGTATTCGTACACCTTCTCCGTCGCAGGCGATGAAACTTCCGAACCCGGTACCGAAGATTCTTCCGTCATGATGCGCGTAGAGAACGGTTACATTCAGTACAGTATAGACGGAGGCAAGACCTGGGAAAATCTGATAGCTGTAGACGATCTCAAGGGTGCTGACGGCGAAGACGGCAAAGACGGACAGGACGGACAGGACGGCGCTGCCGCGGAAGGCGGTTGCAATGGTTCGATCGGCGGTTCGATCGCGATCATTTCTGCCGGACTGTTGCTCGGATTCGGCATACTGGCTGCTATGAAACGCGGCAGAACGAACAAGTAAACCGATTCTGATTTTGCAGCGTTGAATAAAAGACGATAAACAAAGCGGGTCCGCAAGCGGACGGATCGGAATCGGTTCGTCCGCTTGCTTTACCCGACTTACGGGGGAATGACGGAATAATTTATCAAGGAGAGTGAAATAATGAAAAAAAATTTCAGATCGAAAGCGATCGCAGCCGTGGCGGTATTGGTATTTTTGCTGGCAATGCTTGCAACGGCATGCGGCAGCGCGGCGTTAAAGGTAACATTCGATCTTAACTATGACGGTGCGCCGTCTCCCACGGTTAAGGAAGTGAATGAAGGTGAGAGAGTTACCGCTCCGACCGAACCTGAAAGAACGGGTTACGAATTTACCGGATGGTACAGCGACAAATCATGCAATACCGAAGCGGATTTCGGAAGAGTGGTTACAAAAGACGTTACTTATTATGCGGGATGGAAACAGACCAGTTTTACTGTAATTTTTGATTTAAATTATGACGGCGCGGATTACTCCACGCAAACGGTCGGTATAGGTCAGACGGTCGAACGTCCGACTTCGCCCGAACGCGAAGGGTATCTGTTTACGGCATGGTATACCGACGAAGACTGCACAACGGAATATGATTTCTCCGCCGTTGTATCCGAAGATTTTACTTTATACGCGGGCTGGGAAGAGGATACCGGCGATAACGTTAAGATAACTTATATGTACAATTACGAAGGAGCGCCTTCGGACGGGGTATATTACACGATAACTCAGAAAAAGAACAGAGTATATCCGAAAAACATTGAACCTCAAAGAGATAATTATTATTTCGTAGGCTGGTATCTCGATCCCGAATGTACCGAGACCTATAAGTCCAGCGATCGGGTAACTCAGGATACTACGCTTTATGCATACTGGTACGAAACGCATACTTTTGAAGCGGAATATGTAGACGTGTCCGAGATTCACGGGTTCGGTTATTCGGGTAATGCCGACGGCACGCAGATAATCGAACGCGACGGTTACAATATGGGCGCAAGCAACGGATTTTATGTCGGTTGGTTGTATAACCCCGGTATAGAACTGGTTTTCCATCTGTATGCAGACGGAGCGGCTGAAAACGCCGTGCTCGCTCTCAGACTTTCCGCAGAATTCGGAGATAAGCTGATAACCGACGATAATTTCACCGTCGAAGTCAACGGAGAAAAAATAACTTATAACGATATAGCTTTCACCAATGTACCCGACGGTTCCGCAGACGCAAAGCTTCCTTTCTCGACTTACATACTCAATCGTTATATTTCTCTTAACAAAGGGGAAAACACCGTAACGCTCACCGTTACCAACAACGAAAAGGGGGAAGGCGGCACTATGAACGCAACGGCTCCCATGATAGACTGTATGTATATTTACAGCGACGTAAATATTGACTGGGGAGAGGGATATCCTTTGACGGATAACCTTATCGGAAGATGACGGAGAGCGGACTATGAATTTAATTAAGAAAATTTTCGCGTGCAAACATTCAAGGATATGGGTCATAGTTACGGTAATATTGATAGCGCTTCTTATAGCAGTGGACGTAACCGCGTCGCATTTCAGCAATATCATATCCATATTCCTTGGCGGCGACAGACCGTATGAAGTTAATGCGGACGAGGCTGTGGTTTATTACGAAAAAAGCACGAGCAGTAAGGACGAAGCGAATGAGAGAGCTGCCGAAGTCACCCGCGAAATTGCGGAAGAAGGAACGATATTGCTCCGTAACGAGAACGAAACGCTTCCGCTTGCGCGGGAATCCAAAGTTTCGGTATTCGGCAAAAATTCCGTAAACCTTGTATACGGCGGTTCGGGTTCCGGCGGAGGAGACAAGACTTTTGAGAAAAAGACCATTTTCGAAGCGCTTGAAAAGGCGGGTTTTAAATACAATCCTTCGCTGAAATCCTTTTATGAAAACGATTCGCTATCGGACGAAGGCCGCAGCGAAAATCCTACCGATCTCGATTCGGGCGATACCGTGGCAATAGCAACGGGAGAAACTCCGCAGAATAAATACACGGATGACGTTAAGAACAGTTATGCGAAATACTCGGATGCGGCGATAGTCGTCATTTCGCGTATAGGCGGGGAAGGCTGGGATCTTCCGATGGATGCAGCGTACGGCGCTAATCATTATCTGTCGCTTGACGACAACGAAAAAGCGCTTCTTGCCGAAGTCGGCGCAAAGTTCGAAAAAGTGATTGTAGTACTGAATACGTTGAATATCATGGAAACGGGATTTCTCGACGATTATGACGTGGACGCCTGCCTTTGGATAGGCGGTCCCGGTCTGACGGGGATAATGGCTCTCGGAGATATTCTGAACGGTACGGTTACTCCTTCCGGGCATACGACCGACACGTGGTCGAAAGATTTCACGAAAGACCCTACCTGGAATAACTTTTCGGAGCGCGGCACGGACGGCGGCGACAGATATTACAATACAGACAGCGGAAAGCTGACTGACTTCTATTACGTAAATTACGAAGAAAGCGTTTACGTGGGGTACAGATATTACGAAACACGCGCTGCTCAGGAACGTGAAAAGAGCGGTAACGACAGTTGGTATGAAGCCAACGTTATGTTCCCGTTCGGTTACGGCGAATCTTATACTTCGTTCGAAAGTAAGATTTCCGACGCGAGTTCGCTTGAAAACATAGCGATATCGAAGGACGGAAAGTATTCCGTTTCCGTGACGGTAACGAATACGGGCGCTTATAAAGGTAAAGACGTGGTGCAGGTGTACGCGAGTCTGCCTTATACGCAGGGCGGACCCGAAAAACCTTACGAAGTGCTTGTGGGTTATGCCAAGACTCCTATGCTTTATCCTTCTTCCTCTCTTGCCGCAAGACCCGAAGACGCGGCTGACGGAAGCGATAAGCCTAATTCCTGCACGGTCACGATAACGGTCGATCCTTACGATTTCGCGACTTACGATTATACGGGAGCAAGCGGGTTCGAGGGTTACGTTATCGAAGCCGGCAACGATTATGTGCTTTCGGTCAACTCGGATGCGCATACCGTTATCGGCGAAGTACCTTTTAAGGTCTCTTCCGATATAACGTACCGCGAAGATCCCGACACCGGTAACGAAGTAGTGAATCGGTATACCGATTGCTCCGACGAAGCATTCGATTCGGACGCAGGACTCGGCTTTCTGATGTCGCGCGAAGATCTTTCCGAACTTCCAGGCGCGTATATCGAAAGCGATCGTAACATAGACAACGATTTAGTGGCGCAGCTTAACGATACTTCGCATAATAATTCCGAAGCGGATACTTATACGGAAACGTATTCTCAGGGCGAGGCGGCTACACAGCCGTTCGCAAGCGTGATACAGTTCGATAACGAGACCGGCAGGTATTATGCCGATTACGATAACGATAATGTCTGGAACGCTTTACTTGATGCTCTTACCGTTACCGAGTTGGCAAATCTGTTTAACCAGGGCGCTTTCCAATCGATTGCGATTTCCGCCATAAACAAGCCGCTTACGCTGGAATCGGACGGACCGGTCGGTTGGTGCAACTTTATTGCGCAGAACGACACCTGGAAAGGGAATAACGTGTATTGTTCGCAAGTAGTGATGTCCGCGACCTGGAATGAAGCGCTTATCGAAAAAATGGGCGAATGCGTAGGTGAAGAAGCGCTTTGGGGCGCGGCGCGTACCGATGACGAAGACGGTCTCAGCTATTCGGGCTGGTATTCTCCCGGCGTAAATATTCACCGCAGCCCTTTTGGCGGACGTAATTTCGAATATTTCTCCGAAGATCCTTCCTTACGGGTACGATAGCTTCGGCGGAAATAAAAGGCTGTAAATCCAAAGGCGTATATTGCTATGTCAAGCACTTTGCGCTTAACGAACAGGAAACGCATCGGAACGGCGGTTGCTCATGGGTTACCGAACAGGCAATGCGCGAAATCTATCTCAAACCGTTCGAAATGGCTGTCAAGGACGGCGGCACGACGGCTATGATGAGCTCGTTTAACCGTATAGGAACCCGCTGGACGGGCGGCGATTATCGTCTTCTGACCGAAATACTTCGTAACGAATGGGGTTTCCGCGGTACCGTTATCTGCGATTATAACCAGACGGGCAGCTATATGAATAACCGTCAGATGATATACGCGGGCGGCGATCTCAATCTCTGCTCCGACAAGACGCGTATGTGGAAGGATTACGATCCCGATTCCGCGGCAGACATAACGGTTCTTCGCCGCGCTGCCAAAAACGTCATGTATACCGTTGCTAACAGTAATGCGATCAATAATCTGAATTATCGTTACGCAATGGCATTGTGGAAAATAATGCTTATTGTTGTCAATTGCGTGATATTCGCTGGATTGGCGACGTGGGGAGTATTTGCAGTACGCAGTGCGCTTAAAAAAGCGAAAACGAAGAAAAACGACAAAACGGAAACAAACGAAAACGTTTGATCATTTATGCCCCTTAAACGACGGATTATTCCGTCAGCTCAATTCCTTGTGAGACCTTTTTCCGAACGGAAAAAGGTCTCTTTTTGTAGCTTTAGCGAAAAATAAACCACCACTTAAAGTGGTGGAATTAGAATCTTGAAGATACAAGATAAAACCTCCTGTGGTATAATAGGAAGCGGAGTAGTCAGCCGCAACGAAAAATACCACAGGAGGTTTTATGAATAGTGACATAAGTAGTTTAGCACATTCCAAATGGAATTGCAAATACCACATAGTGTTTGCACCGAAATACCGCAGGCAAGAGATATACGGAAAGATAAAGGCAGATATCGGGCAAATGCTACGAAAGCTATGCGATGTAAAGAAAGTAGAAATAATAGAAGCCAATGCTTGTCCCGACCACATACATATGCTTGTGAAAATACC
>CALWBH010000097.1 GCA_944376015.1 uncultured Clostridia bacterium
CGCTTAACGAGCTCTTCCGCATATTTGGTCGGGTGAAGTTCGAGGAACGCCTGACCGAAGCAAGCGGAGAACGTCGGGGTGGGTTCGGCTATGCCGCGCTCGGTGCCCGCAAGCTTAGCGGTGAAACCGGACAGGAAGTAATATTCCGTCTGTTCGGGCGACAGTATCGAAACGGGAGGCAGAACGCCGAACGCGTCTGCGGAAAGGAAGATGACGTTCTGCGCTGCGGGAGCGGTGGAAACGGGACGTACTATCTTCTCGATATGGTCGATGGGATAAGAAACGCGGGTATTCTCGGTAACGCTCTTGTCGTTGAAGTCGATCTTGCCGTTCTCGTCGAGAGTTACGTTTTCGAGCAGAGCGTTGCGCTTGATAGCGTTGTAAATGTCGGGTTCGGATTCTTTGTCGAGGTTGATGACCTTAGCGTAGCAACCGCCTTCGAAGTTGAACACTCCGTTGTCGTCCCAGCCGTGCTCGTCGTCGCCGATAAGCAGACGTTTCGGGTCGGTGGAAAGGGTGGTCTTACCCGTTCCGGAAAGTCCGAAGAAGATAGCGGTGTTCTTGCCTTCCATATCGGTGTTAGCCGAGCAGTGCATGGAAGCGATGCCCTTGAGAGGGAGATAGTAGTTCATCATCGAGAACATACCTTTCTTCATCTCGCCGCCGTACCAGGTGTTGAGAATTACCTGCTCGCGGCTCGTGATGTTGAACACGACAGCGGTCTCGGAATTGAGTCCGAGCTCTTTATAGTTCTCTACCTTTGCTTTGGAAGCGTTGTAGACGACGAAATCGGGTTCGAAGTCTTTGAGCTCTTCCTCGGTGGGGCGGATGAACATATTCTTTACGAAATGCGCCTGCCATGCGACTTCCATTATGAAACGGATAGCCATGCGGGTGTCTTTGTTCGCGCCGCAGAATGCGTCGACGACGAAAAGACGCTTGTTGGAAAGCTCTTTGAGCGCGATGTCCTTAACGACGTTCCAGGTCTTTTCGGAAGCGGGGTGGTTATCGTTCTTGTAACCTTCGCTCGTCCACCAAACGGTGTCCTTGGAGTTATCGTCCATAACGATGAACTTATCCTTGGGAGAACGTCCGGTGTATATACCGGTCATAACGTTGACCGCGCCAAGCTCGCTCACCTGACCTTTTTCGTAGCCTTCGAGACCGGGCTTGGTCTCTTCTTCGAAAAGCGCATCGAAAGACGGGTTGTATACGACTTCGGTGGTACCGGTGATGCCGTATTTACTCAAATCGATTTTCTTCATATTCTTAAAACCTCCTGATTACACGGATATTACAGACCGACGGCGGCCATGCCGCGCAACGTCGACCGTCATCGTCGGCGCAATAAGTTTAACGCCGTATTCCCCCTGTCTCGCAGTGTAAATAATATCATTTTTGATAACCGTTGTCAACTGATTTAACATAACACCGTTCAGCGCGTATGCGAGCGGTCGAAGTCCGCTCCCGCCCTGTCCGAATATCCGAAAGCCGCGCGGCGAAGAAATAAAGCGACCTTCGTTAAAGAAGATCGCTTGATTCGATAAATTTTTATACCGTCAGAGCACTTTGGACAAAAACTCTTTAAGCCTGGGATCCTGCGGATCGCCGAAAAGCTTTTCGGGCGGTCCCTGCTCTTTTATTCTGCCGTCGTCCATGAACAGCACGCGCGTCGCCACTTCGCGGGCAAAGCCCATTTCGTGCGTGACGATGACCATCGTCATTCCTTCGTCGGCAAGCTCTTTCATGAGCTGAAGCACTTCCCCGACCATTTCGGGATCGAGCGCGCTCGTGGGTTCGTCGAACAGCATATATTCGGGGTTCATGCAAAGCGCGCGGACTATCGCTATGCGCTGTTTCTGTCCGCCCGAAAGCGTGGACGGATAAACGTGCGCTTTGTCTTCCAGCCCTATGCGGCGAAGCATCGTCATTGCGTACGCGTTCGCCTGCTCCTTGCTTTTAAGCCCGAGCAAAGTGGGCGCAAGCGTAAGGTTCTGAAGCACCGTTTTGTTGTTGAAAAGATTGAAGTGCTGGAACACCATTCCTATGCCGCGGCGCACTTTGTTTACGTTTTCGCCGTAGGAGCGCACCACGTTTTTCATGAGTTTTTTATATGTTCTGCCTTCGTGGGCGCGCAGGTAATCGCGCTGTTTTATTTCCGCGATTATATCGTCCGTAAGCTCGGCTTCCGTCTTATAGCCTTGCTCGACGTCCGAAACGCGAAGCGCGTAAATACGCTTGAACGTCTTCGAGCTTACTATTATTTCGCGGTGGAGATAAGGGTCGGGCGGAGTTATCAGTCTGCCGTTTATCCATACTTCCCCGTATGTCGGCTCTTCGAGCAGGTTCATACAGCGCAGGAGCGTGCTCTTTCCGCTGCCGGACGGACCGATGATGGCGACTTTCTCGCCCTTTTCGATCTGTACCGAAACGGCTTTGAGCACCTTGACCTTACCGAAATTCTTATACAAATTCCTAACGTCGATCACTGATACTGAACCTCCTTTCGATTATTTTCTGAACGAGAGTCAGCAACAAAACCACGACGAGATAAATTATCGCGGCGGTTATTATGTATGCGAGATACTCTCCCGTGCTTGTACCGCGCTTGTCCGCAATCCCGAGCAGATCCCAGACCTGATTGCCCCCGATAACCATCATGATATAGCTTACGACGGAGGTTTCCTTGACAAGTATTATAACTTCGTTGAATATCGTAGGAATAACGTTCTTGACCGCCTGGGGAATTATTATCTTGCGCGTAGTCGCAAACCAGCTCAATCCCAGCGAACGACCCGCTTCGAGTTGACCCTTGTCCACCGAATTAAAACCGCTACGGAAAATTTCCGCCATATACGCGCCGCTGTTAAGTCCGAATGCGAACATCGGAACGAAAATATTGGTAGACATCGTTTTGAATACCACCAGTATGACGTTTGCGACGATAAGTAACTGCAACAACGTGGGCGTACCGCGTATGACGGTTATGTAAAATCCGACTATTTTGTCAAGGATTTTCACGAATATATTCGTTTTCGGCGCGATTTTTATACTTGCGCAGACAAGACCTATCAAAAGTCCGATAAGCAATGCCACGCCTGCTATCGCAAGCGTAACGAGCAATGCGTTGCCGAACAATCCACGATCTTTCCAAAGCATTTCAAATACATTCTGATCTGCCGAAGTTGCGGATATGATCATTTTGGTTTCTCCTTACGGTAGACTTCCGTTAAATACAAATTTTGCGGAGCATTTGCGCTCCGCAGGATTTGCAAACGATTTCGTGTTTATTTAGAAATTATAGCTCCGCTGTGTTTGAGCAACAGATATTCGATAACGCCGTTATCTATAAGCGACTGAAGCACGACGTTGATGTCGTCTCTGAGTTCGGTAGCGTTTTTGTTGAGATATACGCCGTAAGACTCGGGTTCGGCGTCAACCTGAACAACAGTATATCCCGTCTTTCCTTCCGCTATGGATTTTGCGGGAAGTTCGTCTATAACAAGCACGTCTATCTGAGTACCGAGGTCTGCGCCCGCAAGTATTCCGTTTCTGTAAGACATACAGCTTGCACCCGTACCTTCAATATCGCCCTTAACGTGCTCGCCTGTTTCTTCGTCTTCACTTCCGTGAACAGCTTCGTCGATAAGGAAATATCCGGTCGTGTTTTCCTGCGTACCGACCTTCTTGCCTGCAAGCGCGGATACGGGAAGTTTACCTTCGACTACCGAAGAAGCCATCGACTCCGGAATAATTGCATACTGCGTGCTCGTCGCATACTCGATCGAGAAAATACCGGTCGCCTTGCGCTCTTCGGTTATCGTAATACCCGCGAGACCGATAGCCATTTCGTTGCTCTGCACTTCGGTGAAAATGCTTCCGAACGCAACGTCGCGCACTTCCACGTTGTAACCGAGTACGTCGCCTATTTCATGAGCGATATCTACGTCAACGCCGGCTACTTCGCCGTATTCGTTCATATACTCCCAAGGAGCGAACGCCGCGTTGGTATAAACGTAAAGCGTTTCTTTACCGTTGTTTTCTCCGCAAGCGCCGAAAGCGACTACTGCGACGGTCATCATAACTGCGGCAAGCACTACCGCTAAAATCTTTTTCATTTCTTCTTTCTCCTGTAAGAAATAGTTTTATTACGAAACTGCCGTCGTAAGCTCGAACATATAAAAACGCGTTCGTTAGCGGTAGATTCGATAATCGTATTTTAACATAAACATTTTACAAATACAACCTTTTTAAGCAAAAATCCGCATATTTATTCGCTTTCGCACAATTTTACGAATATTTCACGCCACCGTCACAAAATTCATGCATAAATATATATTGCGCAACACATATATATGGCGCAATACAGCAAAGGAAAAACCGCAAAGGCTTTTTCCTTTGCGGCAGTGTAGCGTTAGCGGTGAGCAAGCAAGGGCGAAGGGTTCGGGAGACGGTGCGCGAGCACGAGGCGCCGAAAAAATCCTTTGGCGTTCGCGCTTATATGAGCGCGCTTTCTTGTTATATTTCCCGCTCGCTTCGCCCCGCGCGAAATATAACAATCGGCGCGAATACGCGCGGTGCGCAATATATAAAAGATGCGCAATATAAAAAACGCTTGTCAAAATAAGGGCGTTGTGATAGAATATAGAAAAACGAAACCGGAGAAAAATAATGAATAAAATCACGGACGGAATATATTATGTCGGCGTAAACGATAAAGATATCGACCTGTTCGAAGGTCAATACGTCGTTCCCAACGGAATGGCTTATAATTCTTACGTCGTAGTCGGAAAAAAGACCGCGGTGATCGATACCGTCGACCGTCGTTTTACTCACGAATGGCTGGACAATCTGGAAAAGGTTCTCGGCAACAAAACGCCAGATTATCTTATCGTTCAGCACATGGAGCCCGACCATTCGGCGAACCTTAAAAACTTCGCCGACAAGTACCCCGAAGCCGTTATTGTCGGCAATTCCAAGACTTTCGTTATGGCGGAACAGTTCTTCGACATCGATCTGACCGCGCGCAAACTCGAAGTCAAGGAGGGCGACGAGCTCGATCTCGGCGGGCACTCGCTCAAATTCGTTTTCGCTCCCATGGTGCACTGGCCGGAAGTCATGGTCACTTTCGATACGGTCACGGGAACGTTGTTCTCGGCGGACGGGTTCGGCAAGTTCGGCGCGCTCGACGCGGACGAGGACTGGGCGTGCGAAGCTCGGCGTTATTACTTCGGCATTGTCGGAAAGTACGGCGTTCAGGTGCAGAACCTGCTTAAAAAAGCCGCCGCGCTCGACATCAAGCGCATTTGTCCGCTTCACGGTCCCGTGCTCGACTCCGATCTGTCCTATTATCTCGGACTTTACGACACCTGGTCGAAGTACGACGCGGAAGTCGACGGCGTTATGATAGCTTACACGTCCGTTTACGGCAACACTAAAAAAGCGGCGGAGCTGCTTGCGGACAAACTCCGCGCCAAGGGCTGCCCCAAAACGGTGCTGTGCGATCTCGCGCGGTCGGATATGGCGGAATGCGTGGAGGACGCGTTCAAATATTCCAAACTCGTGCTTGCCACCACGACCTATAACGGGGAGATATTCCCTTTCATGCACACCTTTATAACCAATCTCGTCGAGCGCAATTATCAGAAACGCACCGTCGCGTTTATCGAAAACGGCACGTGGGCGCCCATGGCGAAAAAAGTCATGCAGAAAATGCTCGAACCGCTCAAAAACATCGCTTACGCGGAACATTCGGTCACTATCCGTTCTTCGGTGAAGCCGCAAACGGTGGACGAGCTGGAAGCGCTCGCCGACGAGCTTTGCAAGGATTATATCGCAAAGGACGACGCGCTTGCGAACAAGAACGACATGACCGCGCTTTTCAAAATAGGTTACGGACTGTACGTGATTACAAGCGCTTGCGACGGTAAGGATAACGGAATGATATGCAACACGGTCACGCAGGTAACGAACACCCCCAACCGCGTTGCGGTCACGATAAACAAGGATAACTATTCTCACCACCTCATAAAGCAGTCGGGTAAAATGAACGTCAACTGTCTCAGCGAAGACGCGCCCTTCTCGGTATTCGAGCGCTACGGGTTTTCGAGCGGACGCAACAAAAACAAATTCGAGGGCGTGGACGTATTGCGTTCGGATAACGGGCTCGTGTTTCTGCCCGCATATATAAACGCGTTTATGTCGCTCAAAGTGGAGAACTATATCGATCTCGGCACGCACGGAATGTTCATCTGCTCCGTCACCGAAGCGCGCGTGATAAACGACAGACCGACCATGACTTACACTTATTATCAGGAACACGTCAAGCCGAAGCCCGCGACCGAAGGCAAAAAAGGCTATGTCTGCAAGATATGCGGATATGTTTACGAAGGCGACGTACTGCCCGACGACTTCACCTGCCCGCTTTGCAAACACCCCGCTTCAGACTTTGAAAAAATAGTATAACACCGCCCGCAGCGCAAGCGAACGGAATAATAAAACAAGGAGACAATCAAAAATGAAGTATGTATGCAACGTATGCGGATACGTTTACGACGAAGAAGCCGGCGATCCCGATAACGGTATAGCTCCCGGCACCAAATGGGCGGATCTGCCCGACGATTTCACCTGCCCGCTCTGCGGCGTGGGCAAAGACGAGTTTTCTGCGGAATAACTAACTTAAAAAGTCTTTAAAAAGAAAACCCATTCTTCGTTCAAGAAAGGGTTTTCTTTTTATCCCGCGAAAAACCGAATAAAAGAAGCTTCGCAATGAAACTCCTTTTATTCTTTACAATTTTCGCTTAATTCACGCGTTAAGAGTAAGCTCGAACGTTCCGTCGCCGAAATTTACTGTCATTGTATTACCGTCCGCCGATAAGAATGCTCCCGCGCATTGCGTTACGGTAGACGAACCTCCGCCGGGGAATCCGGGGAATCCGGGGAATCCGCCACCAGACTGTTGTTTGGTATATTTGAACCAATACTGTCTGCCGTCTGCCTTAGCGGTACCGGTAAGCGTCGTTATCGTAGAAGCCTCTTCGGCGTTTTCGGCTTTACCGCTCAAGGTATAAGTAAAACCGCCTTCCGCAGTCATGGCAAGCGTTGCCGTGCAATCGGTGTACTTGGTGGTCGTCGAACCCATGAACGATTGTGTTACCACTTCGAAATTGAAACCGCTGCGCGAATACGTCTTTGCTTCGCTAACGTCGCTACCGGTATAATAAGACTCCGCAAGACCGGATTCCGCTACAAATCCGTTTACGACAAACGACTCTGCTTTCGTCCACTCGGATTCTTTAGCCATACCGTCATCGGACGCGTTTGCACGCGTACGAACATACAAAGTCACATCTGTCCCGATGGTTCCGTTATATGTGAAAGTGTCGCTGTTGCCCGTCCAGGTCGAACTGCTTCCCGGACCCATTCCGCCGCCGACGGTGAGAACGGGAGTGCTTATTTCTATGCTGCCGACTTTCGTCGTGCACGCGCTGTCAGAATATACTTCCGTCGTAAACGTCGTAAGCGCTTCGCTATCCTGATATGCAGTAAGCGAATCGGTTCCTATCGTTGCGGTCAACTCGAAACCACGCCATGAATACGCTACCGTCGGAGCGGTAAGCGTTCCGCTTCTCGAAAATTCCGCAGAAGCGGGATCCGTTCTCGAAGAGCCGTCGCCGTCTGCCACTACGCCATAAGCGAGCGCGGTATATTTACCCCAAGGCAGAGTCTTGACGTCGCTTATCTCGCCCTTTATGGTATTCTTGCCCGCAGGGAGAGTTATGCGCGCGACATAAGACGCGTCGTCCGCTACGTCTTCATCTTTCACGTCGGCGGAGTTATACACTTCGACTATATATCTTTCCGCACTTCCGAAGCCGGTAAAGGAAAATTTTCCTTCGGCATCCATCGTAAAGTCCGTTACGACGGCAGAACCGCATCCCGCAAAGAATACGGCAAATGCCGCCACAAGCGCCGCCAAAAGCGCTATCGTCACTATCCTTCTTTTTATCATCTTCATTTTCGCCTCCGAATATCATTTGCGGGAAACGGCGGGACGCGGCGCGTCCCGCTGTTCCCATACGCGGCTTATGCAGCCGACTTTGCTTTTGCTTTTCTGCCGTAAACGACAAGGAATACCACGCCGCCTACATCGAGCAGAGCAACGACTATCCAGAGCACGATAAGCATTACCTGCCAAGGAGCAATATGCGTGATTATCGTGCTACCGGGAGCGTAACCCTGCATAGCGTTACTGTTAGCGGTATTGTAAAGCACTCTGTGCACGGCGCGTTGCAAGCAATATATTGCCGCGTCCGAAGTAGAATCGGTCAGCGACGAATTGCTCGTAAGCAACAGGTCGGTACAACCGGTGCGCAGACCGTAGTCGCTGTTCATATAGCTTGAAGCGGAACCGCCCGCGTCGGTAAGCGATATGCCGGTGAATCCCCACTCGCTGCGGAGTATGGTGTTCGTTACGGGCTTGCAGGAGCCTGCCCAGGTAGCGCCGATACGGTTATACGAAGTCATCATACCGGTAGCCGCGCTCATCTCTTTTTCGACAAGCTTGTAACCGCCGTTATCGTCTTCTTCGTAATACTTGACGGTCATCGTAGCTTCTTTTACGTATATCTCGTAAGTCTTGAGATACAATTCGCGCATTGCCTGCTCGTTGACCCAGGTAACGAGACCGTTATCCTGTCTGTGCTGTTCCTGGTTGTTTGCGGCAAAGTGCTTGACGTAAGTAATCATTCCGTTTTCGGACGCAGCCGAGGTTTCGGCTTTGAGCATCATACCCGAAAGCAACGGGTCTTCGCTGTAATATTCATAGTTTCTACCGCCGAACGCGCTGCGGTGCAGGTTCGCGCCGGGTCCGTACCAACCGGTGAAAGGCTTGTAACCGGTACTTTCCCTGGTGGAGTGCGCCCACGCTTCCGTAGCTATGGATTCGCCCATGAGCGTAGCCATTTCGACATTCCAGGTAGCCGCAAGAATGGGTTCGGACTGATACCAACGGTAAGAGTCGGGCGAAACGGAGAATGCGAAGAATCCGTATGGTCCGTCAAGGTCTATACGCTCGGGGATACCGAGATCGTCGATACCCGAGTTGCCCCAGCCGCCGTCGCGATAGAAGTCGTAAAGCTGTTTTACCGAAAGCTGCTGAATGAACTGATCCCACATTTCGTCGTCGTAATCTTTACCGCGAAGGTCCGCAAGAGTTATCGTTATGTCTCCGACATAGTCGGTTATGGGTTCTTCGATCTTCTCGCCGTCCACTTCGTCTTTCGCTTCTTTCGTCACGTCGTATTTAGCGAGATTTTTAAGCACGCGATCCTGTGCCACATAATCGTTGCCGGTAGGAGCGGTGGGGAAAGTGCCCTTGAAGTCATCGCGCTGCATATTCACGGAAAGACCGGTGCCGGTCTGCGCGGTGTCGGTGAATTTCCAGTTGGTCTCGTCGTCGAGAACGTTGGTAGCGGTTATGTCGTCGCTGTCGCGCTTTCCGTCGTTCTTATCGTTGAAGATAAGTTTCTCGTCAAGAGTATAAGTTCTGCACTTATCCTGATTGCCCTTGTCTATGCTTGCCCAGCTGTGAGCGTTCTCAGACAGATAGAAATTGTAATCGCCCGCGTCGAGGATATAGCTTTTCGCGGTTTGATAGTCATAGGTGCAAAGGTATTCCCTGTCGACTTCGACCGTGACGTTGGTATCCTTACCCCCTTCTATCTCTGCCGTTTTGGTGAATCCGGCAAGGACCACGTGCGATTTTTCAGCCATGCCGGTTTTATAAGGCGGATTGCAATATATCTGCACAACCGCTTTGCCCGCTACGCTTCCCGTGTTCTTGACGTTAACGGAGAAAGTGAACTTTTCCGTTTCTTCGTCATAACTCATATCGGTATATTTCATTTCAAACGTCGTGTAAGAAAGTCCGTAACCGAAAGGATAAACCACCGCTTCGTCATAATCGAAGCCGTCATAATTCCCTTTTGACGCTTCGTAAGCCGCGGTCTCGTAATAACGATATCCGACATAGATACCTTCCTCGTATTCCACGAAATAGGAGTTGTTCGAATAAGAACCCGCAGACGCGGAATTGGTGTACTTAAAATCTCCGAAATTATTCCAAGTCGGATCTGCCTTATGATTGCGTATGTATGTATCCGCAATATGTCCCGAAGGATTTACATCGCCGTAAAGAATATCGACTGCTGCCACACAACCCTGATTACCTACGCCGCCGACCCAAAGCGCCGCGTCTATACCGCGGAGATCGTAAGACTCATTTGTGTAAGGATCGGTGTACTGACCGTCTTTCAGGAACGCAAGCTCCATAGCGTTTGACGAGTTGATGACAACGACGACATTGTCGAAATTTTCGCTCGCGTACTCGAGAAGTTCAAGTTCGATCTGCTTAGGGGTCAATCCGGTACGCATACCCATTTCCGTCGTTTCGGTACTATCGGAAGCCGACTTTGACTGGTCGTTACCTTCACCGGAGTTACGGCTGAGCACCACTATCGCGGTAGGATATTCGTCGGCGTTTGTAATATTAAGATCTGCCACGCTGACTTCGCTTGCACGACCGGAATTATAATCGGATATGTACTTGTCGTACGTCGTGGGATTGAGCTCGTAACCTTTCGATTTGAGAGCGTCGTCTATGGACGCGCCGTTCTCGCTCTTGATCTTCTCGCCGCCTGACATTTTCATGTTGACGGACATATATCCGAGCAACGTGATCTTTTTGTCCTCCGTCTTACTGAGCGGCAGCGTGGAATTCTCGTTTTTGAGCATTACCGCGCCTTCGCTCATAATAGTCTTATTGACTTCTGCGGCGTTCTTCTTCGATTCGGTCGTGCTTTCCGCTTCCTTGCCGAACGTGTAATATTTCGCGTCCAGCGATTCGGTCCCTTCCATAACGACCACTTCGGTTTTCCCGTACCCGAATATACCCGACATCACGCGCGGATACATGTTCATTACAATGCTCGCGACGATCATAAAAGCCGTCAGGACAACGAGTATGGGGATGATGATCTTCATCAGTGTTCCCGTTTTTACTTTTGCCATTTTTCTCTCCTTTTTTTATTTTTGCGATTCAGGAGACGATTTCCTGCTCGCGTTTTTTACTTTGCACACTCGTTATCACGAGAAGTACTCCTTCCGCGATAAGTACGAGAGACGATATCAGACAAAGCACGAAAGAAAGCACGGGCACGCCGTGAAGATATGTACCGCCTTCTATCGAGTTGAATCTGATCCACATATCGTTGGTCGCCGTGCTTTCGGCAAGTCCAAGCGCATTGACATACGCAATGCCTGCCCACAGCGCGAATACCGCAACAATAAACATTAATATCGCAAGACGAAGTTTTTTGCTCTTGCGAAGCATCAGCAGCGATACAATGGCAGTAAGAACGGCAAAAACGGATCCGAGCGCCAATGCGGCGTTAAATCCGAAAAAATTCTTATTGTATATCAACTGCCTTCCGAAATAATAGAACGAAATCATCCACCCCGTATACTCCGGTCCCGCGTTCTGGTTCTGCCCGTCGTCTACGTGTATTGCAGGACAGAACATAAACAGAAGAACGGCAAGAATGACTACCGCGAAACATCCCAGCCCGATCCATTTCGCAGGCTTGGTCAGTTTGTCCACGATTCCCGTTTTTTCCATATATTTTCTCCTTTAAGATTTATTACCGAGGCGCGAAAAAACTCGTCCCCGCCCCCGACGGAAATATAATAAACCCCGCCTTACTTATTTTCAAGACGGTTTATGCAAACGGCGCGTGCGCTCGGTAAATTATACGAATGAATATGTAAGCGGTCTCTTTTTATATGCAAACGGCAGTTAAACAATTAATCGCTCCACTTTTAACCATATCGACTGTCGATGTAAACGCTGCGAAATTTATATTAAAAAGGCGCCGATAATCGGCGCCATATTTAAACCTTTATATCTTTCTTTTTTTGTTTTTAAAAGCGTTTTCTGCGCTTTGCTCGATAACGAAGCGCTTTCGACTGCAATCGACTGCTTATCGTTAGACAGTAATTTATTTATTTGCCTTGAAGCCCGTGCTTTCCGCCGCAGAGGGATCGACCCCGACGGTAACGTTGTCTTTTTTTCTGTGGCGAAGTGCTTTAACGGGGTTTTCTGCGGTTTCAAATCTGTAATCTTCGCCTTTTTTCTCGATATATTCTTTAATGACGGTATGCGACGGCACGGAATTTATGGGAGAATTGACGGTTTTTTGATAACAGAAAAATCTTCCGTCAGGCTTGATATCCTTAATATTTTTATAGTCGGCTTCGACTCCCGTGAACTGCACGGTATTGCGCAGTATATCGCGCACATACTCTATGTTTTCGTGAAGCGAGATCGGCGCGGGGAAAGTGCCGTCGCCTATTACCATGGAATGGTCTTTCTTTTCGTACTTTTTAAGCAATTTTTCCGCCGCATGGAGATGCGCCGTTTCTACCGCTAAAAATTCTTCCCATATCTTTTTTATGCGCGCGTCCTTTTCCGTTTCGTAGCACGACCAATACAGATAGCACTCGACATACTCGTGCCAAAGCATCATTTTAAACCAACCGACGGTGCTGTCCATAAGCGAACCGTACTGCGTGACGTGTTCTTCTTCGACGAGGCAAATTTCTTCGTAAAGTTTTCTGCCCTTGTCGTTTTTGTAAAATCCCGACTGATTCATGTAATAATTCATCGTCTGCTGTTCGGCAGCGGTTATTATCATGGTGTCGAGGACGGTCTGTTTGTCGCTGTTGCATCCCTTTATATTGCGTTTTACGTTATCGACAGGATGACGATGATGCGCTACCGTAGGTCTGCCCGGCATAATCTCCGTATATTTCCCTACTAATCTTTCGGCGTGTATTCCTTCGTCTTCTTCAAGTAGGTCCGCATAACGGTATAAATGATCGAAGTCTTCGAGCAGAGCGAAATCCAAAGCTTTTTTGACGTAAAAATCTTTCTCGCGTTTTGCAAGTTCTGCCGTAAGATCTACCGCCAACTGTTCGTAAGCTATCGTGGTTTCGAGCACGGTTTCGTCTACGGGTTTGAGCATACTGAGTTTTTGCTGTTGCTGTTTTTCCAGAAACCGACAAAGCCCCAAACTCTGTCTGAGCGCTAAATCGTCGGTATGCCGCATAAAACAATGCGAGAACCAATTCGCGTCATACTCCGTACCGTTCATAAGAATTATGCGCGTCTTGGTATAAGGATCGGTTTCGTTTTTGTCGTACGCTTTCGGGTACATATCTTTCCAGTTCGTAAGAAAATTTTCAAGATCTGCGGGCTTTTCGGAAAATGGATTCATGTGTACTACCTCCGTTAACGGCTAAATGCCGCTGATGCCCGAATTATGCACTGTTTGAAGAAATTTATACGGTTCTGATAAACTTAATACGGAACAGCTAACCGAACGATAAGCTAATCCGATTAAAAAACAGCCCCGATCGATTTCTCGGGACTGTTTCGGGGTTTTAAGTTTAAACCGATTCCAGCAGCATTTTATCGGCGACAAGCGCAATAAATTCGCCGTTGGTCGGCTTTTCGTTATGGCTGTAAACGCGTACGCCGAACAGACTGTTAATGTTTTCTATCTTGCCGCGATTCCATGCGACTTCGATAGCGTGGCGTATCGCGCGTTCGACTTTGCTCGGAGAGGTGTCGAAGCGGCGCGCGACTTCGGGATACAGACGTTTGGTAATACTGTTTATAACGTCGGGATTGTCGATCGCCATTTTTATGGCTTCGCGCAGGAACTGATAGCCCTTTATGTGAGCGGGAATGCCTACGGTAATGAAAATATTGGTGATCTTTTCTTCGAGGGATTTGTTTTTGATACGGCTTGCCGCGCTCTCTTTCATGCTCTCTACGATACGCGCTTCGAGCTGTTCGAAACGACAAGGTTTCATCATATAATAACGTGCGCCGAGATTTACCGCTTTGCTTACGAAGCTGCCCGCGCTGAGCGCGCTGACCACTATGACGCGAACGCTCTTGTCGAGTTTTTCAAGTACTCCGTATCCGTCGAGCTTCGGCATCACGATATCGAGCAGCATTACGTCGGGGTTCACTGCCGCCGCTTTTTCCAGCGCTTCTTCCCCGTTGAGCGCCGTCGCCACAACTTCGTAATCGGGTTTTGCCGTAAAATAAGCCGTCGCTTCCCGAATAAACTCTTCGTTGTCGTCCACTATCATAAGTCTGATTTTCATTATTTTTTTCGCCTCCGTTTTTTGTCAGTTTTATTATAGCAGACGCAACGCTTACGGAAAAGCAAAGCGCGTGTCGAGCTTTGGCGAGTCTTGGCTTCATTTGCGACGATTTGTCGAAAGGACATTTTCCGCCGACTATATTGCGGAATAACCGCGACTTTCACACTTTTTCGGCTTGAAAAACCGCGAAAATTCCGAGCGCGAAACCCACTTGACTTGCATATTACGGTGTGTTATAATTATTCGTATGAAAGCATGGCAGATAACCGCTCCGGGCAAGATAGAGCTCACCGAAAGCGCCAGCCAGAAGGCTGCTCCGGGGTGCGTAAAAATCAAAATACTCGAAAGCCTTTTATCCAGACCGGACATTAACGTATACGCAGGTAAAACGGACGCCGTGTTGCCCGTGATACCGGGCGGCTCCTGCGTAGGTATGGTAATAGAAAGCGGCGAAGGCGTTACCGAGCTTCAACGCGGCGACAGAGTTTACGTAAGACCTCAACGCGCATGCGGCGAATGTCCTCAGTGCAAAGCCGGTAAATTTTTGTTATGTGAAAATACGGGTATTCACGGCATTACCTGCGACGGGTTTATACGCGATTTCGCGATTATTCATTCGAGCGAAGGTATAGCGCTTCCCGAACGTATACCCAACGAAGAAGCCGTATTTCTCGATTACATTTCCATAGCCGTACAAACGATAAACGCGCTCGAACTTACCAAAGGCGATTTTTTGGCGATAACGGGCGCAAGCGCTCTCGGAATCATTCTCGGTCAGGTCGCGCTCTATTATCAGGCGGTGCCCATTATCGTCGATACAAACGAAGAATATCTCGCCAAAGCAAAGGAAATGGGGCTTTACTACACGATAAACGCGCTCGAAACCGATCCCCGAAGCAAGATATTCCACATAACCGGCGGTAAAATGGCGGAATGCGTCGCGCACATCAGCTCGAGTGAAATGCGAATGACTCAAAGTTTGGATTTTACCGCAAAAAACGGCAAATACGTCATCATAGGACGTTACGGTTGCATAGGCGAGCTCGAATGTTCGCTCAAAGACGTCGTAAACAAAGGCATTACCGTCACCGGAATATGCAACGGAGTTAAAAGCATGCAGACCGCCGTCAATATCCTTGCCAACAAAGCCATTTCCGTCAAGCCGCTTATCACGAAAGAAGTGTCTTTCGACGAAGTCCCCGAAGTCTTCGAAGAGTGCGTAAAAAATAAACGCGGCCATCTTAAAACGCTTATTACGTTCGAGCAACATTAACGCAGCACAGTATAAAAAAATTCACGCGAAAAGCGTGAATTTTTTTATAATACGTTACAAATACATGGTTGATTCGCGCTCGACGTCAAGAGCGTTAGCCGATCGCGTTATGCGCTCGCAAAACGCAGTAATCGGCGCGAAACAACAACTTTACGCCGAGTTTTTACTCGTACTCGACAACGGTCGCCCATTCGAGCAGAAAGTCGCGCTCTTCGGGCTTCCCCTTGACGGACTGCGAAGCCGCAACGATGGGCAGCCACTTGGAAACATAATGACGCGTCGTGTTATTGAGTTTGCAATAGCAATCCATATATTTATCCGCAAGCACGTCGTTTCCGCGCAGCTTGAACATAAGATACGTTCTCGCCGCGTCCGCGCTGCCGTTGCCCGACGTAGCGTGCGACCAGTCTATGATATAATCCTTGCCGTCCTCGCCTATTATGATATTGGACGGATCGAAATCGCCGTGGCAAAGCTTGAAATGAGTAGGCATACCTTCGAGCCGCATAAGCAATTCGTATTTAATGTTACCGTCGATATTGGCTTCGTAAAGTTTCCGCGTGAATTTTTCTTTGGTGCGGTTGAGCAAGGGCACGTTGTATTTGTGCATATCGCGCTGTATTCCGACAAACTTTTCGATATATTCGTCCGTCTTTTCGGGATTTTCGCGCATAAGCGTTTCAAGGCTCTTGCCTTTGATATACTGCATGACTATCTGATAACTGCCTTCTTCGGCGATACGTACGTCAAGCACCTGCGGCACGTTAAGCCCCGCTTCGGCGACGCGCGTCTGATTGATGGCTTCGTTAAGGATATCGGATTTTTTAAACGAACTGTCGAATTTTTTGACGAGCCTGTCGCCTTCTACGTAGATCTCTTTGTTAGGACGTTTGAGCAAAACTTTTTTTTCTGACATATATTTACCCCTTCATGGTTTATTTTATTTATTATACCCTAATAAGCGCGTTTTGTAAATAGGTATTTCCAATTTTTAATAGTTATTTTTTTATCTATTTAAACGGCGATCGATTATCGGGCGACGGCGGCGTTTTTTCGCTATGATTCCACGTCGCGCGGCGTTTATGCTTTTAATGCTCATTTTTCTTGACTTGAACGCGCAAAATCTGTAAAATAATAACGGTTAAGCACTCATAGTATAATGGATAGAACGGTGGCCTCCGGAGCCGCAGATCCGGGTTCGACTCCCGGTGAGTGCGCCAAAAAAGCAGAGTATAACGCTCTGCTTTTTTTCTTAAAAAATACGCTTCGCAAAAAAACAAAAATCACACGGACGTCGGCGGGCGGACGCTTTACGCGTCAAAAAGCCCGAGTGGCATAACGCAAAACAGTAAATAAAAAACGCCGCCCGCGTATAAATTTACGCGAACGGGTTACAATCAGTTCAGCCGATACAATCGGCCGCAAATACACGGAGAGTAATCATGAAAAAAAATCTCGCTATCGTAACGACTATGGTCAGCGCAGGTATTGCGCTGGTATTCATCGTTCTGCTCGTCTGCGCTTCCTTCGGCGCACTGAACGCAGAAGACTTCGACAACACCGTCGCGCGCACTTTGCTTATCGCTTTTTCAGGCATTTTTACGGCGCTTTCCGCGGCAACGGCGGGCTTCCTGCTTAAAAAAGGTTTCCGCGACGAAGTACAAGTGGCTTCCGCGCCCGGCGGAATCATCAAAGTAAAGCAGAAAGTCGTTAAAAAACTCGTAAAGAAAAGCGTCTCCGCTGCGGAAGGAGTAAAATTCCGCGGCTGCGTCCTTTTCATCGACGAAAACGGCGTCCGCTTGGAGCTTTCGGTGAATTTTTACGGCGGAGTAAACGCCGCCGAGGCGAGCGAAAATGTCAGAAAGCTTGCGTCCGAAGCGTGCCGCAACAAGCTCGGACTTCGTCTTTCCGCCGTGGATATACGCGTGGTAGGGTTGGGCGGTCGCAAAAACAGCAAAGCCACGGCTAACGGTACGACTATATCCTCGATAAAGCAAATCGCGGATAACGACGAGCGAAACGCGGAATATCCGGACATAGACGAAGAACCTTTCGATACCGCCGAAACCGACGCGCTTAAAAACATTCTCAAACAGCTCGGCGCGGATAACGCGGAAAAAACGCCTGCCGACGAAACCGCTACGGTAGCCGAAGACCGAATTCGGGAAAATATCTGACTTTTCATTCCTCCTTTTATACCAAGGACAACGGGATGGGGCTGTCGCAGAAATGCGACAGCCCCGTGCGTTATAGCGGAAAAGCATCCGTTTTATCACGACATTTTTAAAATACAAACGCGAAATTTCACTCCGTTGCGGTTAAGCCCGACGCAGGCATCCCCGTCTTTAAAATTTCTTTTAAAAGCTACAAGCTTGTCACGCTCGAAAGCGCGTTAAAAAACGGCTCCGACATCGGAACCGTTTCTTTGCTTTTATTCTCCCTTGAAAGGAAGGAGAGCCATATTTCTCGCGCGCTTTACCGCAACGGTGAGCTGTCTCTGGTGATGAGCGCAGCAACCGCTCGTACGTGCGGAAACTATCTTGCCCTTTTCGGTAACGTACTTTCTGAGTCTGGAAATATCCTTGTAGTCAATTTCGGCTATTCCCTTTTCACAGAACTCGCATACCTTTCTTTTCAAAGGGCGGCGTGCTTTTTTGGTCTTATCGTCGCCGCTGAAATCTTTTGCGGCGGATACTTTTTTATTCTCCATGATTTACTCCTGACTTGAATCGATCAAAAAGGAAGGGTATCGTCGCTCACGGGTTCAAGCGTAGCTCCGCCCTTACGGGGGGAAGGAGCGCTTGCTCCGCCGTCTTCTCCGCGCGGCGAAAGGAATTCCACTTCGTCCGCGGTAACGTCGACGCTCTGACGCTTGTTGCCTTCCTTATCGGTGTAGTCGTTGATCTGTATGCTGCCCACTACTCCGACTTTTCTTCCCTTTGCAAGGAAAGAGCTGCAATTTTCGGCAGTCTTTCTGAACGTGACCACACGGAAGAAATCGGCGGTGCGCTCATCGGACTGACCCGAAAAACGGCGGTTTACGGCAACGGTAAAACGACACATGGGCGTTCCGTTACCCGTTACGGAATAATCGGGGTCGGCGGTAAGATTTCCGACAAGAAAAATTTTATTCATACATTCTCCTGCGCCTTATTCGGCTTTTTCTGCAGTTTCTTCCGTTTCGCTCTGAACTTCTTCCGCCTTTTCTTCCGCCGGCGCTTCTTCGGCTACGGCTTCCGCTTCGGGCTGAACTTCCGCGTTTACGGTTTCCTCACGGGCTTCCGCTTCCTTGGCGGCGGCTTCTTCACGGGCTTTCGCTGCCGCAGCCGCTTTTTCTGCCGCCTTGGCTTTTCTCGCGTCTTCCGCGCGCGTGAGTTTGTTTTCTACCTTCTTCGTCACCATGAATCTTATCACGGCGTCGCTGATGCGCATCTGGCGTTCAAGCTCCGCGGGCAGATCTTCGGGCGCGGAGAACGTCATAAGCACATAATAACCTTCGCTGACGAAACCTATTCTGTAAGCGAGTTTTCTCATGCCCCACTTGTTCACCTCCGCACTGCCTCCCGCGCTTACCACTACGTTTTTAAAACGTTCGATAAGCTCTTCGCGCGCGCCTTCTTCCGTCTTGGGAGAAAGGATGTAGAGAACTTCGTAATTAGTCATAACAGTATACCTCCTTATGGTTTAGCAGCCTGCGCGTCCGTGCGCGCAAGCAAGGATAAAAACTCTCCGATTCCGAAGAGTGATATAATTCTAACACAACGGCAAAAGTTTTGCAACTGTTTTAACGCGTATTTATCGCCGCTTTTGCGCAAAAATCGATAACCTGCGCCGCCCTGCCGCTTCAAACCCTTTCGACGAACAGGTTTATCGACGTTTTGTTTTTCCTTTTCGCATACAAGTACGCCTTTTCCGTTCCGCTTTGCCCGTTTTTATACGTTTTAAGCCCTTCCCCGCCGGACATCTTCTCATCATAGTAAAAAACGCAAACGTCGGCGCGATCTATCATGTATCTGTTCCTTTCCGCATATACGGCTTTACCTGCGTTAACGAGCTTTTCGGGCATAAACGTTAAATCGAAATCGCCGAGCACGTTTTTTATGTACCGCTCGTCGACATACGGATATTCAGCGCGCACGTAAACGGTGAAAAGCTTTATTCCTCTTGACTTTATTTCCGCGGCTACGGAAACGCACAAATCGTTAAAATTGCCTACGCTCCCGAAAAGAAACGTATCGACGCCGTTTTCTATCAGGCGCAACATGATTTTTTCGATTCGTCGCCGCAAAGCATTTTCGTTTGCGATTTTCCTATGCCCTATAAAAGTAGCTACCATTGTTTTTTCCAACGCCCCCCTATTTGTTATTATATCTCCGACCCAAGAAAATATCAAGCAATATTTTCTCTTATCGGAGATAATCTATATAAGGGGAGCAAATATGGATTTATTAAAATTCGCCGAGAGGCTGGAAGAGCTTATATCGGAATCGGGATTAAATAAAAAAGAGTTCGCTTTGAAAGCGGGGCTCACTCCGTCCGAAGTATCCAAATATCTTACCGGGGAATGTTCTCCGACATTAAAATCGCTCATAAAAACGGCGGATTTCTGCAACTGCACCACGGACTATGTGCTCGGGCTGGAAAACGAAAAATACGCGATCTCATTCAAACCCGTGCCGCCGTTTTCGGAAAGATTGAAACATCTGCTGCCGCATTTCGGATACAGCGGCTATTCGTTTTGCAAACAGGCAAGCAAGATAAGCGCGTCCTGCTATTACGACTGGCTCAGGGGCAAACGCGAACCGTCCGTAGAAAGCATAATCAACATTGCGGAATTTTTAGGCTGCGGCACCGATTTCGTCATCGGCAGGAGCGAATAGACCCGTTTGTCCGACGTCGTATATTCGGCGAAGGTTATGATTGCGCCATTGCGCTCATATAGCTTTTATTCGCGCCTTTACCGCCGCGCTTTACGATTTCGATTATATGATCCTAATTTATACGCAGTTATCAAAGGGGCTGTCGCATATCAAATGCGACAGCCCCTTTCGGGTATTGTTTTACCTTTTTTATTATGATATTACGTTTCCGCCTTCCGCAACAGGTCAATTGCCTTCCGAGTTTTTGGCGGCAAGATCCGCAAGCTGTTTGGCGGAATTAAGCGCTTCGTCCGAAGAGAGCCGTATATCCACAGTGCGAACTTTGATGTTTTTCACGTCGCCGTCCTCCATGAATTTTTTAAGCTCAGCATTGACGAGTTTAAAAAGCACGACCGGAACGGAATTTCTGATGACGATACGGAATATCCTTTCTTTTTTGTATTTAAATATAACGCAGTATTTGTTGGGAACCATGGTAACGCGCGGATTCAGAAGCACATATTTTGTGAACTCGTTATACCTTCGCTTTTCAGCCCAAGCCAGCGCCGCAAATTTTTCCGCGAAACTTTCCGTTTCATGAGAAGTATTTTCCGCAACGTCGGGATCGGGCGCGCGCTCGTTATCGTCCGAAGAATCCCCTTCGCTCGGAAGATCGGGAGGTATCTTACCGGGACGGTCTCCGCCGCCGGTATCATTACAAGGCGCGGTCTTCGGTTTTTTTATAATAAACACTATGCATACCGCGCTTGCCGCAAGCGCAAGCACCCAAATACCCAAAACCATAAGTATGGGAACCGGAGAGAACGGAGATTCCGCGACTTCGACGGTAAGATCCACTTTGTACCTGTCGTCCTGACTGCCGCTTTCCTGATAAGCCTTTGCTCTGGCGTATGTATTCGATACGGTATAAAGAATATTTTTCGTTGCGTTTCGAAGCAGACTTACCGTAGTAGCGTCATTGGCAAAAGGTTCGTTTTGATCCAACCATAAGTCGTTACCGCCGCGGATACCGAGCTTACCGCTCATCCAAGACCGATCGCCGAGCGCCCAGTCGGTAATGAGCGAACCGCGGAATCCCCACTCACTGCGGAGTATGTCGTTATTCATCGGATCGCAAGCCGCCGCCCAGACAGCGCCTATGCAGTTAAACGCCGTCATCACCGCGTTAGCTTCCCCTTCCTTGGTGGCTATTTCGAACGGACGGAGATAAATTTCTCTGAGCGTCTGCTCGGTAAGCCATGTTTTGACGTTATCAGGATTGATGCCTTCTTCACTGACGGCAAAATGCTTCATATAGCAATACAAGCCGTTATTCGTTGAGCCGCGGATTACCTCGGTAGCCAGTTTTCCTATAACCAAAGGATCTTCGCTGTAATACTCGAAATATCTGCCGCTGTAAGGATTGCGATGAAGATTAAGTCCGGGCGCATACCAGCCGTTCACATTGGTAGCGTTCGCTATGACGCCCTGAGCCTGCCCCATATTATACGCGGTTTGTTGATTCCAAGAACAACCAATAAGAGATTCCGAAGGGAAAGCGACATATTTTCCTCTTAATTCGTCTTTAGCGCCAGAATAGTGAAAACCCGCGGGTCCGTCGATATCCAGTCGTTGAGGCTTACCTACGCTTTCAATGGCTATCGTTCCGAAAAATCCGTTTGCAACAACATCCGTCATCTCTTTTACTGAAAGCTGATCAAGTAATTTTTCCCAACGGGGTTCTTCGTAATCTTTACCAAGCGCAAGTATTAGTTCGTCGTTATATTTAAGCTTCGCGGCTGTCTTTCCCTGAAGATCCGAAAGCGACGCCTTTGTCCCGTCTTCCTTAACTACAAGGTATTGTTTGTTATTCTGCTCGGTTTTCGGCATAACGTTAGTATCGTATTTATCGTTTAAAGCAGTATTTACTTGATTTATCGCGCTACTGTCCGATCTGTCCGGCGTACGATTATTGGGGAAAGTCCCTTCAAAGTTCGCACGACTAAGATATTTTATGGGATCGCCGCCCGCGGTGCTTCCGTCTATGGGCATTCCCATATACGCGTCCGCGCCGGTAAATCTGTTCTCGACGGGATTTTCCGTTACGGGGTCGATATCGATATTTATCGTTTCGCTTACGTTATATTCGAGCTCGCTGTTTGCGCAGTCGATAACGTTATGCGCGTCCGAGCGAAGAGATATTACGTACTTGCCGCGATCG
>CALWBH010000098.1 GCA_944376015.1 uncultured Clostridia bacterium
AAATGGCGCTTCCCGGACAGTCGGTATACGCGGCTACAAAAGGCGCGATAAACTCGATGACCGCTACGCTTGCGAGCGAGCTTGCTCCTTACGGCATAAGGGTGAACGCGATAGCGCCGGGATTTATAGCGACCGACATGGTAGCGCACCTGCCCGAAGAAAAGATAAAAGAATACCTGACCCAGATCCCGCTCGCTCGTCTCGGAAGCGTGGAGGAAGTGGCGGAACTCGTCGCGTTCCTCGTATCCGACGAATCGTCTTACATCACGGGACAAACGATAGTCATTGACGGCGGTCTGTCGCTTTAAGCGCGACTGCCGTTTTGACAGCATTGCGACTGTTCGCAAAAAGGATCGAAGATGAATATACTCGATATAAATAAAAGAATAAAACAGCGTCCGCCTTTTCAGATGGTGGAAAAAGTGGTTGAGATCGAAGCGGGCAAATACGCGAAGGGCATAAAAAACGTTTCGATAAACGAGCCGTATTTCATGGGACACTTTCCCGATCTGCCCGTTATGCCCGGCGTGCTTATCATTGAGTCGCTTGCACAACTTTGTTCGCTCGTAATAGACGCGCCCGATAACGATACTTCGGATCCCGACACCGTTTACGTTCTGCTTAAAGCGGACGCGTTCAAGTTCGTCAAAGCGGTGGTGCCGGGAGATACGCTTACGCTCGAAGCGAACGTGCTTATGGCGGCGGGCGGGCTTTATAAATTTGCCGTAAAGGCGAGCGTGGACGGCGCTTTGCGCGCGAAAGGCGAGCTTTCTTTCACGGCGGCTAAAAAGGCGCAGCTTTATTCCTGATAAAACGAAGTGAAGGGATCCTACATAACGGAGGACATAACATAATGAAGAAAACAGCATTTATTTTTCCCGGACAGGGGGCGCAGTACGTCGGAATGATGAAAGATTTCTACGACGCGTATCCCGAATGCAGGGAAGCGGTGGACAGCGCGGCGGACGTGCTCGATTTCGATCTGAAATCGATTATGTTCGACGAAAACGAGCTTATCAATAAGACGGAATACACGCAGGCGGCAATGCTTGTCGCGGAAGTATGCGCGCTCCGAGCCGTCGAAAAGATCGGACTTAAAGCGGATATGACCGCGGGGCTTTCTCTCGGCGAATACAGCGCGCTTGTGGCTTGCGGCGCAATGGATTATCTCGACGCGGTCAGAGTGGTGCGCAAGCGCGGCATTTATATGGAAAACGCGGTTCCTGCGGGTAAGGGCGCAATGAGCGCGATTATCGGACTCACCGCGGACGTAGTGGAAGGCGCGTGCAAGGACGCCGAAGCGGCTACGGGGCTGTGCGTGGTTCCCGCGAATTATAACTGTCCGGGGCAGATCGTCGTCAGCGGCGACGCACGCGCGGTGGAAGTCGCGGGCGAAAAGTGCAAGGAAGCGGGCGCAAAGCTCGTCGCTCCGCTCAAAGTCAGCGGACCTTTCCATTCGCCTTTGCTTAAAGTAGCGGGCGAAAGGCTTGCGGAAACGCTTGCGGACGTTAAGTTCGCAGACCCGACGATTCCTTACGTGTGTAACGTCAGCGCGGACGTAATAAGCGGAAAGGAAAAAATAACCGATCTGCTCGTCCGTCAGGTATCGTCGCCCGTAAAATGGGAACAGTCGGTAAAAACGATGATTGATTGCGGTATCCAATCGTTTGTCGAGATAGGACCGGGCAAAACGCTTGCGGGCTTTATGAAACGCATTGACAGAGGTCTGGAAGTAATCGGCATAAACACCGCCCCGGATCTTGAAAAACTCGGCTGAGGTAAACTAAAATGTGGGACGAAAAAGTAATAAAGACTCTTAAAGACAAACGCGCGGCGCACGCGGCGGGCGGCGGCGAAGCAAGGGTCGCTAAACAGCACGCTTCGGGCAAAATGACCGCGTTTGAAAGAATGGAATACCTTTTCGATAAAGGTACTTTTACCGAAGTCAATTCTCTCGTCGAATCGAGAATAACCGATTTCGGTATGGATAAGAAAAAAGTGCTCGGCGACGGAGTCGTTACGGGTTACGGCAAAATAAACGGAAAACTCGTTTTCGCAAGCTCGCAGGATTTCACCGTGGGCGGCGGAAGTCTCGGCGAGGCTCAGGCGCAGAAAATCTGCCGTATCATGGACATGGCATACGACGCACGCGCGCCTTTTATCAGCGTAAACGACAGCGGCGGAGCGCGTATCGAGGAGGGTATAGATTCCCTTTCGGGTTACGGCGGAATATTCTACCGTCACTCGCGTTACAGCGGCGTTATACCGCAGATAGCGGTCATTATGGGACCGTGCGCGGGCGGAGCGTGCTATGCTCCCGCACTCTGCGACTTCATTTTCATGACGGAGCAGACAAGCCAGATGTATATCACGGGTCCCGCGGTCATCAAGGCGGTTACGGGAGAAACGGTCACGACGGCGGAACTCGGCGGCGCGGCGGTGCACACGCAGAAAAGCGGCGTTGCGCATTTCTCTTATCCCGACGATAAGAGCTGTCTGAACGGCGTTCGTCAGCTTATAGGTTATCTGCCGAGCAACTGCGAGGATAAGGGGAAACCTTACGACGAGGAGTATATAACCAAGTCCACCAACTTCCAGGCGATAGTGCCGGACAACAAAAAAACGGCTTACGACGTAAAGCGCGTTATAGAGGAAATCGCGGACAGGGGAACCTTTCTCGAAGTTCAGGCGGACTGGTCGCAGAATATCGTTATCGGATTTATCCGTATGGGACACAAGACCGTCGGCGTAGTCGCTAACCAGCCCAAAGTGCTTGCGGGCTCGCTCGATTTCAACGCGGGCGATAAGGCGGCGCGCTTCATTCGTTTCTGCGATTGCTTCAATATTCCCATTCTCACGCTTGTGGACGTTCCCGCATTCCTGCCGGGCAAACAGCAGGAGTACAGCGGAATTATCCGCCACGGCGCGAAAATGCTTTACGCGTATTCGGAAGCGACCGTTCCCAAGGTCAGTCTTATAATGCGCAAGGCTTACGGCGGCGCGTATATAGCCATGAACTCCAAAGGCATGGGCGCGGATATAGTGCTCGCATGGCCGATCGCGGAGATCGCCGTAATGGGCGCGGACGGCGCGGCTAATATCATCGGAAGAAAGCGCATAGAAGCGGCTGAGGACAAGACCGCCGAGCGTGAAAAGATAATCGCGGAGTACGAGGAAAAATTCATGAATCCTTACGTAGCCGCGGCGCGCGGCTTCGTAGACGAAGTAATTCTGCCCGAAGAGACTAAGGCGCGTATCGTTAACGCGTTCCTTATGCTCGACGGCAAGAAACAGAGTCTGCCCGCCAAAAAGCACGGTAATCTTCCGCTCTGATATGTTCACGGCGGTGAAGGTAACCGACGGCAGGGAAGCGGAAGTCAGACAAGGCTTTGCTCTTTGCGGCGGGTATATAGACGCTATAACGCGTAAAACAAATCCCGATTCGGTAAAGCAGAGTATATGCGGACTGTATGCTCTGCTTTTACTGCTTAAAGAAAGCGGAGAAGATCCGTCGCGGCTGATCTTAACGCGCGCCGAAAGCGGGAAACCGCATTTC
>CALWBH010000099.1 GCA_944376015.1 uncultured Clostridia bacterium
CGTCCACAAGCACGTCGAGCATACCGAGGAGCTTGGCGCAGGTCTCGCCGCTCGCGCGCGAAGGGATTTTGCCCGAAAGCTCTTCGAATGTAAACCCCGAATACGCCCATACCGATTTGTCGGGCAGCTCGTTTTTCACCCTGCGTACGAGCTCGAACAGCTCCGCCTGGTTCTCAGGCTCGAAAGGTTCTCCGCCGAGCAATGTCAGTCCGTCCATATACGACGGTCTTAACGCGTCTATTATTTTGTCTTCCGTTTTTTTGTCGTAAGGCGCGCCGAAGTCGAAGTCCCACGCGATCTCGTTGAAACAGCCCACGCATCTGTGACGGCATCCGGAAACGAACACGGATACTCTTACCCCTATTCCGTTGGCGATGTCGCAATATTTTATCTCGGCAATATTCATTCTGTTCTCCGTCGGCGGCGTACCGCCCGTTTTATTTTCGCCGCGTCCGCGGCATTTTACCGCACGTTCGGGAATTCCCGACACAGCGGTAAAAACATTATTCCGCCGAAAAATTTTCGGCGGAATAAAAGTCGCTTAAAACTCAAAGGTGAAGCACGCGTTCCTTTATTTCCTGCGTTCTGCCCTGGTTCCAGAACTGTGAGCCGATATAACCGCAGGTACGGCGCGCGACGTTGAGTTTGCTCTGATCGCGATTGCCGCAATTAGGGCACTCCCAAACGAGTTTACCGTTGTCTTCGACAATCTGTATCTCGCCGTCGAAACCGCACTTCTGGCAGTAGTCGGACTTCGTGTTGAGCTCGGCATACATTATGTTGTCGTATATGAATTTCATTACGCTGAGCACCGCTTCGAGATTGTTCTGCATATTGGGCACTTCGACGTAAGATATCGCGCCGCCGGGAGACAGCGTCTGGAACTTGCTCTCTATCGCAAGCTTATCGAAAGCGTCTATCTTTTCCGTAACGTGTATATGATAGCTGTTGGTAATGTAGCTCTTGTCGGTAACTCCGGGAATTATTCCGAAACGCTTCTGAAGGCATTTCGCGAATTTGTAAGTCGTCGATTCGAGCGGCGTGCCGTACAGCGAATAATCGATATGCTCGTCCGCCTTCCACTTAGCGCACGCTTCGTTGAGCTTCTTCATTATTTCAAGACCAAGCTTCTCTCCCTCGGGTTCGGTCAGTTTCTTGCCGCAAAGCTCGTAAACGCACTCCCAAAGCCCCGCGTAACCGAGAGAAATGGTGGAGTAACCGCCGTGAAGCAGCTTGTCTATCTTTTCGCCCTTTTCCAGCCGCGCGAGCGCGCCGTGCTGCCAGAGTATGGGCGCGGCGTCCGAAAGCGTGCCTTCCAGACGTTTATGACGCGCCTGAAGCGCACGGTGACAGAGTTCGAGACGTTCGTCGAGAATTCTCCAGAATTCCTCTTCGTTATCTCGTCCGGCGCTGCATGCCACGTCCACAAGATTTATCGTCACGACGCCCTGATTGAAACGCCCGTAATACTTGGGCTTGCCGTTTTCGTCGACGTAAGGCGTAAGGAAGGAGCGGCAGCCCATACAGGTATAGCACTGTCCGTCGCCGTTCTTGTCTATCTTGTTTTTAAGCATTACCTTTTCGCTGATATAATCGGGCACCATGCGCTTCGCGGTGCATTTCGCCGCTATCTTGGTAAGGTAATAGTAAGGACTGTCTTCGCGGATATTGTCTTCTTCGAGCACATATATCAGTTTGGGGAACGCGGGAGTTATGTATACGCCCGCTTCGTTCTTTACTCCTTCGTAACGCTGACGGAGCATCTCCTCTATCACAAGCGCAAGGTCTTTCTTCTCCGCTTCGCTTCTCGCTTCGCCGAGATACATGAATATCGTCACGAACGGCGCCTGTCCGTTGGTCGTGAGCAGGGTCACGAGCTGATACTGTATCGTCTGTATGCCCTTCTTAATTTCTTCTTTAAGCCGCTTTTCCACTATCTTGGCTTTTATTTCCGCGCTCGGATGCGTTCCGATGAGATCGAATTCGCTCTCCACGTCGCGCGCGATCTTTTCACGCGATATCTGCACGAAAGGCATAAGATGCGTAAGGCTTATCGACTGACCGCCGTACTGATTGGACGCCACCTGGGCGATTATCTGAGTAGCTATGTTGCACGCGGTCGAGAAAGAATGAGGACGCTCTATCATCGTGCCGCTGATGACCGTGCCGTTCTGAAGCATATCTTCCAGATTGACGAGATCGCAGTTGTGCATGTGCTGAGCGAAATAATCCGCGTCGTGGAAATGAATAAGCCCTTCTTCGTGCGCCTGCACTATGTCGGGCGGCAGGAAAAGACGCTTGGTAAGGTCTTTACTGACCTCGCCTGCCATATAGTCGCGCTGAACAGAATTGACGGCGGGATTCTTGTTGGAGTTCTCCTGCTTAATCTCCTCGTTGTTGCTCTCTATAAGCGTAAGTATGGATTTGTCCGTAGTGTTGGCGCGGCGCGCGAGATTACGCTGATGACGGTAACGAATATAACGCTTGGCAACCTCGTAAGCGCCGAGCTTCATTATATTCGTCTCTACGAAATCCTGCACTTCTTCCACGTTGACCGCACGGTTCATTTTCAGGCAGTCTTTCTCTACCGTAAGCGCAAGAGTGTCGATCCACTCGTCCGAAAGTTCGGGCTTGCCCGCTCTGTTCGCTTTCTTTATCGCGTTGGCGATCTTTTCACGATCGAATTCGACTTCCGATCCGTCTCTTTTAATCAGTTTCATTTTCTTTCTCCCCTTTCGCTCTCAGTTCACGCAGCAAAAGTCAAATTATTATTATATACTCAATATATTGTAATCGAAATTATTTCAGAACACAATATATTGTGTATGTCTTGTATATGTAATATAATACTAACGAGCGCATTTGTCAATAGTTTTTACCAAAATAAATTTTTTATTTTTTTCCGAAAACAGGGTCAAAACGCTTGCTTTTTTTATTTTTCCTTTCCGACTTTGAAAAATCGCTCAGTGTAAACGTCGTTTTGTCCACTCCTTTCGCGTATTCTTCCCAATCGGGCAATATGTTCTTTCTGAACCCTTCGCTCATAGAATTGCTTATAAACTCCGTCACCCACTTGTTTATTGTTTCGAAATCTTTCTTTACTTCCAACAGCCTTGCCATACACTCTTTCTCACTCGTTTTGTACTCCCGTGAGTATACAGTTGTATTGTATTTTAATAAAAACATACTACATTTGTATATTCTATTAATATTTTTATTATACATTTGGGTTTTATATTAATCGCAAATGTATAATATATTTAGAAAAAGGAGTCGAGCTATGGACGTTCTCGAAAAAATCGAAAAACTGCGGACGCAGAGAAAATGGAGTTATTATACGCTTGCACTCGAATCCGAGCTTACCATATCCACGATAACGAATATGTTTGCAAGAAAAACTCAGCCTTCGCTCAAAACGCTTACGGCTATATGTAAAGCATTCGAAATTACTTTATCGGAATTTTTCGACGAAGACAAGAGTTTTACGGGATATACGAAAGAAGAACAAAATCTAATAAGCAAATACCGTAATCTCAGTCAAAAAGAAAAAGAAGCGGTAATGTCGTTTATAGAAAAGTTACAATAAAATCAACGTTTTTAAGTAATTCTCTGAAAGCTTTTTATATTTACACACCTCTGCGTTTCGCGCCGATTGTTATATTTCGATAGGGCATTAAGAAAAAGTCGCAAAGGCTTTTCCCTTTGCGGCAGTGTAGCGTTAGCGATGTGCAATATACAAACGGGGAGCGAGCACGAATTCACTTCGGGCGAACGACCTTCGATTCCCTTGCGAGCGGTGAGCGAGCAAGGGCGAAGGGTTCGGGAAACGGTGCAGAGCATATCTTTCGATATGCGAACACTGTTTCCCGAACTGTCAGGCGGGCGAGCTAACGCACAGCGTTAGCGTGGTCTGCACCCGAAAAAGTGAAAGTACCCGAAGTCTGCGGACTTCGAGGTACTTTTAGTTTTGATGGGTGTGCGTGCGCCCCGCCCGCCGAAAGAATCCTTTGGCGTTCGCGCTTA
>CALWBH010000100.1 GCA_944376015.1 uncultured Clostridia bacterium
ATTGTTCTACTTTATTTATTTTTTAATATTATTATTTCCTGAATGCGAGCAGCACCTGAAAAGTCGGAATTAAAGCGGCGTTCGAAAAATCGAATATGATTGCGCGCGGGACGTTAACGCCCGGCGCAAACGCCGCTCGTGAGCGCGGCAGTCAATTCTCTATCGGCAGACCGCAGTCGCCGCGGCAAGTGGTATCGAAAGTCTTATCGTAAGCTATATAGGAATAGAACCCGAAGCCGCCCGAAAGATTATAACAGTCGAAGCCGCGCGCCGAAAGCATACGGCAGGCTATATAACTGCGCAGTCCGCTGTAACAGTTGACGTAAACGGGCTTGGTTTTATCCAGCTCGTCGATTCGTCCGCGCAGACCGTCTACGGGAATATTCACGGCATTGGGGAAGTGTCCTTGCGCAAATTCGCGGGGCGTGCGCACGTCGAGCATAGTGACGTCGTCGCGGCCGCACAGTCTGCCTACTTCGTCGTAGTGAAACTGTTTTACGCTTCCGTCAAGTACGTTGCAGGCGACGTAGCCCGCCATATTTACGGGATCTTTGGCGGAAGAGTAGGGCGGCGCGTAAGCAAGGTCGAGCTCCGTCAGATCGCGCACGGTAAATCCGGCGCGGATAGCGGTAGCCACGACGTCCATACGTTTGTCCACGCCGTCGAAACCTATCATCTGCGCGCCGAGCACCTTTCCGTCCGCTTTCGAAAATATCAGTTTTACGGTCATATCCGTTGCGCCCGGATAATATGTCGCGTGCGAAGCGGAAAAAGTGACCGTTTTATCGTAATCGATACCCGAGCTTTTTGCCGTCTTTTCGTTCAAGCCCGTTGACGCGGCGGTCATACCGAATATTTTTATTACCGATGTGCCTTGAGAGCCCTTGAAAACGCTGTTTCCGCCTGCGATATTGTCTGCCGCTATGCGGGCTTGTTTGTTCGCCGGTCCCGCGAGCGCGATAAGCGCGTCGGCTCCGCTTACGAAATTGCTTACCTGTACCGCGTCACCGACGGCATAGACGTCTTTAACCGAAGTGCGCATGTGGTCGTCCGTTATCACGGCGCCTTTTATACCCGTTTTTATTCCCGCTTTAACGGCGAGTTCTGTGTCAGGCGTCACACCCGTGGCGGCAATGACGACGTCGGCGTTTATTTTGCCGTCTTCGTCGGTATTTATCCACACGCCGCCGTTTTCTTCGGTTATTGCGGTTGTGTGTCTGTTCAAACGAAGATCGACGCCGTGCGAGCGCAGATAAGCGTGCATCTGGCAAGCCATATCGTAATCGAAAGGCGGCATGACCTGGTTGCCGTGCGTAAGCAGAGTCACCGCTATGCCGCGATGCATAAGGTTTTCCGCCGTTTCTATACCGATAAATCCGCCCCCTATAACCGCCGCTTTTTTAACGTTGTTCGCGGTCACGAAATCATATATCGCGAATGTGTCTTCGACGGTGCGCAGCGTAAATACCTTGTCGCTCGTAATGCCCTCTATCCGCGGCAAAGCGGACTTTGCGCCGGGAGAGAGCAGCAGCTTGTCGTAACGCTCGGTATAAACGTTTCCCGAAGCGAGATCGCGGACCGTGACGGTCTTGTTCTCCGTGTCTATTTCCGTCACTTCGCTTTTTATACGGACGTCGATATTGAACCGACGTCTGAAACTGTCGGGCGTTTGCAAGGTGAGCGCGCGCCTGTCCGATATGACTCCGCCGATATAATAGGGGAGCCCGCAATTGGCGTATGAAACGTAGCCTGTGCGTTCGAACATGATTATTTCCGCTTTTTCGTCCAGCCTGCGCAATCTTGCCGCCGCGGTGGCTCCGCCGGCGACTCCGCCTATGATGATGACCTTCATATTCGCTCCTTAACTCATTAAAATTATTCGGAAATTAAAGGGCGCATCGCTTTTTAAGCGTACGCGCCCGTTAAATACGATTCGATTATTCCGCAAAGAAAATGTCTATTATGGATTTAAGATCTCCTACCATTTTGCCTATGATATGGTGCTCGGGCGCAATGCCGTTTTCGGCAAGGAATGCCGTATACTTAGAGAGTAGGAAGAGATTAGAGTTGAAACAGCGTTTGACAACGAAGTCAAGCACTTTCCGCTTATTCCATTTCAGAATTTTTGCATTCATGTGCGACGCGTCGCACGCCACTTGATACTCGCGGTATTTGTCGCTGAGCCCGGCGAGATCTTCGAGATATCTGAAATTGAGATTCCATTTTGTAAGTTGAAGCTCGGGAACGGCACCCATCCAACCGTAGTTTTCGAAATGGTCTACTTCGTTCGCGTTTTTAAGGTTGATCCCGAACGCCGTGGTCTTTTCTTCGAAATCCGCACGCGTTTTTTCATCCATGTTTTCGGTATTACTGAAACGGTCGAAGGTTTCGAATTCTTCTATAACCGTTTTACCGTATTTGCAAAGCACGCTTATAACGCATTCCAGTTCGTGCAGACTGCGCCAGACGACTATTGCTTCTTTTTCCAGCCCTTTCGCTATAAGAGTCAATATGCCTTTGAGCTTGAGATATGCCGTTTCGAACAGTTTCATGACGGCGAGAGAAGTGCGTTCTTTCATTTGCATACGCGCTTTGATTCCGACGTTGAGCAGATAGTCGAGCAAAATATTGAAACGGCAGTAAACGGGATTGTATTCGTTTATTATGCGTACCGCGCTCGTTTTGATGTTTTCGAGCACGAATATCGATTCGGTAACGCTGACGGCAAGACTGTCCCTATAAGCGGGATCGCTCGCCGTAGCTATTCGCTTTTCGTCCGTCATACGGCAGGTGAAAGCATAGTGGTATCCGCATATATACTTGACGATGTCGGGCGCGGGTAATCCGTAAAGCGCCGGATTTATACCGTTCTTTGTGAGTTTCTCGCGATAACGGTCTATCACTTTGACGAGCATTGCGGATACGAAAGACTGCGGAAAAGTAAAACCGCCGTACTCGGAACGCAGTTTGGGCAAAGTATATGCGAGTATTTCGTTTATGTATCTTTCGTCCATATTATAATTTTATCACAGAAAAAAAACAGAGTCAATATCAATTTTCGGATATTGTATTAGAAACACATTAAATTTAACGCGCGTCGCGCTTTTTCGCGTAATTACGCGTCAGATAAAAAAAGACAAAGAACAGGGTCTCTAAAAAATTCCTACGCCTGTCCTTTGTCTTTTCCACCATCGTTTATACGAAATTGTCGGAAGCTTTTCCCGTCAGCTTCCTTATGTATTATAGACTTTTCGGGGAGCAAAGTCAAGCGGGATTTTTAACAAAACCCCGCTTCTTTGTGAAATTATTGTCATAATTGCAATATCCGTGTAAGAATTGCAATATTTCACGCGTTTGCGCCTTTCTCCGTTTATATCGAACGGTTATGCGTTTTCCGTTACCGTATATTCAGGATAAATGCGTATATCCATCAGAGATTTACCGTCTTTGTCCAAAAGAGTGTAATAAAGCGATGTGTCTACGGAGCTTCCGAGCTGTTCCGTCGTAAACTCATCGGAAAGCAATAAGTTTAACGCGGTGCCCTTATCTCCCGTTCTCGAAAGTCCGAGGAATATTTCGGTGCCGCTAGCGCCTTCTTTGGAGAAATTTATTCCGCGGAATTCCTGAGGATCCTGAACTCCTCCGTTTTTCGTTTTGACGGTCTGCGACTCGCCGTTGGGGTAGGTTATCGTAATGTCGACTTCGTCCGCTTCGCTTCCGACTTTGAACTTGAAGCCTTTGAGATTTTCATAAATATTTTCGGCGGCTTTATCCATAAACGAAATAAACGCGTCTACGCTTTTCGTCGCTTCGTCGGTAAGCGTTATGATGGGATGCATTCCTTCCGCCGCGAAATTTTCTTTCGTCAGATTCCAGTCAACTTTGTCGAAATACTTTTCCAGCACTTCGCGCGTATCGGAATACATATCGTCTTCATCGGAATATGCCAGCCCGTGCTCTTCGTTCCAGGTAATCGGCATTGCCTTGCCGGTCAGTTCGTAGGTCTTGTCGTACATCGGATCCGCGCTCCATCCGCCGCAACCGGTAAGACAAACCACCTGTACGGCAATTACCGCGGCAAGTAATGTCGCCGCAATTATTTTTTTCATCATCGTCCTCCTTGATTACTGTTTTTAAAATATTAACACGAATCGTCCTATTTGTCAATACCGAATTTAACCGTTTTTAACTTTTTTACTCTGCTCGCGTGCAAAATCGTTGAATTTTCTTGCGAAAAAACGTTTAAAACGTCACCGCTCAGCCGAGCATTCCGAAGGAATGCGAAAGCCACAAGGCGGCGAAGCCGCCGCAGTATTACGAATCGTCGCGAAAACGCGAAGGAAAGGAATACCGTATATGGCATAACGGTAATGTCGTTTGTTCGCGCACGTTGTTGGGGTTCGATGAAATGGTTTATTATCCGCAGGGATTTTGCTTCCCCGTGGAAGTGGGGAACGTGACGAGCGATCATTCTCGTATTTTTGAGAATGACGAAGAATTCGGCGGTATACGACAGGTTCGTAACGTTCCGTTAAGCGTGCTTTTCAGGAATCAAAGACGTGGCGGTAAGCGTGCAAAGAAAATGATATGTTCTTACGGACTGTCGAATTTGTGGGAGCAGTTTATTACGCTGACGTTTGCGCAGAAAAGCAAAGAGAATCCGAACGGAATAAACAGATACGATCCGTTTGAAGCTAAGGAAAAATTCGATCTGTTTTACCGCCATTGCAAGCGATTGTTTCCGGATTGCAAGATCCTTGCGGTTTGGGAATACCATAAGCGTGTCGATGAGTACGGAGCTCGCGCTCTTCATTTCCATGTTTTGGCTTCCGGGCTTAAATTTCCTCTTAAACCGCATACGGATAAGGAAGGTAATTTAATTTATACCAAAGCGGGTAATCCTTTGTTTGAGTTGACGGATAAAGACTGGCCGTTCGGTCTGACTACTCTTGCATTGCTTCCGCTCGACGGCCGTGACAATCCGCGTGTGGTAAACTACATCATCAAGTACTGCACGAAGTTTTACAAGGCGGACGAAGACGGAAAAGTGAGTAAACACGAAGAAACGGATACATACGGAGCGCACAGATACTTTCACTCCCGTAATCTGGAATGTATGGAAAGGGAAGTCTTGAAGATTCCCGACGACGAAGTTTTCAGAATAGCGGCTGAAAACGATTATGTGGTATATAAGGCAAAAGAAAATATCGTAGTTTTTAGGAAGTATGAGGTGTAAAAAAATAAAGGTGTACAAAAAGATGTACACCTTTATAATAAAAAGCAGGGATGACCCTGCTTTTTATTCGTAAATTTCTCGTCTATGCCCGACTTCTAATACAAGTATAATTAACTCCTGATCAAGGATATCTGCAATTACTCTGTATTTTCCTATTCTGTATCTCCATTGCCCTGAGCGATCGGCGGTCAAAGGTTTTCCGTGTAAGCGCGGATCTATGCAATTTTCGAGATTTTTTTTCAGCCATTTTTGTAATAAAATTTGTGTTTGTCTGTCGAGTTTTGAAAATTGTTTGAGTGCATTTTTGGAATAGGTAAGTTTATACATCATTTTCAATTCCTAATATTTTATTGACTTCATCAAAAGAATAGGTTTCGGGATCTTTTTCGAGTTCAGCTTTAGCTTGCTTGTAACATTTCAAATCGTATTCATCTTCAATTCGTTCCATAACGGCTAAGCGTATAAATTCTGAGATACTTACGCCGTAATGATCGGCAAATTCCTGAATGAGTTTTTTTTCTCGTTCACTGACTCTCATACTGATAGACATAGCAATATACCTCCTGAATTATTGTATTACAATTGTAATACATAATATGCAAATTGTCAATATGTTTTGCAAAAAAATTATGTAATTTTTATTTTTTCTTTTCGCGGTGGACGAATTTCTGAAAGCTGTCTTCGTATTTAAACTCATAGTCTGCCGGTTCTTTGTGTCCGTCTTCGTCTTCAAGTCCGAGTAGGTATGCTGGTTCTATATCGAGAATTTTGCAAATTTTAGCTATATAACTTGCCTTTGGCTCGTTTATATCGTTTTCCCAAAAAGAAATTAAGCCATTTGATACTTGTAGTAATTTTGCAAGTTCTGGCTGTGTTAAGTTTTTTGCAAGCCGTGCATCTTTTAATTTTTGTCCAAATTATCTAAGATAAATTCAGAAGTCCGGCGCCGACCGTTATCCGGTAAAATAAATCAAAGGAGTCATAAACTATGTTCAGAAATGCGGTAATGCCGTTAAAAATGGTTTCCCATGAGGAGACAAGAGACGTATACAAGTACGAGAATAACAAGAAGGTCGAAGGATCTCAGATTAAAAAGACGCGCTGTCTTTTTATACGGACGGTTGACAAGGGTTGGGGAACTCTTAACCCCGACGGTACATATCCGAACTGTCATGCCGTAGTCGTGGATCTTCCCGAAAGCATATTTTCGCAGATCGATCCGAAGCGCGAATATGAGTGCGCGTGCGATATTACGGAAGACAATTTCAAGACCACTATTTCGCTCAAAAAGATTAAGATCAATAACAGCATTTTCGACATTAAAGCCGAAGATGTTGTTAGCGTCGGCGATTCCGTGCCGGCAAAAGAATAGCTTCCTTTTTCCTTTCTCCGGTTTGACTTCGCCGGGGAAGGGAGTTTTTTCTTTGGCAGCGGTTCCTTTGCAACCTCATTTATTGCCGCTGCCGCATGCGGATCAGAGTAACGGTCGGTGCAACTCCGACAATCCGCGCCACAAATAATAGGCAATATATTGCAAAGGGGGTGATATTGTGAGAAAGCGTTATACGGCACAGGAACGCAGCGCGTACTCTCTCGGCCGCGCTTATGCGAAAGGCAAGGCGGGGAAGCGAGTTCAGATCCGAAGCGCTTCGGGTAAACGCTCGTTTTCGGCGGGTGTTAAGTCCGTGAAAAAGCGTTAAATCAGTTACGGAAGGTATAATGGATATTCAATCGGTATTACGGCAGGTTATAGAGCTGCTGTCTACGCTCCTGGATGACGGTGGTCCGACGTTCGGCGAGTTTCTCGTTTCGTGGTACGAGAAGTATAAAAAGCCGAAGTTAAAGGCGAGTACGCTGTACGATATGGAGAGATATGTGGGGCAATTAAAGGCTTCGGAGTTCGGATCCGTTCCGCTGCGTTCGCTTGACGGTGAAAGATTACAGGATTATCTTATCAAAAACTACAAAGGCAACACAAGAAAAAAGGTATACCTTGTGCTGCACGGTTGCCTGGATAAGGCAGTCAGATTGCGCAAGATATCGTATAATCCGCTTTTTTCCGTCGAACTGCCCGCGCACCGTGCGAAGCATTACAGACCGCTCGAGTTTGACGAGCAGAACCGTATCGTATATTATTACGAACATCCGCGCGAATATTTCGTCTGGCTGTCGAACATACCCGCATATTACGCCGTGTTTCGTTTTATGTGCTGTACGGGACTTCGGATAGGCGAGTTTCTCGCGCTCGATTATGCCGAAGATATCGATACGGACGAATATATCATAACGGTACGGCGCAATAAGAACAGCAGAACGGGCGAGATCGTAACGCCGAAAACTATCACGAGCGAACGTCGGATCCCGTTTCTTCCCGAACTTTTGCCGACGATATCGGAGCTTAAAACCGCGCGATTCACTTATGAATCGATAAAGCAGCATTTCGAAAGAGTATATAAACGCTTGGGGATTGTCGGCGCGAACATACATACGTTTCGCCATACGTTCGTTTCGATGTGTTATGCCGCGGGCGTGCCGGCAAAGAATATTCAGAATATGGTAGGACATGCGGAGATCGGGACCACGCTCAACATTTATACGCATATCCTTAAAAAAGGAACGTCGCCGCTTTATGAGTATATAAAACGGCTTAAAGGGGTGACCTGCTGACCGGGAGTGTTAAACCGCGTTTGTGGGTCTACCCTCTGAAAAGGTGCTAAAAGGCGCAAAAAACGTGCTAAGCACGGACAAAAAAGTGATAATGCAAGCAAAAAAGAGGCTTGTGAGCCTCTTTTTAGGGAATTTATGGAGCTACTGGCCGGACTTGAACCGGCGACCTGCTGATTACGAATCAGCTGCTCTACCAACTGAGCCACAGTAGCATAAATATTAAATTGTATGATCTTATCGGCGATATATGCGGGCGAGTATCGAAACTCTTTCGCAGACAGCATATAGATAATATCATTTTTGAATAAAATATGCAAGCGTTTTTAACGAAGATTTTTTTAAAGATGCGGATATACTTTCATATATTTGACAAAACAGCGGCGCGGTTATATAATAAATAAAAACTTTGTAAAGTCACGAAAGAAAAAACGGCAGGTGTAACATGGTAAAGCACATAGTATTGTGGAAGATCAAAGACGGCTACGGAAATATGACGAAAGCCGAAATAATGGCAAAGATCGCGGCGGATCTGTCCGATCTCAAAGGGCGCATTTCCGAAATAGTAGATCTCGAAGTGGGCGCAAGTCTCACGGGCGGAGAGATGCATTACGACATGGGTCTTGTCGTAACGTTCAAGCGTTTCGACGATATAATCGTTTACGACGGGCATCCCGATCACGTAAAGGTCAGGAATTTTATATCCCAGGTCAAGCTCGACCGCGCGACGGTGGATATAGAGATATAATTTTCAAAAATTTGATACGCAAACAAAAAGTATCGCAGACAAAAGCGTTTGCGATACTTTTTAATTTTTGCGAAATTTCCCTGTGATATGCGATGGTCTGCGAAAGGGGATTAACGGATATTATCGGCGATGATTATGCCCATTTCCCTGCATCCTACGCGTTTGCCTTCGCCGAGGTCGGGTGTGCGCCAACCGTCCGCAATGGTTTTGGCAACGGCTTTTTCCACTGCGCGCGCTTCCGTTCGCAGCTCCATATTGTCGAGCATCATAGCGGCGGCAAGTACGGTCGCGATGGGGTTCGCTATATCCTGACCGGCGATATCGGGCGCACTGCCGTGTATGGGTTCGAAAAGACCCGCTTTGCAAGTGCCGAGCGACGAGGAGGGAAGGAGCCCTATCGAGCCTGTTATCTGGCTCGCTTCGTCGCTGAGAATATCTCCGAACATATTGGGGCAGAGCAAAACGTCGAACTGCGAAGGGTCTTTTACAAGCTGCATAGCGGCGTTGTCGACGTACAAATGATTAAGCGCGACTTCGGGATAATCCTTGGCGACGTCTTCGACTATTCTGCGCCACAGCCGAGACGACAAAAGCACGTTGGCTTTGTCCACGCTGGTGACTTTTTTTCTTCGCGTCATTGCAAGGTCGAACGCGACCTTCGCAATGCGCCGTACTTCGTCTTCGCCGTAAATTTCGGTGTCGTACGCGGTTTTTCCGTCGTCCTTTGTTCCGCGCGGTCCGAAATAAATACCGCCGATAAGCTCGCGCACCACCATTATATCCACGCCCTTTTTCAGCACGGAAGGTTTAAGCGGACTGGCGTCGGACAGTTCGGGATAAATCACGGCGGGGCGCAGATTTGCGTAAAGCCCGAGCGCGCTTCTGATACCGAGCAAGCCTTTTTCGGGGCGGTTTTCCGCGGGCTGGCTGTCCCACTTGGGTCCGCCTACCGCGCCGAGCAGCACGCCGTCGGCGGCTTTGCACGCGGTCACCGTTTCGTCTGGCAGGGGCACGCCGAATTTATCGATGGCGCAGCCGCCCATATACCTGTCGTCGAATACGAAAGTATGTCCGTATTTTTCCGCTGTTTTTTTCAGAACTTCCACCGCTGCGGACGTTATTTCCGGACCGATCCCGTCGCCCGCAAGCACTACTATTTTCTTTTCCATGATAAAGCTCCGTTT
>CALWBH010000101.1 GCA_944376015.1 uncultured Clostridia bacterium
CGTATATTGTCGCCGCGACTCACCGCCGCTTGACATTATAACGCGGCAATAGTATAATTCCTTTGTATGGAGAAAAAAACCACCGTATTCATTCGAGATAAACTTACAGCGCCTCCCGTACTCGTGACCGAAGGCAGTATTTCGCATATAGGCAACAGCTATAACATACGTTACCGCGACGGCGATTCCATGTACACTATCGGCGTCAGTGAAAAAATGGTGACCGTAACCCGCGAAGGCGAAGAGGATTACACGCTTATTCTACAGGAAGGCGAAGAGTACCGCTTCAATATTTCTTCGCCTTACGGCGATATCCCCATGACGGCTTTGCCCGAACGCGCGCGTTACGAAGACAAAGGAGACATTTTTTCTTTGCGCCTTATATACACGGTAAGCGGCGGCGGACGTAAACAAAAATTCAGGCTGTACGTCGATTGCCGTAACGCCTGAACGGTTTTTTCTCAAAAATATGACGAACTCCCCGTTTGCCGATCAGGCTTTCGGGGAGTATATTATTGTCTGCCGAACGACGTTCCGAAAAACGGGCGGCGAGGCTTGGGATATCTGAATTTGCGTATATAATCGGACGGCGAAAATTCGTACATTTCCTGAAGCCGCAGAAATATACCGGTACATGCGCGCGTATCGTAAAGCGCATTGTGATGTTCCGTCAATTCAACCCCCAGCGTGCGGGCAAAATTGGACAGAACCAGATCTCCTTTCACGTTGGTGAAGTTATAATGCAAGCGTTTTCCAAGATCTACCGTGCAAAGGTATCTTATATCGGGAAGCGGAATATTGCGCTTTTCCAGCCCTTTCGCGAGTACCGTCAGATCGAATTCGGCATTGTGCGCTATAACAACGCGATCTCTCACGTATTCCGAAATCCTGCTCCATACGTCTTCGAATTTAGGAGCGCCCGCTACCTCGTCGGGCGTAATGTGATGTATGGATATATTGAAATCTTCGAATACGTCTTCGGGATCGACAAGCGTATACCACTCGTCCGTTATCTTATCGTCCGATAGCAATTCCACCGCTATCGAACATATACTGTCGTTTTTACTGTTGGGCGTTTCAACGTCCAATGCTATATAATCCATCGTTTCCTCTGCGCCTTAAATAAACTTAAAGCTTTTTCATTTGATAAGGGTGATTCCGCCTATGAGAGGGATGGGTTCTTCCCTTTCTTTCACCACGTACACTATGCCTATTACCGCAAGTATGAATATACCGAGATTAAGCAGACCGAGCAGTATTCCGAACACAACGCCGAACACGCCGCCGGCGTTAACGTGCATAAATATTCCGAAAAGTATATTCCCTATCAGCGCGATAAGAAGTATCACCAATCCTTCGTTCGCATGTCTGCGCGCATCCTTGTCTGAACCGTACATTAAAAGCGGAAGGAAAAACAGCACTCCCCAAATATAGCAAAGCGAAAAAATTACTTTTCGCGTCGCCTTTTCGTCTGCCGCTTTCGATTTTTGAACGCTTTCTTTGTCGTCGTCGGTTTTCGCCTTGTCTGCGCCGTCAACGCTTTTGTCCGCTTCGGTATCCTCTTTTTCGTCCGACGCGTTCTCTTCGTCAAAAGGCGATCTGTTCTCTTTCATTTCGGCGTTCTCCTTTTTTCAATGTAATGAGCATACTATTTTAAAATCGTTTTGTCAAGTCCTGCGGCGGAATATTTCTCGCTTCACCGATACGGTTTTATCCGCACGTATCTGTTTATGTTCGGATCAGCTTTAACGCGTATCGCTCGCTTTGCTTCATGTATTATATATGCGGAACAGCGCTTTTATCTCAAGCCGTTTTACTTTTTCGAACATACTACGCAAACCTAATAAATATATCGGACAAAAAAGAGTTTTTAATTTGCGCATAACGCCCTAAATCCGCTTGATTTTTTCCTTCTTTTATGATATATTTATCGGGCTGTGAGCGTATAACCGCTCCGTGAGAGCATCAACCGTGGAGAGATGGTTGAGTGGTCGAAGGCACACGCTTGGAAAGCGTGCGATGCGGCAACGTATCCGGGGGTTCGATTCCCCCTCTCTCCGCCATAAAAACAGACACCCTTTCGGGTGTCTGTTTTTATGTTGAGACGGGGGCTGAGAACAGAAAAAATACGCGGAAAAACCGTGGATTTTTTCAGTTCGTCTTACGAGCGTGTGATATTGGAGAGAATACAAGCTTGCCCTATGGTCGCTGCGAGTAACCTGACGCCGCAGGCGGCAGTATCCCCATAGCATTCGCATTTTTTTATCGCGTTTGAAATGCGCGGCTCTGTTATTTTTGTATCAAAGGGGTTGGATGTCTTATCTCCCAAACCGAAATTTATTTTCCGAAATTATCGGATTTTTATACGACCCAAAAAATGAATTCATCAAATATACAAAACAGACGGCTTTGTGCCGTCTGTTTTATGTTTGTTAAAGTACGACGCTATTTTTCAGTTTGTCCAGGTGTTGCCTACGGTAAGCAGCTTATCGAGTGCGGCATAGCGTTTTTCAAGAAAATCTTTCAGATATTCTTTTGCCGCTTCGTGCGTGGTACACCCGTTATAGTAACCGTTGCCGCCCAGTCCGGAAGTAAGGCATTTGGGCCACTGACTGAAATTTTCGGCTATTTCGTTTGCATATAACGTAGAAAACAAATCAAGTCTCTTTATGGATTCTTCGAACACTCCCCGCTCTCTGAGCTGTATATACCTTTCCGCGACCGCGTCTCTGAACCATTGCCGAGAACTGAGCAATGTGAGCCAGGGATTAACCCAAGTTTTCGGTGTACCGGATCCACTGTTACCGTAATACGGCATACACGAAAACATACCGTCGTCCGTTTCGTCGACGTCGAAACCGAGCGCGCTGTCCCAATCCCACGGAGCTTGGAAGGTAAGCTTGCGGTCGCCGTTCTCGCTCATATCGATGCTCATAAGAAAACTCGACCAACCGATATCCATATCCATACATATCTCGTTGAGAATAAAGGTATCGACAAGCGAATCGAGATTTATGAGACCTTCGACCGCCTCCTTTTCCGTTTTTATCGTCGGCACATCTACTAATTTGCCGTCCTTGTCTATTTGCTTGTAAGGATATACGTTGAGATCATTATGCTGATTGTATACGGCGTCCGAAACGGCTTCGTATATATTCTGCACGGTATTTTTTATGAAATTATTCTGCGCTTCACTGTAAACTTTGCTCTTGATCGCGTACATGCTCTGGAATTTGTTTGTTCCCACATTGCTTCCGTTCGCATATTTGCCGCCGTTTTTATACGTTATCGAAAATCTTTCAAGTGCGATTTCTTCGTTTGCGTACGCGTCGAGCTCCACAAGATAGCCCGTATAAATATCGTTCATTGCCGCTTCATATTCCGCACTGCCCTGCGCGAAACCTTCGGGATCGGCGGGCTCCGGAACATTTACGCGTTCTTCGCGGACTTCCTGCTGCTCGACAAGCAAATACAGTCCCCTGTATCTCCCGTTAACGTAAACCCTTACATATCGCGAATCGGTACAATAGTAACCGTTTTCGCCGAGCATTTCTTCCGCCAGATAATGCACCGTCGGATTGCGCAAAAGACTTCTGTCCTTATAGTCCGCAAGCAACACCCATTCTTTTGCTTTGAGCTCTTCGTTTACGCCGAGCATAACCCGTTTGCTGTCAAACTTTATCTTATATGGCTTTTTGGGGTAATCCGCGCTGTAATTGCCGCGCACTTTAACGCGGGCGGTCACATCGGTCATTTCATATTCTTCGTCGCAATCGGAAACGGAAACGGTACAGTCGTAATACTCGGCGCTAGTCCTGTTGCCCTGTATTTCCTGTCCGTTGTTTGTCATAACCGATATGGTAGGTATATTCTCGTATGAACACACATAACCGCATTCGCATACCGTTTTATAAACATGACCTACGTTTCTTCCGCTCGGATCTTTCGGAACATGCGGTTCGATCAATTCGGCGTTACAATAACTGCACTTCATCGTATGGCCTACTTCGTTGACCGACGACAGTTCGTATTCGTGTGACTTTTTTCCGAGAACAATGTTTTCATCGTTTGCAACGATCGTTCCCTGCTCGTCGAGAAATATCTCGCCGCATTCGTCGCATTCGTAATACTTGACGTTACCTTCGCTTACGCACGTAGGTTCGGTCGCACTCACTTCTTTCAGCGTATGCGTTTTCTTATTTATAATTACATCCGATTTGCTAGCAGGTAAAGTACATTGCTCGTCGAGGAATATTGCGCCGCATTCGTCGCATTCGTAATACTTGACATTACCTTCGCTTACACACGTAGGTTCGGTCGCACTCACTTCTTTCAGCGTATGCGTATGTACGCTTTCGGGCGGATCAATTGCGCAACCTGTTACCGACATTGCCGAAAACAAAAGAATTACGGCTATCGCCACCACAAAAATTTTTTTCTTCATATTCCCCTCCGCGAGCGTAAACCGCCGCTATTGCTTGTATATTATCATAAAATGCACTGTTTTGTCAATATACGCTTCATAAACATTAAAAAATCCGGCATAACTTAACATTATGGCTATAAAGTCATGTAAGTATTTTCCCGTTTCTTCGTCATAAAATTGACATTGCCGCGGTTTTCTGCTAAACTGTACCGGAATACGCCGCAAATTTAAATTGAGATTATGGCGTCGGGAATTGCGCAATTGTTTGACCAAGTAATACAAAAAATAGACGAATTCGTATGGGGTATACCTCTTATCGTACTTATACTCGGCGTCGGCATTTATCTTACGATAAGGCTTGTAGTTTTGCCGATAAGAAAACTTCCGCGCGCATTCAGATATATTTTCCGCAAAGAAGAAGGTCAGGGAGAAGTTTCGAGCTTCGGAGCGTTATGCACCGCACTTTCCGCGACGATAGGCACGGGCAATATTGTAGGAGTCGCAACCGCGATAGTCGCAGGCGGACCCGGCGCTCTGCTCTGGATGTGGATAGCGGCGTTTTTCGGAATGGCTACCAAGTACGCGGAAGGCGTGCTCGCCGTCAAATACCGCAAGACTTACCCCGACGGGCACGTGCTCGGCGGACCTTTCCATTATATCGAATACGGAATGGGCAGAAAATGGAAGTTTTTGGCGGTGATATTCGCCGTGCTGGGCATGTGCGTAGGACTTTTCGGCATAGGCACTTTCACCCAAGTCAACTCTATAACCGGAGCGGTGAACAATCTGTTCGAAGGCGCGCCCGAACTTAGTTTGCTCGGCGGTAAAGTCAGCGTAGCAGTTATAATTTCAGGGATCATTCTTACGGCGCTCGTTGCGCTCGTACTGCTCGGCGGCGTAAAAAGAATAGCAAAAGTATCCGAAGCCGTGGTACCGTTTATGGCTATTTCCTATCTTCTGATAAGCCTTTTCGTACTGATGTTCAACATCACCGCGCTCCCTTCCGCTTTTTATTCGATATTCGTCGGAGCGTTTACGCCCAAAGCCATTGCGGGCGGAGCGGCGGGCAGTTTTTTAGTGGCAATGCAAAACGGCATAGCGCGCGGGATATTCTCCAACGAAGCCGGACTCGGTAGCGCGCCCATCGCCGCGGCTGCCGCAAAGACCAAGGAACCCGTAAGACAAGGGCTTGTCTCGATGACCGGCACTTTTATAGACACCATAATAATATGCTCGCTTACCGGACTGACGATAGTGATAACCGACAGCTGGAATATCGGGCTCGAAGGCGTTAACGTTACAATGCATGCTTTTTCGGCTCTGCCCGGCATATTTTCGAATATAGGTCCCGTCATGCTCTCGGTATGTCTTGTCTTTTTCGCTTTCACCACAATACTCGGCTGGAATTTCTACGGCGAAAGATGCCTGGAATATATCGCAGGCAAAAAGCGCGGAGCGATCTACGCTTACAGGATAGCCTATATCCTTGCCGTATTTATAGGTCCTTATATGACTATTTCCGCGGTATGGAACATTGCCGATATCTTTAACGGACTTATGGCGATACCCAATCTAATCGCACTTATAGTATTGTCCGGAGTCGTGGTAAAAGAAACGCGCGCATACTTTAAAAAATATCCCAAATATCTTAAACCGTGCGAAGAACATCTTTTCGAAGATCCGCCGCACTGTATAGAAACGGTAGCGTGCGAACCCGTCGATATGGAATCGGACGTAACCGTTGCGCCGTCCGACAGCGAACCGCCGAATAACGAATAATTTAAAAAATAAAAAACATACCGTATGCCGCAAAACAATTTTGCGGCATACGGCTTTTTAGCGCATCGGCTTTAATCCGTCAGATATCCCCTCTTTTAGACGGATTATCCGTCAGAGGATTCCAATCCAATTTGGCTTTCGTGGAAATTTTTACGCAGTCGATTATGGGTCCCGCCGTAACTCCTCCGCTAAGCGAATTTGCAAGCACCGTCAAAGTGAGTTCGTTTTTGCCTTTCAGCAAAGACGCGTTCGCCGTAACCGTTTTATCGTAAAATTTCATATTTTCGAGCACGGACGAATTTTCCACCGTCATATTTCCGTACTCTATGGCTTCCCCGTTGAGTTTGACTTCAAAAGACGAAGGCGTAAACGTAAGATTTCCCATTTCCGAACCCACGCGAAGAACTATAGTCGCTCCGCTTACCGCTTCGCTCGAATTGAACTCGAAAGTCAGTTTAACCCCTTCTCTGTGAGTAAAGGCAACGAAGTACCCGCTACTCCAACCAGCTTCGATCTCTTCTTCGGTACCGTTGCCGTATATCATCCCTACGCCGCTTGCTTCATTGGAATGACCGCCGCCCTGCACACCCGTAAGGTCGGTATATTCGGCTTCGAACACA
>CALWBH010000102.1 GCA_944376015.1 uncultured Clostridia bacterium
GCGTACAGCGAGACTATCCCCACGGGAACGAACGCGGGAAGCTACACGGTATACTACAAGGTAAACGGCGATAACAACTACAACGACGTAGCGGCACAGTCCGTGAGCGTGACTATTGCGAAAGCGAAAGTCGAAAAGCCCGTTATCGACGACAATTCGTTTGAGTATAACGGAAAGGAGCAGGGCATAGCGATAGCGGAAAGCGACGCATACACAGTAAGCGGAACGACGAGCGCTACGGCGGTAGGCGAATACTCCGCAACGGTAACGCTTAACGCGAACTACACATGGTCGGACGGATCGGAAACCGTTGAAACTTATTCGTGGTCGATAACTGCGGGTACGGCTGTCGTAACTACGGAGGAAGAACTTAAAGCGGCTCTTGCCGATGACGGTTACTCCACGATTAAACTCGGCGCTGATATCGCTATAACCGCAATTTACAGCGATACGGACGAAAGTCTGATTCCTTCCGTATTTATTGATCGCGATGTCAATATAGACCTTAACGGAAAAACCATATCAGTGGCTTATGACGGCGAAAATATATATGTGAACACAATCGGCATATTCTGTGTGGACGGCGCGAACGTTATCATAAACGGTAACGGCGGAACCATAACCGCAGAGGCGGGAAACAATAACAGCTACGGTATCAATATCATAAAAGGCGGTTCCGTTACCGTTAACGGAGGTAATTATTACGGCGCAATCACGGCAATACAGGTAACGAACGGAACGTTGACCGTAAACGACGGTTTCTTCGATCTCGCGCCTACTTGTAAAGCCGCCGTGCCCGAATATGCAAAATACGTTATAAACTGCATCGACGCTTCGTTTAATAACGGAACGGCAAAGATAGTCGTTAAAGGCGGCACTTTCGTTAATTTCGATCCTTCTTCGAAGCCGGAAGGAAATGACACCACTTATGTGGCTGAAGGAAGCAAGGTTGCGGCTAAGACCGTGGGCGATGAAATTCATTATACGGTTTATGCCGAAGACGCGGATATGTCTTCCGTGGATTACGATGTAATCGTTTATTCGGAGAAAATCACGGAAGGCGTTTATCTGGGATATAAAAATGCCGAAGTGGCGACTGCGGCAGGTCTTTCTCTGCTCGAAAATTATAAAGATCAGAAACTCTATGCAAAGTTTGTTTCCGATATAACTTATACCGATATCGCAGGGCTTAACCGAATAGTTCAGCAGGCAGGCGGCAGCTTGATTCTGGATCTTAACGAACGTACGTTCGCGCTTTCATGCGTCGTAAACAATACCGTATTCGTAAAGAACGGATTTGAATTCGTAATCAAAAACGGCACTCTCGTTGCAAATAACGCAACGTATGCGAACGCTTGTTTCTCTGCCGAAACTCAGAGTATAATAACCTTCGAGGATCTTAATGTTACCTCTACCGGTTCCGTGCTTTATCCTCGCGGTGATGCTGCGGAAGTTAATATAGTCAATTGCGATATTGTTACTACCGGAGTATATGTAGTAGGCACAAATGCCGCAACCGTTGAAAATTATAATATATCCATAAACATAGACAGCAGTACTCTCAGAACCGACGCGGCAGACGGTGACGCATGCGCGGTAATGATAAACGTAGCAGGCACGCTTAATGTTTCCGAAAGCGATATATTCGGACAGCGCCAGGGCGTTGTGGTTCGCGCCGGAACGGCGAATTTCAATAACGTCGATATTGTCGCGGATCTTAAATATACAAACGGAATTTCTCGCGACACCGATCCTGCAAAGTGGGGCAGCGGTAATGAGGTTGCGTACGGTGCGCTTGTGGTGGGTAACAATACGGCAAGCACATATACCGCAAACGCAGTCGTGACGTTTACGGGCGGCAGCCTCACCTGTACAACTTCCGTTGACGTGCTTAAAGCTCATACCAATGCGCTTTATGCGGTTCGTCTTAACAGCGAAACTTACACCACGAGCGTAACGCTTGATGGTACGTTAATAGACGGAAAAGTTATAAATTATGACGGAACTGCGTCGGTAGAAGGTTTGAGCGGAAACGAAACAGTCGCCGCTTATGCCGCCGACGAAACCGAGATTAAGGAATTGCTCGCGGGCGATTGCGATGAAATAATTTTGATTTCCGATATGGAAGTTTCGTCAGAGCTGACAATAGCCGAAGGTCATACCGTAACGCTCGACCTTAACGGTAATGCGGTAACGGTTCCCGCGGCTGTCGACGGAAGAAGCATATATGCTGTAAGCAATTACGGCGAATTGACTCTTAAAGATAGCTACAAAAAAAGAAAAATATCTTCAAGAGGCGTTCAGAATTACGGAAAAATGTATCTGCTTGGCGGCAGAATAGAATCCATTGACAGCAACGGCGGCGGTGCGGCGGTCTGGAACGAAGGTTACTTCGAAATGACCGGAGGCACGCTTGCGTTTACCGGTACAAACAGCGGAAATAATGTAGGCTCTCCGTTTACTAATTTATCTAACGGTGCAGCGCTCTTGACAGGCGGTAATATAATTTCAGACTATACTTGTATATTTGCGCAGGGGGATTCTGTTCTTACCGTTAAAAACATGACCTTTGAATCATGCACAGATTATTTTATGACGGTAAAAACGCTTAATAATTCTGTTGTAACAATGGAAAACGTTACGATAAATACCGAAAACGGTGGTTGCATAGAAGTCGGAGGGCAGGAAGTTACTTTAATTAATTGTAACTTTACTCAGACAAATATGGGGAACCCTCAATGGAACAGTACCGCACTTGCGGCTTGTAACGGCGGTATTTTGACTGTTCGCGGCGGAACGTATAATGGTAGTGTCGCCGCAGCATATGTTTATAATTCCGGTGGAACTATAAATCTTGAAAGTGGTACTTTCGTTGGTGAAACGGTAGCGCTTAAAGCTGATAATTCCGTATCGTTCTTCTCGTCAATCATAAACGTCAGTGGCGGTGAATATAAGGGAACATTCTCGATAGGGAATACGAAAGCCGAACTTAATATCACCGGCGGTACGTTTGACAACGATCCTACTGCTTATGTGGAATCGGGTTATAAGACCGTAATAAAAGATAACGGCGCAAGTCTTTCTTATACCGTTGTCGATAAGGACGCGCTTGTAAGCGATTATGACATAGCCGTATATTCCGACCTTGACGAAAACAATTATAAAAAAGTTGACGTTGCGACCGTTGACGGACTTCTGATGTTAAACGATTTTGCCGACGATATGCTCGGCGGTCAGGGTTACTATGTAACGCTTACCAAGGACATCGATCTTGCCGCAAGCGATCTCACGACGGAAGATTATGTGTATATCGACCAATTTTTAGGGTATACGCTTATCCCCACTTTCAGGGGCGTATTTGACGGAAATAATAAAACAATAACCGCGAAGTACGGACTCAATTGTTTAATAGGCGTTGCTTACGGGGTCGGCGAATTTAAAGATATTACGGTCAAATTTACCGATACGCGTGCTTCGCTTACGCGCGTCGTATACGAGTTCGGTTTTGTGCTTGACGAAACCGCTCAGGCGTCGGCAGGCGCAGATACAGATAAGTATTACGCAAAAGAAACCAAGCTCGGACTTAAATTCGTGAACGTGGACTACGTTGCCGCAGATGATTCGTATTACGACATAGGTTCGGGCAACAGAGCGCTTTATTACAACGATACCGAGTATCCTTACTATTATATTCCGAGTTCAAAGAGTTTAAGTTACACGCACGTTGGTACTGTCTGCGTTACGGACGGAACTATGATACCTGCCGGTATATATATCGACGGTTGCGACGTAACCGCTAACTTTGTCGGAGGAAATCATGGGTCCGGCTCGGCTATATTCGCTTCCGGTCAGTTGCATGTAATGGACTTCACGCTTACGAACAGTTCATTCACCGGTAATTTCGTCGGTCAGCATGTAGGTTTTGTGTTTGCAAACAGTAGCGGAATAGTGGGCAACAGACTCACTGACAGTGGCGACGGCAATTATGTATGGGACGAAGGTATTGTTATAAGCAATAATACACTTAACGGTACGATAACGAGTATAAGCGCCGGCAGTAACGGCTCCGGTATAACGTTTGGAAACAGCTCCGTAAATCCCTCGGAAATCGGTATAACAGTTGCCGAAGGAGCGGGCGGACACGTTTGTAAGCAAAGCAACATTTCGCTTACTTATGATACGTCATATAAAGTGGCTTCAATAACTGAAGAGATGAAGTCGATAAAACTTCAGCTTAAACTCGGTACGCTGACCTGCTTCGAGTCCGAGGACGGTGCGCGTCTTACGGAAGCCTCCGATTACACGTTGAATTTGGAGTATACGCTTGACGGTACCGAAACGCTTGATACGGGCATTGTAAAGGTATATCCCCGCACGCTCGAACAGGCGAAGGCAGACGGCATAATAACCGACGAAAGTTCCGTGGAATGGAAAACTTCCGCAGACGGTAAAAAATACGTTATCGTATCTTACGAAGGTAACGATTATATCGTGATAAAAGCAAACGGCATCGATCAGTACTTCTATGCGTTTACGGAAAACGCTATGGGCAGACAGTCGAGAGCTTCGGCGTTTGCATTTGACGTTGACGGCGTGCTCGTAGCAATGGCAACGCTTAACTAAAAACAGATTAAGCAAAAAAGAGCTTCCCGAGAATTCTATCGGGAAGCTCTTTTTATGTGATTGCGTTTACGCGACGATTTTGATTGTAACTGATTTCTTTATTCGTCGTCAAACATTCTCCAACCGCTTGCAAAAGGACGGCGGGGTGTGATAAAATAACTCTATGGATTACAGAAAAATAATAAGCGGACTTATAAACGATCCGCTCGTAACGGCAGACGATATACAGATCGCGGCGGAAGGGCACGGGGATTACGCGCTCCCTTGCTTTAAGTATGCGCGCGAGCTTCGCAAGGCTCCGCCCGCAATAGCCGCGGAGTTTGCTTCGCGTATTCCCGATAACGACATTGTCGAACGCGCCGAAGTGGCGGGCGGATATCTCAATTTCAGCCTTAAACGCGAAACCATGGTAAGAGAGACAATGCGCGAATATTCAGATTTCGACGGCTTACGCAAGGCGAACGCCGGCAAAACTGTATGCATCGACTATTCGTCCATAAACATTGCCAAACCCTTCCACATCGGGCATCTTATGAGCACGGCGATAGGCGGCTCGCTTTACCGTATATACAAATATCTCGGCTGGAAAGCCGTCGGCATAAATCATCTCGGCGACTGGGGCACTCAGTTCGGCAAACTGCTTGCCGCATACAACGAGTGGGGAGACAAAACCAAAAAACTCACTCTCGGCGATATGCTGTCGTTGTACGTGCGCTTTACCGAAGAGAGCGAAAAGGATCCCGCGCTTGCCGAACGCGGCAGAACGGAATTTCTGAAAATAGAACGGGGCGACGCGGAAGCGGTAAAGACTTACGAGCTTTTCAAGGCGACTACGCTCGAAGAAGTGAATAAAGTATACGATCGTTTGGGCATTAAGTTCGACAGTTACAACGGCGAAGCGTTCTACAACGATAAAATGCAGCCGATAATAGACGAGCTTAAAGCAAAAGGACTGACCGAAGTTTCGGACGGCGCGCTTATCGTGCGGCTGGACGATTACGGCATGCCGCCCTGTCTTATAGAGCGCAGCGACGGCGCGTCGCTTTACGCCACCCGCGACCTTGCGGCGGCGCAGTACCGCGCGGACAATTACAAATTCGATAAATGTCTTTACGTCGTCGCTACTCAGCAGAACCTGCATTTCCGTCAGCTTTTCAAAGTGTTGGAGCTCATGGGCAGGGAGTGGGCGAAAGCTATGGTTCACGTTCAGTTCGGCATGGTGTCGTACGAAGGACAACCGTTGTCCACCCGTCACGGTCACGTCGTATTCCTTTCCGACGTCATAGAAAACAGCGTGGAAAAGGCGCGGCGCATAATACAGGATAAAAACCCCGACCTTTCAGATAAAGACGGAGTGGCGGAAAAAGTGGGCGTGGGCGCCGTGATGTTCTTCGCGCTCGGTACGCAGAGAATAAAGGACGTGGATTTCAATTACGATAAAGTGCTGTCGTTCGAAGGCGAAACCGCGCCTTATCTGCAATACACGCACGCGCGTTGCGAATCCGTCATAGCGAAAGGCGGCGGCAGACCGGAAACGTTCGAGCCTTCCGCGCTTACCGACGACGAAGCGTATGCGGTGGTGAAAATGCTTTCCGCTTTCCGCGACACGGTATCCGAAGCGGCTGAAAAGTACGAACCGAGCATAATAGCGCGCTATCTTATCGATCTTGCTCAAAGCTACAACCGTTTCTATATCGCGAACAGAGTGGTGACAGAGGATAAAACGCTTACGGCGGCGCGGCTTGCGCTTACGGCGGCGGTTTCGGACGTGCTCAAAGAAGGATTGAAATTGCTGCTTACGGACGCGCCCGATCGTATGTAAAAGAAATTAACGCGTATATCGAAACGAGCGAAATTTCTTGCGGGATTTCGCTCGTTTTTGACGGGAGCGCTTGCAACCGAGCGCGGTACCGATTGCGCTTGCATTTTCTCTTATCCGAACCTTTAATTCGCACTTTACGGTTTTTATTATACGATTAATATTTCCGCAATTTATGCAAAAAACGCTCGCATAACCGCATTGTACGGTTCTTTTTTACGCCGATGCGCGGCGGAAAGAATTCGCCCGACAACGGGAGAGACTAAGCTCGAAAAAACGTAGAATTTTGTAAAAAAAACTACTCAAAACGTTTGACTTTGACCGTGCGCTGTGGTATATTAATCAGGCTGTCGGGAAAAAGGATCGAACGACCCGAAACCCATGCCTCGGACAACGTCGGCGCGCAAAAAAACTTAAAAAAGTTTTTGAAAAACAGTTGACAAACCAAACCCGATGTGGTATAGTATACAAGCTGTCACCGATAAGGGCAACGGCAAAGCTGCCGAATGCAGCTGAAAATCGCACATTGACAAGGATAAATTCGAAAGGCTTTTTGAAGCAAAAAACCATTAACGAATAAGTCAATTTTATTAACAGTCAGTAATGTTACTGAGTGTGAATTGAACCATTAACATGAGAGTTTGATTCTGGCTCAGGACGAACGCTGGCGGCGTGCTTAACACATGCA
>CALWBH010000103.1 GCA_944376015.1 uncultured Clostridia bacterium
GGGACAGCGCGCTAAGAACGGAGAAGACGCGTATTACGACAACGATAAGCTCCAGGCGTCCGATTATGCTCTTGGTGAAGAAGTAGAAGCGGAAGGCGCAACGCTGCTTTTCAATAAGAGCAATGCGCTCCCTCTTTCGAAGGGCGATAAAGTCAGCACGTTCAGCGTTTCTTCGATAAATCTCTGTTACGGCGGAACAGGTAGCGGCGGCGTCGATACGAAAACGGCTCCTACGCTTCAACAGGGGTTGACTTCAGCTGGTCTGAGCGTCAATAGTACTCTTGTCGATTTTTATAACGAACTTAATCGGACTTATATCAACGATCAGTTGATCGGATATTTCGGCTATCAGAAAGGTCCTAAATATCAGCGTGAAACCAAGTCGTTTTTCCAGACGGGAAGATACATGGTCAACGAAGCTCCCTGGAACCTGTATACGGAAGATGTAAAAAATTCCGTTATAGGCGCGGACGGATATAACGACGCGGCGATCATGGTGCTTTCCAGAGTAGGCGGTGAAGATAACGATCTTCCCAGAACAAATACCGACTTCATGGGCAACAGAGACGGTTTCCCGTTCGGTTCCCGCAGCGATCCGAACAACGATACCCAGAACGACGGCAAAGACGGTAACTTCCTTGCTTTGACTGCCGAAGAAGAGGCAATTCTGAGTAATCTCAAACAGTGGAAATCGGAAGGGAAACTCAGTAAGATAATCGTACTTATTAACTCGTGTAATTCGCTCGAATGCGACTTCCTCACGGAGAACAAGTATGATGTGGATGCCGCACTCTGGATAGGCGCGGTTGGACAAACCGGCATAAATGCGGTAGGCGATATTCTCGTCGGAAGCATAAATCCTTCCGGATCTCTTCCCGATACTTTTTACAATGACAATCTTGATACGCCCGTTATGGTAAACTTCGGTCTGACCAGATTCGAAAATTACGATGAACAGATAAACGATCTTTATTCGTCTTCGCTTTATGACGACCTTGCCAAAGACGGCAAAACCCTTGACGACATCGGTGCCGACGTATATACGGTATACGAAGAAAACATTTACCTCGGATACAAGTACACCGAAACCAGATACTTCGATAAAGTCATGAACCAGGGTAATGCGGGCGACTTTGATTATAACGGGCTTGTCGCGTATCCTTTCGGACACGGCGAGTCGTATACCGACTTCGAGTACAGTGATTTCAGCGTAACGCAGAGCGGCGATAAATTCACTGTAAGCGTAAAAGTAACCAATGTCGGTAAGACGTACAGCGGTAAAGAAACCGTTCAGGTATATCTTAATTCGCCTTATACGACTTACGATGAGGAAAATAAGATAGAGAAATCCGCGGTCGAATTGGTAGGATTCGGCAAAACCAAATCCATCAAACCCGGCGGAAGCGAAACGCTGAATATAACAGTAGACAAAGAAACTTTTGCTTCCTATGACGCGTTCAATAAAAAAACGTATATTTTGGATGTCGGTTCCTATTATCTGACGGCTGCTTCCGACGCTCATTCCGCAACCAACAATATACTTTCCAAGCTCGGCAAGAGCGTTTCCGACGGTATGACCGAGGCGGGCGACGCCGATATGGTCTGGGAATACAAGCAGGGAACTTTCGATGCCGAAACTTATTCGGTAAGCGACGATACCAATAACGAAATAACCAATCGTTTCGACAATGCCGACCTTCGCATATACGAAAACGGCGCGCAGGCAAGCAAGTTCAAACTGCTTTCCAGAAGCGACTGGACGGGTACTTATCCCGTTAAAGTAGCGGATCCGAATGCTGGTAATTTGTCGTTCACCTCGCAGATGATCAAAGACGTATCGACTGCAGACGTCGTTGACATAGTCGAGGATGAAGACGCGGTAATGCCCGAATACGGCAAGAAAAACGGTCTTACCCTCGCAATGTTTATCGGCAAGGACTACGACGATCCGATGTGGGACGAACTGCTTGATCAGATGACATTTGAAGAGCAGGATAAACTTTCCTCAGACGGTTATCATCATACCGTTGCGATTGAGTCCGTTGTTAAACCTGCAACTCTCGACGAAAACGGACCTATCGGTCTTACCAAGAGTTTCATGGGCGCGGACGCGGCTAAGTGCATGGCGTACCCTTCCTGTCCTGTAATGGCGGCGACTTTCAATACGGAACTGATCAATCGTATGGGGCAGCAGATCGGTCTTGACGCCCTTCACGCAAACTATCAGGGACTTTACGGTCCGGGTGCAAACGTTCACCGCAGCCCTTATTCGGGAAGAAACTTCGAGTATTACAGCGAAGACGGCTTCCTTTCCGGAACGATATGCAGCGCGGAAACACGCGGTATTCAGAGCAAGGGTATGTACGTGTACGCTAAGCATTTCGCCCTTAACGATCAGGAATCGGGACGTCACGGCGCGTGCGTATTCGCAAGCGAACACACCATACGCGAGAACTACCTCACTGCATTCGAATATCCGCTCAGCCTTGAAAACGGAAACGGACACGCGGTAATGACTGCATTCAACCGTATCGGCGTTGTATGGGCGGGTGCGCATAAGGGCTTGCTTACAGATGTGCTTCGCGGTGAATGGGGCTTTGACGGATTTACGCTTTCCGACTGCTGGACCGATATCGCCGATACTTACAATTCAGGCAATCTGTTCGGAAGCTCCGCGGCGGCTGTGCTTGCCGGCGGCGACGCTCTCGACGGAAAACTCTCCACTCAGTTCACGGGCAAGTTTGCTCCCGACGATCGTTACAGAAAGTCCCCGACGTTCTGCAACGCGCTTCGCGAATCCGCAAAGAGAATGCTTTACGTCGTTGCAAACAGTTCCGCAATGAACGGTATTGCTCCTGACGACGAAATAGTGATACTTCTTTCCTGGTGGGAAAAAGCGCTCATAGCGATAGACGTGGTACTCGGCGTACTTATGCTTGCTTCTGCCGCGCTGTTGGTTATCACTATTATAAAGAAAAGAAAGAGTAAAACAGCATAACTGTTATCGACATCATACCAATCTCTGTGAGAAGTACGGGCGGCCGAGGTCTCCCGTGCTTCTCTTGCATGAGAGAGGATTTGTTGCGGCAACGCCCGGATAAATATTGTTTCTTTTGATTTTTTATTACGTTAAACTTGCAAAACAAATTCGTTAGTGATATTCTATATGATATACCTTCGGTATAAAAAATGCGGCGCGTCAGGCGCCGACGGAGAAGAAATGAGAGAATTTTCCGAACTTACGAAAAAACTCGGTACGGGCGTGTTTGCCCGACTGACAGCTAAAAAATTAGAAGCGGAGAAACGCGGAAAAACGGTGTATGACCTTTTTGTGGGTACGCCCGATTTTCCTTGCGAGAAACATATACTCGACGCGGGCATAAAAGCGATGAGCGATCCCGACAATATAAAATATACGTTGCTCGATTCGCTCGAAATGATAAACGCGGTGATAGCGTATTATAAGGAGCGTTACGGCGTAACCCTTACCGCCGACATGATCGCGTCGTGCAACGGTACGCAGGACGGAATGGGGCATATTGGTATGTTGCTTGCCGATCGCGGAGACGTAGTGCTTTTGCCCGATCCCGGTTATATCGCTTTCGAGACGAGCGCGCTTTTTGCGTATGCCGAGCCGTACTATTATCCTTTGACGGAGAAAAACGGCTTTCTGCCCGATTTTTCGGCAATTCCCGAAGACGTGCTCAGGCGTACCGCATATCTCGTGCTGTCGTATCCTTCCAATCCCGTGGGCGCGATCGCGCCGCCGCGCGTATACGAGGAGGCGATTACGCTTGCGCGTAAGTACGGTTTCGCGGTAATAAACGACAACGCTTACAGCGACATTATATTCGAGGGCGAGGGGGGTTCGTTCCTTGCGTTCGACGGAGCAAGCGAAGTCGGCGCGGAATTCTTTTCGCTTTCCAAATCTTTCGATACCACCGGCGCGCGCATATCTTTTCTGATAGGGAATCCCGAAATAGTCGGCGCGTTCCGTAAACTGCGCAGTCAGTACGATTTCGGTATGTTCGGTCCCGTACAGGCGATGGCGGTCGCCGCGCTGACAGGCGACAAAGCGGGCGTTAAACGCAGATGCGAAGAATACAAACGCCGCCGTAACGCGCTTTGCGGGGGATTGCGCCGTATCGGCTGGAACGTGCCCGATTCGCAGGGTACGATGTTCGTGTGGGCGCGAGTGCCGCAAGGTCACGGTACGAGCGAGGAATTCGCAGGCGAGCTTATCGAACGCGCGGGCGTTATGTGCACTCCCGGTTCGTCTTTCGGACCTTCGGGCGAAGGCTACGTCCGTTTCGCGCTCGTCAAACCCGTGGAAGTGCTCGAAGCCGCGGTAAAAGCGATCGCCGACAGCGGTATACTTAAATAATATTGCGCACCGCTAACGCTACACGGGCGTAAAAAAGAAAATGCCGGCAGGCATTTTCTTTTTTACTGTGTTGCGCAATACAATTTCCGCGCTTGCGGGATCTTTTCGGCGCAAAGACGTGTTTGTTCACCGCCGCAGGGTCACCTAGCGGCGGCCGCACGCTTG
>CALWBH010000104.1 GCA_944376015.1 uncultured Clostridia bacterium
GTCTGCGAAGAATATCTTCCGCCCGCCGCCGTGGACACAAGCAGATCTTCCGCGGTCAGACGCACTTCCGTACCGTCCGCTTCGAACACGTACTCGCCGCCGTTTTCGGTCGCGCCGACCGCCGCGGCAGGATCGGAGGACAGTTTTTCGCGTATCTTTCCGAGAAGCTTTCCGTACTTCGGACCGAGCGTTTTGAGCTGAGGTTTGACCTCGTACGACAGATATTCTTTCGCGCTTGCCGCGAATTCCACCGATTTGACGTTAAGCTCGCCTTTGAGTATTTCGGCAAGCCCGCCGCTCAGAGTTTTTATGTTTTCGCCGCAAAGTATTATTCTCGACAGCGGCTGACGGTTCTTTATGTTAGCCGCATTACGCGCCGCTCTGCCGAGATTGACAGCGCAAAGCACAAGATCCATACCCGCTTCGAGTTCTTTATCTATTCTCGACATATCCGCTTCGGGATAATCGCAGAGGTGCACCGATTCGCGCGCCGTCTTATCCACGCTGCGAACGATATTCTGATAAATGTTCTCGCTCATAAACGGTATGAACGGAGCGCACAGCCGCGCCATCGTTTGAAGCACGGTATAAAGCGTCATATACGCCGCCACCTTGTCTTCCGTCATTCCGCCGCCCCAATATCTTTCGCGGCAACGGCGCACGTACCAGTTGGAAAGCTCGTCGGTGAAGTCCTGTATTTCGCGCGCGGGCTCGGTTATCTTGTATTCGTCGAGACACTTGTCGACGTATGAAACAAGCGTATTGAGCCGCGAGAGTATCCATTTGTCCATAAGCGAAAGCCGACACTTTTCAAGCTCGTATTTCGTCGGATCGAACTTGTCTATCTCCGCATAAAGCACGTAGAATCCGTACGTGTTCCACAGCGTGCCGAGGAACTTTCTCTGCACTTCGCTTACCGCTTCCGAATAGAATCTCGAAGGCAGCCAGGGATTGGATATAGTATAGAAATACCATCTTACGGCGTCCGCGCCCTGAGCGCCGAGCACTTCGAAAGGATCGACGACGTTACCCAGATGCTTACTCTGCTTTATCCCGTTTTTATCGAGAACGTGCCCGAGCACGATGCAGTTTTTGAAAGGCGATTTACCGAACATAAGCGTGGATACCGCTTCGAGGGTATAGAACCAGCCGCGCGTCTGATCGACGGCTTCGCTTATGAAATCCGCGGGGAAAGTCTTTTCGAACAGCTCGGAGTTTTCGAAAGGATAGTGATACTGCGCGAAAGGCATGGAACCGGAATCGTACCAGCAGTCGATGACTTCGGGGGTGCGGCGCATGGTGCCCCCGCACGAACACTTCCAGGTAACTCCGTCGACGTAGGGCTTGTGAAGCTCTATATCCTTATCCAGCCCGCCTTTTTCGCGGAGCTCCGCACGGCTGCCGACCGCTTCGAGCTTTCCGCATTTGTCGCATACCCATATAGGCAACGGCGTACCCCAGTATCTTTCGCGGCTGAGTCCCCAGTCGATGACGTTTTCCAAAAAGTTGCCCATTCTGCCTGAGCCTATTCCGGGCGGTATCCAGTTGACCGTGTCGTTGTTCGCTACCAGCTCGTCGCGCACGGCGGTCATCTTAATAAACCAGCTCGAACGCGCGTAATACAGAAGCGGAGTGTCGCAACGCCAGCAGAAAGGATAGCTGTGCATGAATTTAAGACGGCTCTGGAGCAGTCCGCGCGCTTCGAGATCGTTCATTATTGCGGCGTCGGCGTCCTTACAGAACATACCCGTGAACTCGCCGCAACCGTCCACGAACCTGCCGTTGCTTGCCACTTCCTGCACGAAAGGCAGACCGTATTTTTTGCCGACTTTACTGTCGTCTTCGCCGAACGCGGGAGCGATATGCACAACGCCCGTTCCGTCCGTAAGCGTCACGTAATCGTCGCATACGACGTAATACGCCTTTTCGTTTTCTTTGAGTTTATAGAAAGAGAAAAGCGGCTCGTACTCGGTGTACTCGTAATCCTTTCCCTTTTTGGTCTCGACGATCTTATATTCGCCGAAATGCTTTTCGATAAGCGCTTTTGCGAGAACGTAACGGTTTCCGCCGCTCTCTATCTCGCTGTATTCTTCGTCGGGGTTCATACACAACGCGACGTTGGACGGAAGCGTCCAAGGCGTAGTCGTCCAGGCGAGAATATACGTGTTCTCCCTTCCCTTTACTCTGAAACGCGCGGTACAGGATACGTCCTCGACGTCTTTGTAACCTTGCGCCACCTCGTGGGAAGCGAGCGCCGTTCCGCACCTCGGGCAATAAGGCACTATTTTATATCCCTTGTATATAAGTCCGCGGTCGAATATTTTTTTCAGGCTCCACCACTCCGACTCGATATAATTATCGTCGTAAGTAATGTAAGGGTTTTCCATGTCCGCCCAATAGCCGACCATGTCGCTCATGCGCTCCCAAAGCCCTTTGTATTTCCACACGCTCTCCTTGCATTTTTTGATGAAAGGTTCTATACCGTATTTTTCTATCTGCTCTTTACCGTCCATGCCGAGAGTTTTTTCCACTTCCAGCTCGACGGGCAGACCGTGAGTATCCCATCCCGCTTTTCTGAGAACATGGTATCCTTTCATCGTCTTATATCGCGGAATAATGTCTTTCATGACGCGCGTAAGCACGTGACCTATATGCGGTTTTCCGTTCGCCGTAGGCGGTCCGTCGTAAAAGGAAAATTCTTCTCCGCCTTCACGCGAAGTCATGCTCTTTTCGAAAATGTCGTTTTTCTTCCAGAATTCCGTAACCTGTTTTTCGCGGTCTACGAAATTAAGACTGCTGTCTACTTTTTTATACATGATAACTCCGTTCAACGAGCTTTTGTTTAACCCTTTGATTTTATTCTATATCGCGTTTTTTGTCAATCGTTTTCGCTTAAAGCAGGTAAAATTGCACTCCGCATATCATGAACACGCTTCCCGCAAGCACGAAAAGATGCCATATCGCGTGATTGTAAGGTATCTTGTCTATTTTATAAAAAGGAGTGCCCGCCGTATACGCCAATCCGCCGCCGAGCAAAAGCATGAACGCGGGAAGCCCTATCGCAAGAAAAAGATGATACACGCGGAATATTATCATCCACCCCATAACGATATAAGCTATGAAAGTGAATACCTTGAATTTTTCCACGCTTATGCCGTTGAAAACAATGACTATCACTGCCAGCAACCCTACGACGGAAGATATGACTATTCCCCATACTGTGTCGGCGGGCTGATCGGTGCCGTGCACTATAAGACCGATTATCGAATACGCCAGGTACGAACCTGCTATAAGCAGAGCTATGGAGCAGTGATCGAAACGCCGCATAACGCTTCTGAGCGCGCTGCCGTAACGGCTCGCGTGATAGATCGCGCTTATTACGTACGTTATTATAAGCGCCGCGGTGAAACAGGCTACTCCCGTCACCGCCATTCCGCCGTACTTTCCGTCCGCCACGCCGAGCGCGGCTGTTACTATCATCGCCACGCCGAACGCCGCGCAGACGACCGCCCCGAAAATATGCGTTATAAATATGCGTTATTATGTTAAGCCGTTCTTCGGCGGGAGAGTACTTTTTCTGTATGCGCTTGCGCCGCTCCGTCTTATTTTCCGCCGCTTTCTCGTTCACGGCTTCGGCAGACGCGGATACGTCGTTTTCGTTTATGCTGTCTTTCATAATATTCCGGTATTCCTTTTAAGCTTATAAAAGAAATTCCACCCGCCTGTCGTCAGCCGGGTGGAATTTGTATGTACCTGTTATTACCTTTACTCTTTTATCACTTTTTCGAGATAATCCACAAGCCCGCCGACGGTTTCAAGACTTTCCATAACATCGTCGGGTATGGTAATGTTGTATTCCTGTTCGAGTTCGAAAAGCAACTCCACGACAGTAAGCGAATCCGCATTAAGATCGGTCTTGATATTGGTATCCATCGTGATCTTGGATTTATCGACTTTCAAATATTCGGATAATTTATCCACTATTTTCTCAAACATAACAGTCCTCCTGCTCAATGATTATTGATATTATAACATCTCGTCCGACGTTTGGCAAGCGTTGGCGAACGTTTTAATCAATTTTCGCCCTTATGCCGGTATGCGTTACCGTGCTGCCGTCGGAAAGAGTAAACGCGATTTCTTCTCCTTCCCCGCCGCAGACGTAATTCTCATAAAGCGAGTAGAGCAATCCGCTCGTGCTTTCGTACTTCTTTCCGTCCACCGCCGTTATAACGTCTCCGCTTCGGAGCGCGCACTCGGCGCCGGCGCGCGTAACGACGAACGCTTTGTCCGTCACGTTGTACACGCATGTGAATCCGTCGTCCGCGATGTCGTTGACGCCGTCGGACCAGGAATAGTAATTGCCGAGCACGGCAAGCTCTTTCGTTTCGGAACACAAAAACGCCGAATACACGTCGTACCCGAAAAGCGATACTTCGCCAATCACGCCGAGCGCATAATTTTCCAGCACTTTATCCGCGACCGCAAGCGCATAGTTTATAGGTACGGCGAAATATTTTTTATTCAGCCTTACGTCCTCGCGGTATGTCCCCACGGCGATTATGTTTCCGTTTTCATCGGATACGGGGCAACCGCTCATGCCTTCTTCCACGCTGCACGATATTGTATGCACGGGTACGTATTTATATGTTACTTCGCCGCTTCCGACATTCGCGCCCGACGCATATCTGCCTTTCTTATCCGTTTTGACTATATCTTCCGAGCGCACGCTTTCGCCCGCGGAATAAACGAGCTTTCCGTTGCCGTGCTCGTTGCCTACCGAACAGACGAAATCCCCGCTTTCCGCATTCGCAAACGCGGAATTTTCAGCGAAATCGTAAAACTCCCCGTCCGTGTCCAACCTGAGCAAAGCTATATCGTGGTATTCGTTCCAGCCCATGACTTCCGCGGTACAGCTATTTCCGTCAGTCGACACCGCTTGAATTTCCGACGCGGCGTAAGGCGCGGCAGACTTGGCTATGGTGTGATAATTGGTGATAGCTATCGGGTCGCCTTCGTAATAGGTATAAACGAAACCCGTCGCCGTCTGATTCGTACTGCGGCAATTGACGACGAAAGTGTTGTCGAATACTTTTTTCACCGCGTCCGGCATATCCGAATAATCCGGTTTGCCGCACGACGACGCAAAGACGACGAAGACCGCAACGAAAGCAAGCGCAAGCGCCGATAATGTTTTTATCGCTGTTTTTTTCATGTCAACCTTTCGTTATGCTCCCTTTGGAATTGTAATAATCGGGTTTTTCGTAAGCCGTGATCTCGGTCCAGTCGATAGGCGTCATTCCGCACTTTTCCAAAAACGCGTTCGCACGCGAAAACGGTCGGGAGCCGAAAAATCCGTTGTACGCGCTGAGCGGCGACGGGTGCGCGCTCTTTATAACGCAATGGCGCGGAGATATGTACTGCTCCTTTTTCTGCGCCTTACTTCCCCAAAGTATAAATACCAACGGCTTTTCCCGCGCGCCGAGTTTCTTTATCACGCTGTCGGTAAACGTTTGCCAGCCGCACGACGCGTGAGCGTCAGACTGTCCCGCACGAACGGTAAGCGTGGCGTTGAGCAACAGCACTCCCTGTCTCGCCCAACCGGTAAGATCTCCGGCTTCTCCGCTCATGTCCGCGCCGATATCCGACGACAACTCTTTGTAAATATTGACGAGCGACGGCGGAAGTTTTACTCCGTGACCCACCGCGAACGCCAGCCCGTTCGCCTGTCCGGGGTTTATGTAAGGATCCTGACCCACTATAACGACTTTTACGTCGCTATAAGGCACGTATTTAAGCGCGGCGAAAATAAGCGAACGCGGCGGATATATCGTATACTCCGCGTATTCCCTTTCGAGAAACCTTTCAAGCTCCGCGAAATAAGGCTTGTCCTTTTCTTCCGCAAGCACTTTATCCCATTCGTTTCCTATTGCCAATTCCATAGAGATATAATACCAACTTTCCGACTGAAATGCAACTAATAACCGCCCTTCGCGGAGAAAGTGTATAAGGAAAAACGCGCCTTGCAAATAAGACGCGCCGTAAAAACCGCGTACCGCACCCTTTTTAAGTCGGGAATACCCCGTTGCCGCCGCCGTTGTTGTTGCCGCTGCCGCCGTCGCCCGCCAAAAGCGCCATTATCATCATGGTATTGAGCGTTCCCGTCACGTTGCACCCGTCGCCCTTGTCGTTGAGCACAAGCAGCATAAGCAGCAAAAGCCTGAAAATGTCGCCGTTATTCGTCACGATACTTTTATATGCGGCAATATCCGACGCCGTGAATATATTATCATTTATTTATGATAATGAAAGAAACTTTTTTACCCGACAGAGAACGACTCACCACACTGCTCGATCCGCATACCGAATCGCTCGTTCTGAAATATATGCCGCAAACGAGCGCGCTCGACGAAATAACCGAAGTCCTCGGCGCGCTCGCGGATAACGGTCGGCTCAGGATAATTTCCGCGCTGTCCGTATGCGAAATGTGCGTGAGCGATATGTCGTCGCTGCTGTCCATAAATCAGACCACGCTTTCCCACCAGCTCCGACTGCTCCGCGCGGCAGGCATAGTCAAATGCAAAAAACAGGGCAAAGTCGTGTTCTACTCCCTTTCGGGTAGCGACGTGCTCGATCTTATGCTGCTTGCTTCCCGTATCTGCGCGGGCGCGGGAGCGTAAAAGCACCGTAAATTTTAGCGACTTCAAGCGTAAACGTTTTAATCCGTCGCAATCCGCTTAGTAATCCTTTCTTCCGACGATATAGTCGATCTCAACGTCGAAATAATCGGCAAGGTATGCTTTATATGGATATAGAAGACGAAATTTATACGGTATCCAAAGTCGGAAAAACAAAAGTCGAGTATCCGGACGAACTGAAAAACGCGACATCGGGCAATGTTTCTTTACCGTAAACGCGGGAGTAAAACGAAAAACGACGGGCATTACCCGTCGTTTTTCTTATGTATCGCTTTTTCGATATTATTTGCCGAAATATCTTTTGAGCAGTCCTGCGAACGCTTTGCCGTGGCGGGCTTCGTCGCGCGCCATTTCATGAACGGTGTCGTGGATAGCGTCAAGTCCGAGCTCCTTAGCGCGCTTTGCAAGCATGGTCTTGCCTGCCGTTGCGCCGTTCTCCGCTTCCACTCTCATGGAAAGGTTCTTTTCGGTGGAATCGGTAACGACTTCGCCGAGAAGCTCCGCGAACTTAGCCGCATGCTCGGCTTCTTCGTAAGCCGCTTTTTCCCAATAAAGACCTATTTCGGGATAGCCTTCGCGGTGAGCGACTCTCGCCATCGCAAGATACATACCCACTTCGCAGCACTCGCCGTTAAAATTCTCTCTGAGTCCCTGGATTATTTCTTCGTCAACGCCTTTCGCAACGCCGACGACGTGCTCGCTCGCCCAGGTCATATCACCTTTCTGCTCCGTGAATTTGGAAGCGGGCGCCTTGCACTGAGGGCACTTCTCGGGAGGGGTATCCCCTTCGTGTACATATCCGCATACCTGACAAACCCATTTTTTCATTTTTTCTATTCTCCTTGTTTTTGATTTTATTTTAATCGACTATCTTTCTTAATGATAATCATTATTAATTATATTATATCAATTAAAAATTTTTTGTCAAGCGTTTTTAACGGTTTTTCGATAAAAACAATATAATGAAAGTAAGGACGGAAAGGTTAAACGCATGCCGTCCCCAACATAAGAAAAGGAGCCATATTATGTACTTTGATCACTGCCGCGAAATGATACGCGGCGAATGTTATGAAAGCCGTTGCCAACAAAAGAAATGTCTGAGAAACTGCGGATGCGAGTGCCCTCCCGAGCCTTGCCGTCCCGACTGCGGTCAGCCCTGCCGTCCCGAACCGAGAAACTGCGCAAATTACCGAAATTGCGGATGCGGTTGTTGCTGCAATCCCTGCACGTTGCTCGCGGTGATGCTCATTTGCGGTTGTTGCCGATAAGCGAAACCAATCTTCGGGCTATGCCTGCCGCGCCGTCATAAACCTTACACGGAAAATACGGCGCCAAGTGCGCATAGTGCGAACAGCCCGTTACGATCGCGGAAAATTCGCCGTGCGTTTTGCACTCCGCATATACTTTTTCCGCGAGCGATTGCAGTCTTTCGGGACTGCCGTACGCTTTTTCCACTTCCGAGGCAAGCGTTTTCTTCACTATGACTTCCACGCGCGCGGGGTAAACGCGATGGCGCGCAGTGACCGGAGTGGCAAGCAATATCACCCGCCCTTCGTTTTCGGTAAGGGCGGGTTTTACGGCAGGCTCGAGTCCGAGTATTGTTTTGCCTGCGAATTCTTCGCGCATTTTATTCGCGCAGACCGAGGTGGCTGTATTACAGGCTATAACCGCCGCGTCACAACCCGCAGAAAAAAGCAATGAAAGGTTGCGGCGCGAAATTGCTTCTATTTCCGAGTCGTTTTTATCGCCGTAGGGCAGGTTCGACGAATCGTCGAGATAGAGAAAGTCGGCGTCGGGAAGGAGCTTTTTACATTCCGCCATTACGGTCAATCCGCCTACGCCGCTGTCGAAAAATCCTATAAGCATATTATAATTTATATGACAGAAAAGGATTTTATGACGGTTAGCGCGCCGCATAAGCCGAAATGAGCGCGCCGAGTGCGCCGCTATCATAACCGACGGCTTTTACGCGCAAAGCATATTTATAGCCGCCGCTATCGTTTCCGCCGCGTCCGCAACGTACACATCCACGTCCTTGGGCGTTACGATCAAAGACTCGAAGCCTTCTTCGTCGCCGCCGGCGTCGCGTATTATCGTGGACGCATATACCACGAGCGGCACGCCTATTCCGATAACGTCAACGCCGAGAGTCTGCTTGCTCAGGCGTTTTTTATGGTTGGAAACTCCGCTGCCCGGCGTGATTCCTGCGTCGCAAAGCTGAAACACGCGCCCCACGCGCACGGTAGCCGCCGCGGCAAGACTGTCCACGGCGATCACCGCAGTCGGGCGGACTTGGTCGGTAACCCCTTTAACCACGTCGTAACTTTCCACGCCCGTCGTTCCGTAAACTCCGGGAGAAATACACATCAGTCCGTCGCCCGCTTCCAGTCGCGAACAAGTTTCCGCGCCGAGCGCGTCGGCAGTCATTGCGGGGTTGCCGAGACCTACCACGAGAACGCGGGAAAGATCGGGCGCAAGGCGACGTATCTCGTTCGCTATTGCGCGCGACAGCCTATAACGCTCTTCCGCGGTACCGTCGAGAAGTACGTCCGTTTCCACCGTGACGTATTTTCCTTCGTTCTTACCGTATTTTAAAGCTCCCGCCGCGTCGAGTTTTATCTCGCTTATTTTGCACACGCCGTCAAAACGCGGTTTTTTTACTCCGATTATTTCGCTTGCCAGGTCGCTACGCGGAAAATTTTTCATATTATTGATATTTTGCGCCGAAAATATGTAATTATTTGCTTGCTTTACACGATTTTTTATGATAAAATAAAACGGTTCAAGTGAAGAATGCTTTTTCACTATGTAATTTTAAAAAAATCGATCAGGAGAAATATATCGTGCCTAACATCAAATCAGCAGAAAAAAGAGTGCTCGTAACCGAAAAAAAGACTCTCGAAAATAAGATGCTGCGTTCCAAAATGAGAAACGCCGTCAGAAAGTTTAACGACGCCATCGATACGCTTAAAATCGAAGAGGCGGAAAAAATGCTTCCCGACATCATGAGCGTGATCGACGAAGCCGCTTCCAAGGGCGTCATACACAAGAATTGCGCCGCGAATAAAAAATCGCGTCTTTCGGCTCGTCTGTCGGGCGTAAAGAGCGGTAAAATCGTCATAGACATCAAGAAAGACAATAAGACCATCGCGGCGGAAAAAGCTCAAGCCGCACGTGCGAAAGCCGAAGCGGAGCGCGCGGAAGCCATGAAGAAGATTCAGGAAAAAGCGGCTGCGAAAGAAGCGGAAAAGAAAGCCAAGGCAGAAGCTGCCGCCGCGGTGAAAAAAGAAAAGAAGCCCGCTAAAAAAGCCAAGAAAGAAGAATCTGCAGAGTAATCGACAACACGCACGATTAAAGTAAAAGTAAAATGCCGCTCGATGAGCGGCATTTTCGTATTCCCTGCCCGAACCGCAACTATTACCGCGACCTATAGCTAATAATCAATGAATATAAGGAGAAAATATGAGACCGGACCCGAACGCCATACACCCCGTAAAAAGACTTCCGCGCATCTGCTTTATAAAAAACACGATAACCCGCCCCAACATAATAGTCGGAGATTATACCTATTATGACGATCCCGTCGACTCGGAACGCTTTGAAGATCATGTAACGCACCATTACGACTTCATCGGGGATAAACTCATAATAGGCAAATTCTGCTCCATTGCGTCAGGCATTAAATTCATTATGAACGGCGCAAATCATGAGATGAACGGTCTTACCGCATATCCTTTCGGGATAATGGGCGGCGACTGGGAAAAGTGCGTGCCCGATCTTTCCGACCTCCCGCTCAAAGGCGATACCGTTGTCGGAAACGACGTGTGGATCGGTCAAAACGTTACCGTACTGCCGGGCGTCCACATAGGCGACGGAGCGATAATAGGCGCAAATGCGGTGGTGGCTTCGAACATTCCGCCCTACGCAATCGCCGTAGGCAATCCGTGCAAAGTCGTAAGAATACGGTTCGACGAAAATACCGTAAAACGGCTGCTCGAACTGAAATGGTGGGATTGGAGCGAAGACAGGATATTCGAAAACATGGAAATTCTTTGCGGTAAAAAGAAAGTACCCGAAACGTTCTTCGGGTAAACAAACCGCCGCTATCGGAAAATTTTACGCGACAAAATCGTAAACATAACTGCCGGACAAAATTATCGCCCGCGTCTTAACGACGCGGGCGATATTTCAGAAAATCATATTATTTGTCGTTTGTTATACGCCGGCTTTAAGCGTTTTTCTGACGCGTCTGACGACGAAGAATATCCACACTCCGAGCGCCGCGGCGAATACCAGCTCTATCGCCACTATGAGCCACACCCAGGTATAGCTGAGAGTAACGGGATTTTTCGTTATGTCCGCAGGTTCTCCGCCCGCGTCAAGTCTCGCCTGTTCGGTATCCACATAAGTGAACAGCACGTTTTTGGTCGCCTGACGGGCGTAGTAATAATACGTGTCGCTTGATTTGTCTACGTGGTTGAGTCCCGTTCTGTGCAACCAGATATCGTTGCCCGCTTTAAGACCGAGATTGACGGGCATATATCCGCCTACCCAGTCGGTAACGACGCTGCCTTCGAATCCCCATTCCTGACGGAGAATATCGGTAAGCAGAGCCTTGCTGCCGCCCGCCCAGGTCGCGCCGAGTCTGTTCATACTCGTCATGACCGCGTTGCCGTCGCCTACTTTAAGCGCGATCTCGAACGCTTTGAGATAGTTCTCGCGCAGGTTCTGCTCGGTGAGCCACACGAACAGTCCTTCGCGGTGCGTTTCGTTTTCGTTAGCGGCAAAGTGTTTGAGATACGCGTACATACCTTCTTCCTTGGCGCCTTTTATCGTATAGCCGGCAAACATTCCCGAGATGAGCGGGTCTTCGCTGTAATATTCGTAATTTCTGCCGCCGAAAGGACTGCGGTGAAGATTTGCCGAAGGCGCGTACCAGCCCCATACGCCCGCGTTTCTGCCTTCTTCGCCGACGAGCTTACCCATTTTATAAGCGAGCTCGACGTTCCAGGTCTGAGCCAAAAGCGTTTCGTTGGGATATGCCACGAAAGAAGAGTTCTTGTCTCCCGCTTCTCTCGTATTAAGCCCCGTCGGTCCGTCGAGATCGACTATCGAAGGTTTCTTTACGCTCTTGACTTCCGCCGTCTTGAACGCCGCCGTCGTGATAAGCTTGGTCATTTCCGCATAGGTTACCTGGTCGAGCAGTTCGTCCCATTTCTCGTCGTCATACGCGACTCCGAGCATATCCTGCACGGTAAGACTTCCGTGCTTGCCCTGGGTGTGCTTTTTCAGTCCGCTTTCCTCGCCCGCGCCGTCGTCTTTGGAGATTTTAAGCGCTTCGTCGGTAGCCGCTCTCGCGGCTTTTCTTTCGGAAGGGAAAGTTCCTTCCCAATCGCTTCTCGACAGATATACGGGCGCAACGGTTTCTTTCGAACCGTCGATGGGCACGGTATTCTCGTCGATATCCTCGCCCGTAAAGCGGTTTTCTATCACGCCTTTCGTATTGGTACGGTCGTTATCGTATTCGTAAGTTTCGTTTATCGTATATTTTGTTTCGGCGTTCGCGCAGGAAGCGACCGTATGCGCGTCCGTTCTGAGCGTTATCGAATACGCGCCCGCGTCAAGCTCGTAGCCCGTATGCGTTCCCGCGTTCTTTCCGTAAGCGTCGTAGGAAGCCATATCCTGAACGTAAAGTTCGAGCGTAACGGTATCGGTGCCCTGCGGCTCGATTATATCCGTTTTCACAAATGCTCCGAGTACGACGTCCGACTTCTCTATTCCGCCGTCGATATACGGCGCGCTGTAATAAAGCTGCACGACGTCTTTGCCGGGCTTATCGCCGTTGTTTCTGACTTCGACTTGAATTTCGATTTTTCCGTCTTTGGGAAGCGTTCCGTTAGCGGCGGGAGTAACGCTCTTTACCGTCCATTCGAAATCGGTATACGAAAGTCCGTAGCCGAAGGGGAACTGCACGTTATCTTCGTACCATTCTTCTCCGCTGCCCGTCTGATCCGCCTCTTTGACTGCATAAGCGGTTTCGTAATATTTATATCCCACGTAGATATCGTCGGTGTAATCCACGTACCAGGAATAATAATTGTAATCGCCACCGCCGCCGTTGGTGTAACTGAGTACGCCCTGATCGGTAGACGTTACGAACGAAGGGGACTTCGTAAGGTCATACGCATACGTGTCCACCGTTCTGCCCGAAGGGTTGACTTCGCCTTTGAGCGCGCTTATTACGGAGCGTACGCCGGTAAGCCCCGTCGTGCCGACGAGCATGCAAGCGTCTATCCCGAATTGTTCGTCGTCAAGGAATCCGAGTTCCATGGTGTTGCAATTATTAAGCAAAACGATGACTTTGTCGCACGCCGCGTTAGCCGCGCGAAGCATATCCTCTTCTTCGGTGGATATTTCGAGATAATGTCTGTCCTCCGCCTTGATCTCTTCGTCGCTACCGTTTTTCTGCGGCTGCTTGGTCTGATAAGCGCGAAGATCCTTACCTTCGCCGCCCACTCTGCCGAGCACGACTATCGCAACGTCGGAAAACTGCTTCGCGTTGTTTATAACGTCGTCGGTATAATAATTCGCGTTGGGTTCGTGAAGCCTGAATTTTTTGGTATCGGGTATGGATATGTCGCCGCGCTTTTCGTCCCAGGTCTTGCCGTAATCGGTAGCCGACTGCGCGAAAAATTTGGTATACATATCGCGAAGCTGCTTGTTATATTCGATTTTGGCTTCGTCAAGCGCTTCGTACAGTTTCATCTTGGTGAGCGACGTATTGCTGAAGCCCGAGCCGTAACCGCCCGCGATCCAGTCTATCGAAGCCCAACCGAACACGTTGACTTTCTTTATCTCGTCTTCGGTAAGAGGAAGCGCCGCCTTATTGCTTTCGGCGTCCTTTTCGTTTTTAAGCAACACTATGCCTTCGTCGACAATCTCTTCGCCGAGCGCGCGACCTTCGTCTATGATCTCCTCACTGCGTTCGTTAACGTTAAAGCCGTAGCCATGCATAAAAATACTGATGACTTCCGACCACGCAGCCGCAACGGCGATAAGCACTATCATCAACGCCAGTACGATTAACATGAAAGGCGCGTTCAGTGCGACGTACACTTTGTTCGACATTTTCTTCTTCATTACAATACCCCGTTTATATGATTTTCAGACAAAAACCCGTGAGTTCCCGTCCGAGCGAAAGTATACTATATGTCGCGGTATCCGTCAATACGCTTTTTCCAAATTGTATTATTTTTACCTAAACTGTTATTTCTTTGCATTATTCGGTCAATCGACGAAAAAATTCCCTCGCTTTCGCGCCGAAAAAGCTTACCCGCAAAACGCCTTTTTTCCGCGAATAAAAACCGAAACGTCCGCAAACGTTCGACATCCGAATACTTGAACGCTCGCTATATCCGAATACCTATTAATAAAGGGAGATGACCGAAAAGGTGCTTATCGGTCATCTCCTATTCCTTTTATTCCCATGGCATCGTAATACCATCGGTGTCATTATAAAGCGCTATCAGCCGATAAATTCGCTGTAAAGCGCACAAATAGAGCGTGCGTAATCTTCGTTTTCCACGGCGATGATTATGTTCATTTCGCTCGAACCCTGGTCTATCATTCTAATGTTTACATCCGCTTTGTACAGACTGCCGCACACGCGAGAAGCGGTTCCTTTGGTATTGCTCATACCGTGTCCGACCACGGCGATGAGCGAAAGACCTTTGTGCACCTCTATGGTGTCGGGCTCGCATCTTTCGCGTATCTGCATTACCGCGTTTTCGAGCACGTCGTCGCTCACCCCGGCGGTATCGAGAATCAACGTTACGGTATCGATGCCCGTGGGCAGATGTTCCAACCTCAATCGGTTTTCGCAGAGTATATCCATTATGGTTTTGACAAAACCGATCTCGGAATTCATCATTTCCTTTTGTATGAATATTCCCACGAAATCTTTTTTGCCCGCAATACCCGTTATAACGTTGTTTTCGCGAGTGAATTTTCCGTTTTCGAGATCTTCGTAGCACACTATCATGGTGCCCTTCGCCGACGGGTTGAACGTGTTGCGGATATTTATCGGTATTCCCGATTTATTGACGGGGAAAACCGCTTCGGGATGAAGCACGCTCGCGCCCATATACGCAAGCTCGCGCAGTTCCCTGTACGTTACCATTTCGATAAGCTTGGGATTTTTCACGACTCTCGGATCGCAGACCATGAATCCGTCCACGTCCGTCCAGTTTTCGTATACTCTCGCGCCGACTGCTTCCGCGACAATGGCGCCCGAAATATCCGACCCCCCGCGCGAAAAAGCTTTTATGTTGCCTGCCGCGTCCGTGCCGTAAAAGCCGGGCACTACCGCTTTGTAGGCTACGCGCAGTCTGTCCGACGCCAATGAGCGCGTAAGCTCGGCGTCCAACCGTCCGTCCGCGCCGAAACGCACTATCTCCGCGGCGTCCACGAATTCGTAGCCTATAAGCGCGGCGAGCACTTTTGCCGAAAGATATTCGCCGCGACTGACGATATAATCGTAAGACGCGTTCTCTCCGACCGAGTGCTCATAAATCTCAGCATAGTCCGCCGCAAGATCGACGTTCGCGCCGAGTTCCGCGGTTATATCGTCGAAACGCTTCACGATCGCGTCGAAAATACGCTTCTTTCCGTTAACCGTATTTTCTTTGTAAAGCGATATCAGCATATCGGTAACTTTGGTGTCCGACGGTTCGCGTTTCCCGGGAGCGGAAACGACGACGTACCGCGCTTCCGCGTCGCCTACGATTATATCGCGTACCTTGCCTATGCTTTCGGCGTTAGCCATTGACGTACCGCCGAATTTAAGTGCTTTTACCATATATAGATTTCCTTTGGATAAAATTTATTACTTCGTCAATCGTCGGATATCTTCCGACATTCCATATAAAAACGCTTTTCGTCCGCTTCGCCCATAGAAAAAGACTTGCGCGGCAATACGCCGTTTTCCGCTATGTATCCGAAAAGTCCGTCTTTGTCCAGCGACGGCATAAGCACTCCGCAACCGCCGGCTTCCGCGCACAGTCTGCGCACTTCTTCGTCGCCGTGTATGTAATCTATGCGAGCGTCTTTATGCTCGGACAAATACCTGTCGAGAATGCTCTGCACGCTCTTGTATGCCTGCGCCGCGTCCGACGGAGCCGAAAGCGTTATTTCTCCCTCCGCGGTGCACACGCGCACGCTACCTTCCCCTTTGAGCCCTTCCGCAAGCGCCCGAGTGACGTCGCCGCCGTAAATCACCCTGTGTATCGGATGAAAAACCACCCCGTCCGAGCGCAGATTTTCCACTTCCACGAGCGCGTATCTTGCGTTTTCCGCCCGTGCGTCGCCCGCTTTTTTATATCCTTCGTAGAGCACTTTCGCCGCGGCAAGCGAATGATTGCCGTCGCCTACGAGCACAAAAGGTCTGCCGCTTTCAGCCGCGTTTTTGCCGAGCGCCGACAGTGCGGCGGTCGCTCCGTCCGCGACGCGGATCAGTCTGCCCTCGAGCTTTCCCGCTTTGCCGAGATCGACTTCGTAAAGCGGTTCGCCTTTTCCGATAAGCGGTTCGATGACCGTACGCTGCGGATCGTCGATAAGACATATTACGTGGGAAACGTCAAGCGCGGAAATTTCGCGCATCGCAAGACGCGGCGGTATTCTTTCCACAACCGTGCCTTCGGTAGCGCGTATAGCGCCGGAAGGCGCAAAATAGTCGTATTCTTCGAGATCGGCAAGGCATACGAGACCGTAACGCACGATATCCCCGACGGTGCGTTTCACCAACACTCCGCCGCTATACTCTTTCAGAATATCGCGGAGATATTCTCGGGAAGTCTTATAAATACTCCGGTTTATACGATCCGAATCTGAAAGAAACGCTTCGGGGCAAATGAGTTTGAGCGTGCTCGGAGCGTCGCCTATACGGCGGTACTCGCTCTCCCAATACTCGGGAGAAGACGTGTATTGATCGCAGGCTATCACCGGCCATGTATCGTAAACGGTTTTGTCGGCGGGCAGAAGAAATTTACCGAAAACGAGCGCGTTATTCATTGCCTTCACCTTTTCTCTTCATTCTCCACTTTTTCTTAACCGTTCTGTTCGCTTTGAGTCCGTATGTCTGTTCGATAACGTCCGTAAGCATTTCCGCGTCGTAATAACGCTCGAGTCTGCCGTCGCACGCCACGCTTATAACGCCCGTTTCTTCGCTTACCACTATCGTGAGCACGTTATACTGTTCGCTGAGCCCGAGCGCGGCGCGATGACGAGTGCCGAGCTCCTTGGGAAGAGACTGGTTTTGCGAAAGCGGAAGGAAGCAACCTGCCGCGAGTATTTTGTCGCCGTGTATGAACACCGCTCCGTCGTGAAGATCCGCGCCCGTATTGAAAAGACATTCCAACAGTTGCTGAGACGCTTTTGCGCCGAGCTCGGTTCCCGTTTCGAGAATGTGCTGCGGCACCGATTGCGTCGTTATCACTATAAGCGCTCCGACGTTATCCTTGGACATACTGAGCACCGCTTTTACTATTTCGGAAACCGTTTCCCTGAGCTCTTCTTCGGTACAGTCGTATTTGACGTTGAAAGTATCCATACTGCCCGTTTTACTCGCAAGCTTCCACATGGTGCGGCGAAGCTCCTGCGGAAACATAATCAGTATCGCAATGAATATGAAAAGCACGCCGTAAGAGAACATACTGCCCATAACGGGGAAATCGAATATCGAGCTTGTAAGCACTATGCCCACAAAAGTTATTATCACGAAAAATTTGATTATGGGCAAAGCGTTGTTCTTTTTAAGGAAATATATGATGAAATAGACCAGACATACGAGCAGGAAAATATCGCAAACGCTGACTATCACCTTGCCGACGGAGGAAAATTCTTCCTTCAGGTTTTCGGCAAAGGACGAGAAAAACTCCGAAGCGCTGTTTATCTCCCTGCCGCCTACCACGCCGAGTCCGACGGTTATCACCCAAATAAACGCGCCTATTACGAGCGCGAGCAGCTTGTACGCAATATCCTTGACAAAAACCGCGTTTACGAATCTTACGAACGCGTTCTTGCTTTTGCCGGTATCTTTTTCGATAGGTCCTTTCATCTTACTAATCATTATATTACTTTTTTTGTTTTTTTTCAATAGTTTTTATGCGGCTACTTGCGCTTTTTTATATAATTTTATCTTGTTTACCGCTTTTCGATACCGCTTCGCCGATATTTAGTCGATAAGCGCGCTTTTTTTCGAGCATAAAAAACGGGAGCGTTCCCGCTCCCGCACGTAAAGCTACGTTAGTCGTCTTTTTTATCGTCCGAACCGTCTTTACCCGACGCATCTTTGTCGAACGCGTCGGAAAAAGGATCGTCGGCGGAACGTATATCGAAGAATATGTCTCCGTCGCTCGGTTCCTCGTAATCCATTCCGAACACCGCTATTTTCACGTTGCGTTTCAGCTCCGGTTCCGCGTATTTCTTACGCAGACGAGAAACCACTATTATCGTCACCGCGAAGAGCACGGCGCCGAGCACGGCGCAGGTTATATACGCGGCAAGCGTGCTCGTCCAGAATCCGTAAGACCCCGACTTTTCGCTGCAAGCCGCAGCGAAGCCGTCGCTCTTGATCCATCTCGTAAGCAGATCCGCTACCACGCTCATTTGTTCCGCGTAATCCGAGTAAACGCTTGAAAGCTCTTTACGCGTGTCCGAAGACGTGCCGCTCAGCTTTGCTTTGCCGTACCCGTCCTGTTTGTAAAGCAAAAACGTATTGTCGGAGCCGGACGTCACTACGCACACGTTTTCGTTGTCAAAATATACCGAAGCTTCGTTAAGCAGTTCGTAAGGGGTATAAGGCAACGAATCAACCGTCTTGATCGGCAGATCCACCTGCGTCGCGGGCGGTTCCGACACGTAATTTTCATAACCGCTCGATTTCGATACGCCCATGATGAATTTGCCGTAAGCAGTAGGCGTTTCGTCAAAATACATATACAGATTATCGCCGCCTATGTTATCGAGAGTGATGGCGAGACGTATATCCTCCCTGCCCGACGTGCCCAGGCTTTCATAATACTTCTCTGCTCCGCCGTAATCTATGCAACCCATTCCGTAAAAAACGAAATCAACGTCTACGTCAAGCTCGTCCGGCATATTCGCGAAGTATTCGCACATACGCAACAATATGGCGACCGAAGTGCCGTTTGACATCGCGCCCTCGGCTTTTGTGCCCTTGAAATACGCGTAGCCTTCGTACTTTCCGCCCATAAGCGAGTCAGAGTAGGTATTGTCGTAATGCGTTCCTATTATCACTTTATCGCGTTCGGTATTGTCCGCGGCGGTCGATTTTACGGAAAACACGACGTTACCGCTATCGAACTCGTCGTCGTACACCGATCTTCTGAAAGACATTACTTCGCCGCGTCTGCCGGTAAGCGTTTCGAGACGCGCGGCAATATACTCCGCCGCCGACTGCTCTCCGTTGCCTTCCTCGGGCGTTTCGCGCCGCGATAAAGCCGTTCTGTCCTTGCAATTTTCAAGAAAAGCATCCAGCTCTTCCGTCATTTTTTCCGCAGAATATCCTTCCGCCGTAGTTTTAGCCGCAGAAGAATAATCGGTATCGGTACAGCCCGTCGCCGCAGCGGCGAACGCGATAAGCAAGGACAGCAGTAAGACCGCCGATATTTTTTTCAACTTCCCTTTCATCGTCAGCCCCCTATCAGCATGAAAAGTCGGGCTACGAAATACAGGAAGTATACGATCCCGAATACCGAGCCGTAAGCGTACAGCACGCGCGCGCGATCCGACTTACGCAATCTGTAATAACATTCGAAAACTATATATGCGGCGACGGCGGCAGTCATCACGAAAAAGCGCAATATCGTTCCGCCGTAAAGCGACATCACGGGATATGCGAAATATATCATCGACAGCGCGCCGTAAACCAAATAGCCCAGCCCGTAAAAGGAACGGAGCGCGTAACTCTGATCGCGGAGGGAGGGCGTGTAAGGACCGTTCATTATTTTAAAAGATAACCGCGTCGCAAGAAAATACACCAACAACGGGAAAACGCCCGCGATCAGAAAAGCGGTCACGTCGTTGCATAAAAAATTGACCATTCCCGTTCCCAAATTCGTATTCGCCGCAAGCTGCGCAAGAGCGCCGCGCATTTCGTACCAGTCGCCGAAGCACAGGCACAAATAGAAAAGCGCCGTCTGCAAAGCCACAGGCAGTTTCCTTTCGAGTATTATACGGGCAAAAAAATTCGCGCGTTTTTTCTTTCCCGATCCGTAATCGGTCTTGTTTACAGTCTTTTCCATTCGGTCAATCAGCGTTTATCACCGCGCTTATAAGCACTTGCGGCGCGGCGTCCCGTTCAAGCGCTCCGCTTTTAAGCTCGTCATCCAACTCGCTAAGCGTAAGCAATATTTTTTTCAGTCTGTTCGCCCCGAAACGCGAAGCTTCGCGCTTTACGGCATACATGGCTTTTTCTTTGATATCGAATTCTTTCGAAAGCAATTCCGCGTCCGTCGTGATGAGAGAATAAAACAGCTTGCGAAAATGCTTGTAAAGCAACGAAAACAATACTTCGGGCGCCGTCGCTCCTTCGTCGAGACTGCGGAGTATGCGGTATGCCTGACTCGCGTTTCCCGACGCTACGGCGTTGGACAGCTGCCAGACCGCATAATCCTCGCTCGGAGAAACGAGCTTTTTCACGTCTTCCGCAGTGACCGTTCCGCCCCACCTGTACGACGCGAGTTTGGCAAACTCTACGGATACCGCGGACATATAATTTCTGCAATACACGCACAGCAATCGAGCCGCTTCTGCTTCGACGGTAACGCCGTACTTCCGCGCTTCCGCGGCGATCCATGAGAAAATATATTTCTCTTCCATCGGCGAACAGTCTACAACCTCCGCCTTCTCCGTCAAAAGCGCAAGTCCGTCGTCGCGTTTTTTTCCGCCGCGTCCCGACGTGCCGCCGAGACTGCGTATTATCAAGGTACAGGACGGATCGGGAGATTGCAGATATGCGGAAAGCGCCGCCGCTTCGTCAAGAACGTTTACTTTAACCGCACGTCTGTCGCTCATGACCGGAAATACGCCGAGCAGATCGGCGAGTTCGACGGACGACGGTCGCTCCGCCGCGACGACGTTGAATTCCGGGTAAGGTATACCCGCGCACAACATTTCCGTCGCGCGCGTTTTCAGAAACTCATCGTCGCCCGTAAACAAGTATATGGGAGAATACTTTCCTTCGGCGAGCGTTCTTTTCAGTTCCGCAAACTTCATACGCGTAAATTGTATCACAGTATCGGCTCATTTGCAAGCGTTTGTACTTTCATAATATTGCGGTATCGTTAAATAAAAATGAAACCGTTTTTACAAAATATTATGCCAGAACGGCTGTATGTCCGAAGCGAGCCTGCGCGCAAAATAAGCCGCGCTGTCGGTCATGGAGCGAGCGTCCGTATTCTGACCGCCGCGCGCGTAAATAAGCCCCTGCAACATACGCTCGTACAGTGTACTGAGCACGTTGCTGTTGACGAATATGTGCAAAATTTCTTCCTTTCCATTCCACTCGCTTATCAGGCTGTCCAATTCTTCGACCGCGCGTTCGTTCATCGTATCTTCTTCACTGTTTCCGAGCAGTTCTCCCGCGTTTTCCAGCGAGTCGGAAAGCTCGGTAAAATATCCCGTCTGCCAATGCCTTTCCGCTATACCCGCCGCAAGCACGACGGCTAAAAGCAAAGATATCACTATGAGTTTTTTCAACGGTATCCTCCCGACAGCTTGATTTTGCAGGTATAGCAAGGCTTTTTATTCGGACTGACATAAACCGTTCCGTCCTGACGTACATCCATATACAGCACTTCCTTTACGCCTGTAAGTCCGCCTTCCTCCAACGCTTTTTTCAGCTGTTTTTCACTGATGCCGCAATATTCGAAATTTTTTTGAGATATTTTACCGTCGCGAACGAGCGGCAAAGGAAAATCGTCCGGTTTCGGTTTTGTGGGATCGGACGTTTTCGGGATAACGGAAAACTTGCCGTTCGGCTCGACTACGGCGTATCTTACCGCGCTGAGATCGGGATATCCGCAACTGCGGCAGCTCATCAGTACGTCGTCGACGTTCATGTTCATTTTGGCGAGATTGGCTTTGATTATACCGTTATCGTCTATAACGAGCACGCTCCTGCCGTCCGTTATCCGTCTGAAAACATTGCTCTTACGCCCGATAAAGGTTATTACCACGTCGAGAAAAGCGAGCACGACTACGGGGACTATTCCGAAATACAGCGGTATCGCCGCGTCGTTCATGGGCAGACACGCGACTTCGGCGAGTATCAGAGTAATAACAAACTCGAAAGGCTGCATTTCGCCTATCTGACGTTTACCCATAAGCCGTATCACGAAAAACACGAGCATGGTTATTACCGATGTTTTTATAAAAACGATAAGCACACGTTTATTGTGTGCCTATCGCCGTCAATTATGTGTTTTATCAATCAATACCGTCGCGTCAACGCCGAGACAACGCCGCAAAAGCAGTATCGTCTCATCGCTCGCAATGAGAGTAATTTACGCAGTTGATATGGAAAAGCTCGTCTATGGCGCGATGTATCTTTTCGCACTCTTCGCCGTCGCCCAGACGGTATAACATCTCGCGCCCTACCCGACGTGAAACGATGAGATTCGCGCTTTTGAGCAGTTTCAGATGATGCGCTACCGCGGGACTCGACATTCCCACGAGTCCGCTCAGACCCTGCACGCACTGCTCGCTGTGACACAGTATCCAAAGTATTTTAAGCCGCGTTCCGTCTCCGAGCTGAGCGAAAGCCGCCGCTACCTTGTTGCAAGTCTCCGTGGAAGGCAAACCGGCTTTAAGTCTCTCGTTATCGTTGCCGTGACAATGATTATCGCTCATTTTTCTCTCCCGTCAACTTCCGTTCGAAAACTCGTCGTTGTAAATATATCCGGCGACGATATCCAGTCTGCCTTTAAACAGCTGTTTTCCGGCATGTGTCCTGTTCTGTATCGAAATGTCTTCGGTGGAGAACGCCATCATATATCCGTCTTCCGCCTCTATAACCACTTTATACGGGTCTTTTACGTAAGAAGCGAACACTACGCAGTCGCCGTTCGACGGGCGCGTTTTTCCGAAATCTATTATCTTTACGCCTTTGCGGTAACGTCCCATAACGTCTATATCCGCGCATATAACCCGCTTGCCGAAACCGCGATTTGTTATAAGCACTATTTCGCCCTCGTTGGTGACCTGACGTATAAACACGCATTTGTCGCCGTCCGTGAGCTGTATGCCCTTAACGCCCGCGGCTATCCTGCCCTGCAAAGGTATGTCGGACATATCCGCGTTAAGACACATTCCCTTGTACGTCACGAACATGAGCGAGCAACCCGGTTCGTAACGCTCTATGCCTATAATCTCGTCGCCGTCGTTGACTTTGCAAACCTGGAACGCGGATTTGACCACTCCGAGTTCTTTCCATTCGCTTTTCTTCACCATACCCTGACGGGTGTAGAACAGCAGACTGCCCGAAGGTAACGCGTCTTCGATATTGAGCGCGTACAGCACGCGTTCGTCTTCGAGCGCTCCGGGGAATATTTTGTAAAGCGGCGCGCCGACGTCTCTCCATTTTCCGTCGGGGATAGAATCCACGTCCACTTTATAGCAATTGCCTTTGTTGGTGAAACAGTACAGACGGTGATCCGTATCGGTACGGATTATTGTAGAGCATATCTCTTTCTTTGTGGAATTGTCGGTGAAATCTTTGGTCGCCATCGTAAAGTTTTTGACCATCATTTTTTTCAACTGACCGAGAGCGTTCACCGCCACTATGACTTCTTCCGTGGGTTTGCCCTGCGATTCGTCGGGTACGACGTATCCGCTCGCATCCGAAAGCACCGCGGTTTTTCTTCCTTCCTTGAATTGCTTTTTGATCTGCTGCATCTCCTGCTTGACCGTTTCCATCTGCAATTTCTTGCTCGCAAGTATGGCCTGCAATTTGGCAACGAGCGCGCGCACTTCGCGAAGCTCCTGTTCAAGCTTGAAAACTTCGAGATGAGTGAGACGCGCAAGTCTGAGATCGAGTATCGCCTGCGCCTGTACTTCGCTGAGATCGAAACGCTTGCGCAAACGCTCGCGCGCGTCGGTAGTCGACGAACTGTTTTTGATGACCTTTACCACTTCGTCTATGTTTTCTACCGCAATAACGAGCCCTTCGAGAATGTGCTCGCGTTTCTTTGCCGCTTCGAGCTCAAACTTGGTGCGGCGCACGATTATTTCGCGCTGGTAATCGACGTAATAAGCTATTATGTCGAACAAGCCCATCTGCTGAGGCTTGCCGTCCGCGATGGCTACCATGTTTATACCGAAGCTCGTCGAAAGGTTCGTACCTTTGTAAAGCTGATTCAGGATAGCGTTCACGTCGCCGTCCTTCTTCACTTTTATGACCGCGCGCATACCGTTTCTGTCAGACTCGTCCGTGATGTCCTGAATGAACATAAGCGGTCCTTTCTTTTCTTCTTTGAGCTTGAGTATGCTTTCGAGTAGCGCGGATTTGTTGACCTGATACGGCAACTCGTCGATAACTATCAGTTTTTTATCGTTATCGTCGCTCTCTATGTGCAGTTTTGCGCGTAAAGTTACCTTGCCTTTACCCGTTTCGTATGCCTTGACGAGCTCTTCTCCGCCGATGACGTATCCGCCCGTGGGGAAATCCGGTCCCTTGATAATCTTCATCATTTCTTTGAGAGAAATGCTCGGTTTATCGATATACGCGCACACGCCGTCTATGGTTTCGGCAAGATTGTGCGGAGGGATGTTAGTCGCGAGTCCTACGGCTATACCGCTCGCCCCGTTTACGAGCAGGTTGGGAAATCTGCCCGGAAGCATATCCGGTTCTTTTAACGTATCGTCGAAGTTGCAGCTCCAACGTACCGTGTCCTTATCGAGATCGCGCAGCAATTCGAGCGAAAGCGCCGTAAGCCGCGCTTCGGTATAACGCATTGCCGCCGCGCCGTCGCCGTCCACGCTGCCGAAGTTACCCTGACCGTCGACAAGCGGCGCGTTCATATTGAACGGCTGTGCAAGCCGCACAAGAGCCCCGTACACCGAACTGTCGCCGTGCGGATGATATTTACCCAGGCAGTCGCCCACTATTCTCGCGCACTTGCGGTAAGGCGTGTCGTGACGTATGCCGAGTTCGTGCATAGTGTAAAGTATTCGGCGCTGAACTGGTTTGAGTCCGTCTTCGACGCGCGGCAACGCACGGTCGAGTATGACGTATTCGGAGTACGGAAGCATGGATTCGTGCATCACTTCTTCCATACTCTTGGTTATTACGCGTTCCTGCGCTATGTTTTCCATATTTTCTTCTGCCATCTGTTATCCCCTTTGTTCAGCCCTGCGCTCTTGCGGTTTCTTTGACAAATTCGTCCACTTTATTGAAATTGGCGTGCTCGACTATATAATTACGACGAAGCTCGACCGAATCTCCCATCCACGTAGTCACGAGTATCTCCGCATTCGCCGCGTCTTCGAGAGTTACGCGCATAAGCGTTCTGCGCTTGGGATCCATGGTAGTTTCCCAAAGCTGCTCCGCGTTCATCTCGCCCAAACCTTTGTAACGCTGTATGGTGCATCCCCTGCCCATACGCGCCTTGCAGGCTTCGAGCAGCTCGTCGTTGTATACATACTCCACCACGTCTTTTTTAGCCACTTTATAAAGCGGCGGCATGCCTATATACAAGTGTCCGTCCGTTATGAGCTGTTTCATATAACGGAAAAAGAACGTCATCAATATAGCGCGAATATGCCCGCCGTCCTGGTCCGCGTCGCTCAGTATGACTACCTTGTGATAATTGAGATTGTCGAGATTGAAATCGTCGCCTATGCCCGCTCCGAGCGCGGATATAATCGTTCTTATTTCTTCGTTCTGCAAAACCTGATCTATGCGTTTTTTCTCCGCGTTGAGCGGTTTTCCGCGAAGCGGCAGTATCGCCTGGAAACTGCGGTCGCGCGCCTGCTTGCACGTGCCGCCCGCGCTGTCGCCTTCGACTATATACAATTCGTTGCGCTCGGGTTTCTTTCCCGTGCAGGAAGAAAGTTTTCCGACAAGATTGAAATTATCCGCCTGGTTTTTCAGACGCGCCTGTTCCTTGCCCTTTCTCACCGCTTCGCGCTCGCGCATCGCGCTCATTCCCTTTTTGAGTATGACGTCGAGCACGTCGGCATGTGCGTCGAGATATTCGGTGAGCTTCTGGTAAATAAGGTTATCCATCGCCTGACGGACAAAAGGATTACCGAGCTTCGTCTTGGTTTGCCCCTCGAACTGCACGTTCTGCATTTTTATCGCGAGCACCGCCGTCAATCCTACCCGATAGTCGTCGCCGAGCAGGTTCTCGTCCTTATCCTTTAAAACGCCGGTCTTGCGGGCAAGGTCGTTGAGCGCGCGGGTAAGCGCGGTTTTGAATCCGGTCTCGTGCATTCCGCCTTCGGGAGTGGGTATGTTGTTGACGTACGAAAATATGTTTTCGTTGTATGTGTCGGTATACTGCAACGCGAGTTTCATATACACGTTTTCTTTTTCGCCGTCGAGATAAATGGGATCGGGATGAAGCGGATTTTTCGTCTCGTTAATATAACGCACGAAATCGGATATACCGCCCGTATAGCAATACTCTCTTTTGAGCGGCACTCCGTTTGTGACCACGCGCTCGTCGGTAAGCACTATATGGACGCCGTCGTTAAGAAACGCCAGCTCTTTGAGTTTTTTGGATATCGTCTCTATATTGAAATTAACGGTATCGAACACCTTTCTGTCCGGCATAAAACGCACGTACGATCCGTGCTTGTCCGTTTTTTCTCCCGTCTCGAACAAAGGGATCTTTACGCAACCGCCGTGCCAGGTACCTCCTTCTTCACGGCTTTCGAATTCGGCGCGGTATACCTTGCCGTTCTTGTAAACCTCCACGTTCAACCAGGAAGAAAGCGCGTTGGTGACCGACGCGCCCACGCCGTGCAATCCGCCCGACGTCTTATAATTATCGTTATTGAACTTGCCGCCCGCGTGAAGCTTTGTAAACACCACTTCCACGCCGCTGACCCCCATCGTAGGATGGATATCCACGGGAATACCCCTGCCGTTGTCAAGCACGCTGGCGCTTCCGTCCGAATGTACGGTGACTTCTATTCTGTCGCCGAATCCGTTTGCGACTTCGTCCATCGAGTTGTCCACTATCTCCCAAAGGATATGATGCAATCCCTTGACGCCCGTGGAACCGATGTACATGCCCGGACGCATCCTTACCGCGTCCAGACCTTCGAGCACCTGTATATCCTGAGCCTTATATTCTTTTGACAAAACTCTGTACCCCTTTTACGTTAGTTTATTGCGGCGCAAATGCCGTCTCCGACGGAGCGCAACCGTTACCCCGCTTCGTAAAGTATACCATACTCTCAGTAAAATTTCAATAGTTTTTATGCAATTTTTTTACCCGTTTTTTCCTTATTTTTTTCTGTCGCGCGTTGTATTGCAAAACTTGTGTATAATAATACATATTAATGTATAAATATACATATATGCCGCTAAGCCGTCGGAATAATAAACGGCGATTGGGAATAATAATCGGTATGAAAAAGAAGATTATATTGACCGGAGGCGGAACCGCCGGGCACATAATGCCTTTGCTTGCGCTTCTGCCGCGGCTGACAAGCAAATACGAAGTGCATTACGTCGGAAGAAGCGAAGGAATGGAAAAAGAGCTGACCGCCGACGAAAACGTTATTTATCACGCAGTCGATTGTCCGCGACTGACGCGCGGAAAATTTTTCGTTAATCTGGCGCTCCCGTTCAGACTTATAGGAGCATACTTCAAAGCGCGGAAAGTGGTAAAAAGCGTCAAGCCGTCGCTTATACTTTCCAAGGGCGGTTATGTTTCCCTGCCTACCGTGCTGGCTCACGGAAAAACGCCGGTGATACTGCACGAAAGCGACACTTCGTTCGGGCTTGCGAACCGAATATCCGCGAGATGCGCCGCCGCGATCTGTTCTTCGTTTCCCCTTCCTCCGCTCGGCAGAAAAGCCGTTATTCACACAGGCAGTCCGCTCAGAAGCGCCATATATAAAGGAAACAAGGCGCGCGCGGCGGAAAAATGCGGTTTTGACGGAAGCAAAAAAGTACTGCTCGTTACGGGCGGGAGTCTCGGCGCCAAAGCGTTTAACGACGCCGTGGACGAAAACATAGAAAAGCTAACCGAGCTTTTCGACATCGTTCACATCCGAGGGCGAGGCAACGCCGCGCAACCGCGCAAAGGATATTACCCGCTGGAATTTACCGCCGACATATTCGATCTGTTCGCGCTTGCCGATCTTGCGTTGACGCGCGGCGGAGGAAATTCGTTGTTCGAGCTGGGCGCGCTCGGCAAGCCTATGCTTATAGTGCCCCTGCCCAAGGGGGCAAGCCGCGGCGATCAGGTGGAAAACGCGGAGTTTTTCAGAAAACACGGTCTTGCGCTCGTGCTGGCTCAGAACGAACTCGAAAAGCTCACCGAAAAGCTTGCGGAGCTCGACGCACGTTCCGAAGAACTCATTGCGGCGCTCAAAGGTTATCGTTTCGACGGCACGGAAGAACTGCTGTCGCTTATAGACAAACTCGCCTGCGACGAAGAATTGCGCTCCGCCGTAAGCAAAAAAACCGCGGAAGAATAATAAACCGAAAAAGAATAATTATATAAATACGTTAAATGCCGCAAGCGGCGGGACGCACGTCCCGCCGCTTGCGTATATTTTAATATTTCGCAAACATTGTCACTGATTGTTCTTTCTGTTTTTTGCCCATTCCTTCATACGCGATTCGGTGTCGAGTATGCGCTTTCTTATACGGATGTTTTTGGGCGTGACTTCGAGCAGCTCGTCGTCGGCAAGAAACTCTATAGCCTGTTCGAGACTGAGTTTTTTGCAAGGCACGAGGCGAAGCGCGTCGTCGCTTGCGGACGAACGGGTATTGGTGAGCTGTTTACGCTTACAGACGTTGACGGTTATGTCGTCGCCTTTGGGAGATTCGCCCACGACCATGCCCTGATACACGGGTACGCCCGCGCCGATAAACAGCGGTCCGCGCTCCTGCGCGTTGAACAGTCCGTAGGTTATGCTCACTCCCGTTTCGTGCGCGACGAGCGAACCCGTAGAGCGGCGGTTTATTTCGCCGCGATACGCGTCGTATTTATCGAATACCGAATTCATTATGCCTTCGCCTTTGGTGTCGGTCAGAAATTCCGACTTATACCCGAACAGTCCGCGCGACGGCACCGAAAATTCCAGACGCATACGCGAGCCTTTGGGAGTCATGCTGACAAGCTCGCCTTTACGCAACCCCATTTTTTCCATGACCACGCCCACGCTGTCTTCGGGTACGTC
>CALWBH010000105.1 GCA_944376015.1 uncultured Clostridia bacterium
ACCGCCGGGTATTACTTGCATTACGGCAAAAAGACATTAATATTAATCATAAAACCGTGCATAAGCTGATGAAAAGCATGGGATTATTTGGAAAAAGACGTAGAAGCAAGTATAAGTCATACAAAGGTGAAGTGGGCAGAATAGCACCGAACATAATAAACAGAAATTTCGGAGCTAAAAAGCCTTATGAGAAGTTAGTAACAGACGTAACTGAGTTTGTAGTATGTAATGAGAAAGTATATATTTCACATGTGCTTGATTTACATGATAATGAGGTAATAAGACTTGAATAAATAAGAAAAAGCATTTATTTAGAAAAGATCGTAATTTACCAAAAGCAAACGAAGTAAATATTTTTTGCAAACGGATATTAACTTTTAATTATGTGTTTTATATTCATTAAAATCAAGCCTTACGGCGGAGCGAAAGCTACGCCGTAAGGCTTTTTGTGACTTCTGCGCGCAAAAAGCGTTTCGGGCTATTCCCCAAGGTATGTAACGGACAAAAAACCGTACGCGGAATAAACTGTGCGGCTATCAGGATAAAATCGTTTTTTAAACGAATGGCTTGCGGCGTTTTTCCGCGGCAAACGCGATAATGACGGCTTATATTAAATTTTTGCCAATGTTAAGAGCTTAATATTGCAATTCTGCCTTGATAATCGTAACTTTTGTTGTTACGTTTGTCAAAAACGCATTGATATAAGCGAAGCGCTTCCGTAAGTTTAAAAAACTTACTCCGCTTCCATAAGCGTTGTCCACTCGTCGACGTATGCGTTCTGTTCGGTTTTGAGCGCGTCTATCTGCGCTTGCAGTTCGTTTATGCGGATATAGTCGCTGTAAACTTCGGGGCTTGCGAGCTCTTCGTTCAACTGCGCGAGCTTGCCGTCCAGTTCGTCGATAAGCGCTTCGAGTTTTTGTATGCGGCGTAGCCGTTTCGTCTGTTCCTTGAGCGGCGAGCGAGTGCGGCGGTCGCTCGAGGAGGCTTTAAAGGCTTCGGCGTTCTCCGCTTGCGTAGGGTTTTTTTTGAGATCGCCGCCGCTTTGCGCTTCGCGAAGAAAGCCGTCCGTTTCTTTTTCGTTCAGGATACGTTCGTATTCGGTATATCCGCAGTCGTATAGCTCGGGGCGTCCGTTTTCGAACGCGATAAGGCGGTCCGCCAAGCGTGCGGTAAAATATCTGTCGTGAGAGACAAAGATTACGGTGCCTTCATAAGCCGAAAGCAGGTCTTCCAGCGTTTTTCTGCCTATGATGTCGACGTGGTTGGTCGGCTCGTCGAGCAAAAGAAGATTGGGACGGCGGCGTATGAGTTTGCACAGCGCGAAAGCGACTTTTTCTCCGCCCGAAAGGTCCGCCACTCGTTTAAAAACGTCGTCTCCGATGAAGCCGAACGCCGCGAGCGCGCTACGCGCTTCCGTTTGCGAAAGGCGCGGAAACTCGCCCGAGAACGCGTCGAATACCGAAAGCGCGACCGACGACTGCGCCGTTTGCTGATCGAAATATCCGATGTCGGTATCCGAGCCGAGACGGAAGTCGCCGGACAGCGGTTCGATCTTGCCTGCGAGCGTTTTGAGCAATGCGGATTTTCCGCACCCGTTGGGACCTATCACGCCGAGTTTCTGCCCGCGCCTGAGCGTAAAGGAAAGTGTGCCGAGCGGACGGTCGTAGCCGATGGTAAGCGTATTCGCTCCGAGCGTTTCGTCGGCGCTTCGTCTGAGCGGTTGCAGCTCGGCACGAAAGGTGCGCTCGTCGTAAGCGTGCGGATCGTTTATTATTTTCATGCGTTCGAGCTGTTTTATACGCGACTGAACCGCCCGCGCTTTTGTGGCTTTATAACGAAAGCGTTCTATGAATTGCTTTATCCGCGCGATCTCCGCCTGTTGGAGCTCGCGATCCTTGCGCTGTTTTTCCACCGCGGCGGCTTTGAGCTTTTCGAACGCCGAGTAATTTCCTTTGTACGCGCGCGTTTCGCCGTATTCTATTTCGTACACCTTATCCGCAACGCGGTCGATGAACATGCGGTCGTGAGACACGACAACGACGGCGGAGCGATAATTTTTCAGATATCCCTCCAGCCACCGCACCGTATCCGCGTCGAGGTGGTTGGTCGGCTCGTCGAGCAGAAGAATATCGGGACGGGTGAGAAGCAGTTTCATAAACGCTATCTTTGTGCGCTGTCCGCCCGAAAATTCGCCGATTCGCTTTTGCAGTTCGTCGCCGAATCCGAACTTTTTCGCCATTGTCAGATATTCTTTTTTATAAGTCAGACCTCCGGCGAGCTCGAACCGTTCGCGCAGAAGTTTATATTCTTCCACGGCGTCCGCGCGTTCGCCGCGTTCTATTTCGCCGAGCAGGGCGGCGAGCTTCCTTTCCGTTGCGATAAGCGGAGCGAACGCGGCCGTCAGTTCGCTTTCCATTGTCGCGTTCTCGTCCGAAAAAGTTATTTGTTTGAGCTGCCCTATTACGGGCGAACCTACGCGGTAGACGCCGAACGGCTCTTCGCCCGTGCCTGCTTCGAGCTCGACTTCGCCCGTTATCGCTTTGAGCAGAGTGGTTTTGCCGCAGCCGTTGCGCCCGACTACGGCTATTTTTTCTCTGTCCTTGATTTCGAAATCTATTTTGTCCAGCACCGTCTGTCCGTTGTACGATACGGCGCCGTTTACTATACGGTATTGCATACGTTCCGCCTTTACGCCTTTATATTATCAAAAAAATACGTTGCGGTCAACCTTTTGCCCGTATAAGCGCGCGTCCGCGCCAGCCTTTCGGAATCTCCGCAAGCGCCGTCGTTTTTGCGTATAAGCGTACCCGCATTATATTAAGGATAATACAAATAAAAGCGGGCAAGGAGATACGCGGCGGATGAAAAACCCGTTAGTCCGCAACGGTTTCGTGGCGCGGTTTGTTTCGCGCGGTTCAGCAAATAAAAAATGCAAGCGGCGCGGTTTTGCAAATAAAAAAACCGCAAAGAGTGTTTTCTTTGCGGTTGGTATCGGTGTATAATATATGATTTATCTTTCGATGCCGTCTTCGCTTTCGTCGCCGAGCTCGGGCGCGGGACCGCTCTCGCTCTGCGATTTCACGATATTGCGGCTTTGTTCTCTGCCTATGCGGCGGTATTCTTTGGGCGTAACGTTATATACTGCTTTGAACTGACGGTTGAAGTAAGATACGTTGTTGTAGCCCACGCCGAGCGCCACGTCGATGATGCTCGAGCTCGTAACGAGCAGGTGATTTGCCGCCTGACTGAGTCTCACTCCGTTGATATAGTCGACGCAGGTGATACCCGTCGCTTTTTTAAACAGCTTCATAAAGTACGTTTCGCTGAAACCGCAAAGGGAAGACAGTTTCGCTATGGAAATTTCTTCCGCGTAGTTTTCGCGGATATAATCTATCGCGGGCTGTACCGATTCGCTTTCGCGGTTTTCGTCTATTCTTTCCGCACGGTGTACGAGATCGAGACGGTAAAGATGATAAAAGAGCCAGAACAGGTTGGCTTTTACCGCCATTTCCCAACCGGGGATGGCGTCGTTGTACGCCTGCATTATCGTGGTCATGTTCTGATCGAACACGTGATAATCTTTGAACTTGGTGCGAATGACGCGCGTTACAAGGTTGGTCCCGTTTATGATGGGAGCGAGATATTTGATACTGCAAGCGTCCGCATTGGTGCTTTCGAGAATACGCAGATTGAAGATTATCGAATCGATTATCATATCTTCGTCTTTGTATCTGTTTATGGAGTGTATCTTGCGGGGATTTATGAATACTATATCTCCCTTATGTACGGAAAACCATTTGTCGTCTATACAGATAGACCCGCTGCCTTCCTGTACCTTGATTATCTCCATTTCTTCGTGCCAGTGCGCGGGCATGCAGGACAGCTTGTCGCAAATTACCGTCCGATATTTCGCAAACGGTCTGAGCGCGGTGCCGTGCACTTTGTTTTCGTGAAACTGATTGAATTCCTCTTTGTTTAATTCAGATAATTTTCTCTTCATATTAAACCACCTTCCTATGTTTTGCCATGCTTGATTTTCGCAACAATTTATCCGCTTTGCATACAAAACGTATATGCCGAAAAAAAAACATTATCCGATACGTGAAACAACAAACCCAAGCCAAGGTATTGCCAACCTTAACCGTATAATTATTATACACTTGTCTCGAATGTGTTGTCAAGCGAATTCGTACAATAAACCAAAAGCGCAAAAATGTATAAAATTTTAACTTTTGTAATTTAATCGGATATTTTTGTGTTATGTTTTTCACGTATCCGCGATTTATTTTCAAAAACTGTCAAAAGCGCGTTAAAAGTCCGAAAAAACGCCGCTTATGCGTTACCCGTATATTTTGCGATCGAACAAGAGCGGGCGTGGGTCAGAGGGGAGAGCGTTTCAGTCGTTCCGGATATTATCGTCGCCGTCGGAATTTTCGGACGGCGGCGCTTCCGTCGGCGCCGGTTCCGCGCCTGCGGACGTGCGGAAAACGTAACGGTTATCGTTTAAAAAGATTTGCGAAAGACATTTGCCGAGCGCGTGACTGAGCGGCACGAACAGCACCGAAAACAGCGCGAGATTGCAGCATATCTGAATGACGTAAAAAATTATTCCGCGCGAATAATAGACGGCGAAGCGCTTCCAGAAGTCGGTAAAAAATCCGCTGAGCAGTCCGATATCGACCAGGCTTGTAAGCACCGAAAAAAACGCGGTAAGTATCACTGCGGCAACGGTGGGAAGGATAATACGCGGGCGTTTGAGAATATGTCTGAGCAGAATGAAAACGGCGGTCACGAGCGGCCAGTAAATATAGTATGAGACCGTCCAGCTGCCGAAACCGTAAATAGCGCCTTCGCACGTTACGAACGCGAGCACGGAAACGAGAGAGAGCGGTCCGATGACGAAGCCGTAAACGGCGCAAAGCAGAGTGACGATCTCCACGTTGGGTATCGCCGCGAGCGCTTCTTTCCCGCCTATGAGCAGTGCGGCGGCTATACCTGCCGTTACCGTCTTTGCCGCGGGTCTGTATAAAAATTTTTCAAGCTTTTTTTTCATTCCTTATATCGGCTTGCCGTCCGCGCGGAGTAGCGCAATTAAAACTGATAAACGACGGTACATATATAGATGACGCAGCCGTCCTCGACGGTCAAATCGAGTATTCCGACGCCCGCAGTTGTAAGGGTAGTGCCGTTATAGTCCATGGTCGTAGTCCACTCGTTAACGCTTTTGTCTTTTTCCACGGAAGTGTAAAGATAGAGATATACGTTGCCGCTCTGAAAAAGTCCGTCCGCGCTCGTTATAAAGGTTCCGCTCATCGTGTAGGGAATGCCTTCGTCGTCCATCAGTTCGGTTACCTTCACGTTTTTGCTTTTGCCCGTCAGATCGATTTTGTATTCTTTTACGGGCTCGGTGGCGATAACGAGCGTCATTTCCGCGCCGTCGTCAAAATAATCCGCATCCGCATTGCAGGCGGTAAAAGCGAGCGTGCCGAAAGCTACGGTAACGATTGCGGCGACTGCCGCGAAAACGGTAAAAACTTTTTTCATTGTTTATGACTCCTTAAAAAACGATTTGCGTGTAAAGGGCGAAAAATAAGCGATTCGCCGTTTTAAAGAAAGGCGTAAAGGGCGAAAAAACCTTTCCCGAAGGAAAGGCGCGAACAAAAACACGGCGTGTAAAAGCCGTACTCCGAACGCGCTCTCCTTTTGCCCGAAAGCGTAAGTCCGTACGATCGACCGCGGCAGGTTATCCGACTTTGCCCGAAGGCGTTTACGGTAATGACTGTTGCGACGGATTTGCACCGAGATTCCCGCTGTTAACGGCATAAGCCCGCTTTACGAGCCAAGCTCTGCCGATCCGCGATCGCTTGACGCCGATTTCGGCGTATTTTTAGATATTATATACCGTAAACGAATAAAATGCAAGCATCGCGCGCTAAAAAACCGTTGAAAATCGAAAACCGTCCGATATATCGTGACGGTTTTGTGAAAGCAAAAAACGTTTTTATAAACATTAATTCGGTTTTTACAAAAAACTGTTCTAGGATTTACGCTTGTTCGTAAAACGCAAAAAGGGGGTCTTTTGCATAAGACCCCCTTGAAGCGATACGATAAAATATTCATTTGCCGAACACTTCGCGCGCGAAACGCACGTCGGCGTTTACGTCTTTGCAGTAAAAATCCGCGCCTATTGAGCGGGCATAGTCTTCGGTGAGCACCGCGCCGCCTGCCATTACCTTGCAGTAAGGACAGCGTACTTTGAGCAGGCGTATCGTTTCCGCCATATTGGGTACGGTGGTTGTCATGAGCGCGCTCAGTCCGCATAAGAGTATGCGGTCCTTTTCAACCGCCGCGACAACGGCTTCGGGCTCGACGTTTTTGCCGAGATCTACGACGCGGTAACCGTAATTTTCCAGCACGGTACGCGCGATGTTTTTGCCTATGTCGTGCACGTCGCCTTTTACGGTAGCGAGCACTATCGTGCCGTTATTTCCGGCGGCGGCAGGCATACGTTTTTTTACTTCGTCGAAGCATTTTTTCGCGCTGTCCGCGGCGGCGAGCAGGGAGGGCAGGAAAAGCACGCCCTTTTCGTAATCGTCGCCCACTTTGCCGAGCGCGGGAATAAGCCTGTCGTTTACGAGATCGAGCGGGCTTATACCCGAATCGAGCAGCGCCGCGGTTTCGTCAGCTGCGCTGTCGAGACCTTTGTATATCGCGCGTTCGAGCGCGTCCTTACTGTCCGTTTCGGACTTGCCGACCGTTTTTGCGACGGCGCCCGTTGCCGCCGTGAAGTTATAATCCGCGTATTTTTCCGAATAAAAAGCGCAGGTTTTGTCCGCGCCCGAAAGCACGTTATAAGCCGCTACGGCTTGCATGTTTTCTTCCAGGCAAGGGTTAAGTATGGGCAGATCGAGCCCCGCCCACAGCGCGGCGGTCAGGAAAGCGGAATTGATTATTCTTCGCGCGGGCAGTCCGAAGGAGATATTGCTTACTCCGAGCACCGTTTTTACTTCGTGCGCGGCTTTTATGCGCCTTATCGCTTCAAGCGTGCGGCATGCCTGTTCCTGTTGCGCGCCGACGGTCAACGTCAGGCAATCGATATAAACGTCACGCTCGGGAATGCCCGAAGCTTGTGCGCGCGAGATTATTTTTTCCGCAATTTTTATACGTTCGTCGACGGTCTCGGGAACCCCGCGTTCGTCCACGGTCAGTCCGACTATCGCCGCGCCGTACTTGGCGGCAAGCGGCAGGAGAGAAGACAGCGAACGCTCTTCTCCGTTTACCGAATTGATTATCGCTTTGCCGTTGTATGCGCGAAGCGCGTTTTCCACCGCCTTAGGGTCCGAGCTGTCTATCTGTAAGGGCAGGTCGGTCACTTTCTGAACGTACTTTACGAGCGCGGGCAGAACGGTTTTTTCGTCGAGCTCGGGAAGCCCCGCGTTTACGTCGAGTATGTCCGCGCCCGCTTCCGCCTGCTCGATCGCCTGCGTAGCTATATAATTCATATCTCCGCCGAGCAGAGCCTGTTTCATCGCTTTTTTGCCCGTGGGATTGATTCGCTCGCCGATAACGCGCACGCCGTCCAAAAGCACCGTTTTTGTCGCGGAGCAGACCGCAGAGCGCGGAACGTAAGCGTTTACGAACGGTTTTTCGGCGAAAGAATCGACTACGCGTCGCAAGCGCGCGGTAAATTCGGGAGTGGTGCCGCAACAGCCGCCTATTACGCGCACGCCGAGCGCAAGGAATTTTTCCGCATACTCCGCGAATTCGTCGGCGCTTACCGCATAACGCGAGCGTTCGTCGGGCAGTCCCGCGTTCGCCTGTACTATTATCGGTTTTCGAGTGAGCGTAACGAGTTTTTCCGCTATTGGCAGAAGCTCTTTGGGACCGAGCGAACAATTGACGCCGATCGCGTCGGCGAGCGGAGAAGCGACGAGCGCGAACGTTTCGGGACTCACTCCGGTAAACGTGCGTCCGCCTTCCGCAAAAGTCATACTCGCTATAACGGGGAGCGCGCTGTTTTCGCGTGCCGCAAGCAGCGCGGCGCGCAGTTCCGTTATATCGCTCATCGTCTCTATGAGTATAAGATCCGCGCCCGAGCCCGCTTTTACCGCGGAAGCGAAAATATCGTAAAGTTCTTCGAAAGACGACGTGCCGACGGGTTCGGCAAGCAAGCCGGTGGGACCGAGATCGAGCGCGACGAATTTGTCGGGGGCTGCCGAGCGCGCGATGTTTACGGCGGCGGCTATGAGTTTATCGCTGTCCGCGCCCGCTTTCGCGCCGTTTGCGCCGAATGTGTTCGCGCTTATTACGTCGGCGCCTGCGGCGGCATATTCGCGGTGTATTTCGGCGATAAGCTTCGGGTAGGTGAGATTAAGCCGTTCGGGAACGGTGCCGATCTTGTCCGTTTTGCTTTGCAGTACGGTACCGAATGCTCCGTCGAACAGCACTCTTTGCGTTTTTAAAAACGTAGCGAAATCTTTCTTCATTCATTTTCTCCCGCGCGGTATACGCAGTCTTTTTTGTCGCAGGCGGAACATTTGTTACCGCACGTCTTCATTATCTCTCCGTTTCCCTCGTCTTTCCGACCAATAAACGCCGTGATCGATTTCTGCGGTATGAGCAGGTGGGCGTCGTTGACGTATACTCCTATACTGCGCGGAGTATCGAGTAAACGGCATATTTCTTTTTGCTCTTCGAGCGGAAGATCCCCGTAGCCGCAGGAAAACCGCGCGGTAAACGTTCCGCCTTCGCGCGCGGCGAGTTCCAGGCACTCGTCGTCGCAATAGTTTTCTATCATTACGGCGGCTATACAGTCGCAAAGAAAGGCTTTGTACGCCGAACCCCCTTCCGTGAGTCGGGAAGTGAGCTTATCGGGCGAGTCGCCGAGCGTCGCCGCAAAAAGATAAACGCTTCGGCAACCGTCCAGATGGCGTATTATGTCTTTGCCGCGCGGCGCATAGCCGTTCGAAAGCTCGCTCCCGTTCCATTCGTAGCGTTTTATCACGCGCCGCGGCGAAAATAGCCGGGCATACTCGGCAACGGCAGATTCTATGTCGCGTACAAGCTCGGGTTCGGGATCGCGCACTCGCGCTTGCCGCAATACCTGTTTTACCGTCGCTCTCAGCATTGTCTGTTTATGCTCGCGAGTATGGACGAGACGTTGTTCGTCACGGTGCGCGCGACGTAGGAATTATTCATAACGTAAAGGTGCACGCCGTCTACGCCTGCGCTGAGCAGGTCGGTTATCTGATCGGTCGCGTACGCTATGCCCGCCGCCATAAGCGAGTCGGGATCGTCGTAAAACCGCGCTATCATACGCGATATCTTAGACGGGATCTTGGCTCCCGAAAGGCTTATGATACGGTCGACGTGGTTTTTTTTGACAAGCGGCATTATGCCCGCCTGAACGGGTACGTTAACTCCCGCGCCGCGTAAGCGTTCGAGAAAACGGAAGTATTCTTCGTTGTCGAAAAACAACTGACTGTTGAGATGAGTTACTCCCGCGTCGATCTTGCGTTTGAGATTTTCTATGTCCTGTTCGGGGGAGGCGGCTTCGGGATGGCATTCGGGATAGCACGCGCCGCCGAGATCGAAGCTTCCGCGCGCACGGATAAACGCGGCGAGATCGCTCGCATGCGCAAAATCGTCCGATTCCTTGGCGCCGGGGATGCGGTCGCCGCGAAGCGCAAGGATGTTTTCTATATCGGCGCGCGACAGCTCTCCGAGGGTGTCGGACACCTGCGAAGCCGAAGAATTTATGCAGGTGACGTGAGCGAGCGGCTCTATGCCGAACGCTTTGACCATAGTCGCTATTTCGCAGGTGCGCGAATTGCCGCTGCCGCCCGCGCTGCATGTGACCGATATGTAATCGGGCGAAAGATCGGCGAGCTCGCTTATCGTCTTTTGCACCCCGCCGAGATCCGCGGTCTGCTTGGGCGGAAAGATCTCAAACGACCACACCGCTTTTTTGTTTTCGAACATCTTGCTTATTTTCATAATAATTTACCTGTATTTTATGTATACGCGCGCAATACTTGACGTAAAAACGTCGGTTTGTTGCTTATTGATAATAACACAAATAAATTATACGCTTTTGCGCGACAAAAATCAAATCATTTTTTATGCCTGCGCGCTCGTCCGTTTTGACCGCGCCGTAAAATTTTTTCTTGACTGTCCGCCTGCGATTTTGTATAATCATTTTAGTATTTTTATTCAAGGATAAAAGAATGACTAAAACGAACGCAATGAGAATAATCGAAAAAGAATGTGCGGACTACAAGGTTCATACATACGACGGCGGCGCGCTTTCGGGCACGGAGGTTGCCGCCGCGCTCGGAGAAGACGTCGACAGAGTGTACAAAACGCTTGTGACCACCGCGGGTCCCGGCAGATTTTACGTGTTTGTCGTACCCGTTGCGTCAGAACTCGACCTGAAAAAAGCCGCCGCGGCGGCAGGGGAGAAGTCTGTGGAAATGCTACCTCAAAAACAGCTTCTTCCGACTACGGGATATATTCACGGCGGCTGTTCGCCCGTCGGAATGAAAAAACTCTTTCCCACCTTTTTCGACGTATCCGCGGAAGGCAAAACGATATTCGTCAGCGCCGGCAAGGTGGGTATGCAGGCGGAACTGCCTTGCTCCGTTCTCGTCAAAATAACAAAAGGCAAATTCGCCGATATAACGAGAGAGTAACGTTTATGCAAAGTGAAATTTGTCGGCACCTTTTTGCGTGAAGGGCATAGGTTCAAGTCCTATCTTTCGGTTTGTTGAGAGTAGTTAAACATATAGTAAACCCGTAAGGCGCAAAGCAACAAAGTCACAAAATATTCAGGACAAAATTTTTCAAAAAAGTATTGACAAACGCGGATTTTTCTGTTATACTCCATAATATAAAAGAATTTTCGAAATATTTGTAAGTTAATTTATCACAAAATTACCAGGACAAATAATCATTGAGGTATTTATGATAGTAGGTGAAATTGCAACTGTAAGAACGGGACTTGTGGCTGCGCGTAAAAAGAAATCGTTAATTTCAAATCAGTCGTATCAATACAAATTATTGAACTTAAAGTGTGTTTCAAACGACGGACATATAGAGCCAAACGAGCTTGAGCAGTATGAAATAAGCGAAAAACTGAAAGACGATTATCTTACGCAGTCGGGAGATATTTTAATCAGGTTAAGCACTCCGTATACCGTGGTTTTAATAGACAGAAAGGAATTGTGCGGAATAGTAATACCGTCGCATTTTGCCGTTGTTCGAGTCAACAGGAAGTTGGTTACTCCGGAATATGTGTTTTGGCAAATACGAAGGGATAAAAACCGAATTACGATGATGCAGAACAGCAGCGGAGGCGCGGCGTTTGCGACGATAAGTTCTGGACTGATTGCTAATCTCGATATTTTGCTTTTACCTTTAAGCAGTCAGAAAAAAATCGGAGATCTGATGATACTGACGGAACGTGAGCAGGATTTGCAGTGCCGACTGATCGAAGCAAAGAAAAAATTCAATACTGCGATATTGAATAAAATCTATGATAAAGTAAAGAGAGGTAATGAATAATGACTACAAAACAGAATATCGAAAAAACGCTCTGGAATGCGTGTGACAGTTTTCGCGGTAAGATTGACAGTTCAAGGTATAAGGATTATATACTTTCAATGCTGTTCGTAAAGTATCTCAGCGATGTTTATAACTATACAAAGAAGAAGTATGAGAAGCAGTACGGCGGTGATAAAACGCGAATAGAACGGGCAATGAGCCGCGAGCGTTTTGTTATGGACGAAAATTCTACTTTTGACTATCTGTACGATAACCGTAATGATGTTGCCATAGGCGAAAAAATCAATATCGCTTTGGCAAATATCGAAAAAAACAACAGCGCAAAACTGCATAACGTTTTCCGGGCGATAGACTTTAATTCCACAGTCGATTTCGGCGAAGTGAAAGAAAAAAACGCGATTTTGAAAAATCTTCTTGAGGACTTCAAGGATCTCGATCTGTCGCCCGATCAGGTCGATAACGCCGACATTATCGGCGACGCGTATGAATATATGATCGCAAATTTTGCTTCGGACGCAGGCAAGAAAGGCGGCGAATTTTATACGCCCAGCAAGGTTTCCGAACTTGTCGCAAGACTGGTCGCACCCAAAGAGAATGACCGTATTTATGACGCGACTTGCGGCAGCGGCGGTTTGTTGCTTAAAGCGTATAAACAGGTCGAAAGCGGAAAAGTCGCGCTTTACGGACAAGAAAAAAATATGCAGACATGGGCGCTTTGCCGAATGAATATGTTTTTGCACAATGTGGACGACGCAACGATATGGCAGGGCGATACGCTTTCAAACCCCGGAAACGTAAAGGACGATAAACTGATGAAATTTCAGTGCATTGTCGCAAACCCTCCGTTTTCGCTCGATAAATGGGACAGCGGTTTCTTGGCGGGAGTAGTGGACGATAAAGGCAGGGCAAAAGAAAAAATGTCGGCAGAGCTTGACCCTTATCGTCGTTTCGATTGGGGCATTCCTCCGACCTCGAAAGGCGATTATGCCTTTGTTATGCATATGCTCCACAGCCTGGACGACGCAACGGGAAGAATGGGAATAATTTTGCCCCACGGAGTATTGTTCAGAGGTGCGAGCGAAGGTAGAATACGTCGGACGATCGTTGAATCATTTAACTTCCTTGACGCCGTTATCGGTTTGCCCGCAAACCTTTTCTACGGAGCAGGCATACCTGCTTGTATACTGATTTTCAGAAAAGACAGAGGCACAAACAATAAAGTGCTGTTTGTCGACGCGAGCGGCGAAGAGCATTACGAAAAAGGCAAAAATCAAAACGTACTTCGCGAATGTGACGTGGCAAAAATAGTCGATACTTATCGTCGTTATAAAACGGATATTGACTTTAAGGGTGAGGACAAGTACAGCTATGTCGCAACGCTTGACGAAATCAAAGATAACGACTATAACCTCAATATTCCTCGTTATGTGGATACTTTTGAGGAAGAAGAACTTGTCGATATTGAGGAAGTCAAACAAAATATCGCAAATATCGAAGCGGAACTCGCCGAAGTTCAGGCACAAATGAAAAAATACCTCAAAGAATTGGGGTTGGAGTAAATAATACAAAGGAGAGAAAAAATGAGTTTTACATATCAGATTTTGGATAAATGGAAAAAACGTGGAGAGGATAATAAATCTCAGAATACTTATCAAATGATTTTGGGTTTATTAAAAAATTATTGTGGTGATATTATTGATGTGAATTCTGATTCGGTATTTTTGCAGGGATCTTATGCTAATCACACTAATATTAAAGATGATAGTGACATCGATGTTGTTGTATTGGCTAATGACATATTTGCTAACAATGCAAGACAGGTATTGCCACCTAGTAAAATTATTGAATTTAATCGTAAGTATGGAACGACTGATTATTCATTATTAAATTTTAAAGAAGATTTATATCAAAGATTGAATGGAAAAAAGTTGGGACAAAAATCCATAAATTGGGAAAGGGGAAATAAAACTATAAAATTCAACCAAAATGAAGAGTTTTGGGATTATGTTCCTGTTGATATAGTTCCGGCATTTGAGTATAGGCTTTATAAAGAAAATAGTTCAATAGATAAAGATCAGCAAATAGAGGGTATAAAAATTTATGATAGTTATAAAAACGAATATATTATAAATTATCCTAAAATACACAAACAAAACGGTGAGAGGAAAAATCAAGAATACCGTACAAATGGAAATTATAAAGAAACAATAAGAATATTTAAGCAAATAAAGAAACATTTGGTCGATCTTAATGTAATTAACGAAAATTTAATGCCGTCATATCGATTGGAGTGTATGTTATATAATGTTCCAGATAATTTATACAAAAAAGATTTGATAGAAAGGATTGATTCTATTATTGGATGGTTGCAAAGTAATATTAATATGAATTTCGTAGAACAAAATGAAATTAATAGATTATTTAAAGAAACGTCAGAATGCGAAAACGTAAAAATATTTATTCAAAAATGCAAATGGTTGTCGGATAATTGGAGATAAGCATGCTTACATACGGATTAACAAAAGATTATAGATATAAATTATATTTGTGTGTTGTGATAATTTCTATATTATTAGAAATTCTTCTGAATAAATTCGTTTTCAGTATGATAATAATAAATGACGAAGTAATTAATTTTGTTGTTAACTTTATATTATCGTTCTTTTCATTTTCTGCTTTCACGTCGATTATATTGTTTTTTATAAACATTCTATGTTTAAAAAAATGTAAATTAAATGGTAAGTATGATATTGTAATAGAAAGTAGCTATAATAATAAAACCATAATAGATGGTAAAATTGAAATAAAAGTAGGATTATGGAGAGCAAAAATTATACTAAAGACCCAAACTTCCGTGTCTACAAGTAAGACTATTTTTATTGATAATACAGATAAAGATAATGTAAAAATAATATATACTTATTTTAATTCTGGGAACAGAGCAAACGGCAATAAATTACTTAAACACGACGGAACATGTGAAATAACATTTGAAAATGGTAATTTTCTTGTCGCTAATTATTATAATAATTGTTTGGATAGAAAAACCGCTGGAACTATAAAATTAAAGGAACCCATAAATGAATGTAACGATAACGCAGAAAATTGAAGATATAAAAAACGGTATTGTGCCTAACGGGTATAAAAAGACTAATTTAGGTATTATCCCAAATAATTGGGATGTTAATAATTTTAAGGAAGTTTTTAAAATTATATCTAACAATACGCTTTCAAGAGCTAATCTAAATTACATCGGTGGTACTTTTTTAAATATTCATTATGGCGATATACTGATTAAATATGATGAATATTTAGATTGTATAAACGCAAACGGCATACCATTTATAAACGATAATGTAAAAATAAAAGAAGAAGTTTTGTTGCAAGAAGGAGATATAGTTTTTGCCGATACAGCTGAGGATTATACCGTAGGCAAAGCAGTGGAAATAATATCTACACAAGATAAAAAAATAGTTTCAGGTTTACATACTATACCATGTAGACCCCTTAAAAAGTTTGCAAGTAAATGGTTGGGATATTTTTGTAATTCTGACGCTTATCACAAACAAATAAAATTATTAGCAACTGGTATAAAAGTTACTTCTATTTCTAAAGCCTCTATTTTGCAGACATTTATACTTATTCCGTCGCTTGCCGAGCAGCAAAAGATTGCGGAGATTTTGGAAACGCAGGACAAGCTGATCAAATTGCAAGAAAGGTTGATTGAGGAATATAAAAAGCTGAAAAAGTACTTTTTAAGTAAAATGTTTCCTAAAAAAGGTTGCAATTATCCCGAAATCCGTTTTCCCGAATTCACCGCCCCTTGGGAACAGCGTAAGTTCGGAGAGTTGTACAGAAAAGTCAGTAGGAAGAATGATTTGACATATGGAGAATCTGACATTATTTCTGTGGCGAATATGTATTACAAAGAAGACAGCTATATTACAGACGATAGCTATCTCCTAACTTATAACGTATTCCATTTGGGAGACATTGCGTTTGAGGGCAATAAAAGCAAGGATTTTGCTCATGGTAGATTTGTTGAAAATACAATCGGTAACGGCATAGTTTCGCACGTTTTTGATGTGTTTGAGCCTATTATG
>CALWBH010000106.1 GCA_944376015.1 uncultured Clostridia bacterium
TTCGTCGTCCGCGCCTCCCATATACCTGCGCATAAACGTAGTAGTGGGACGAAGCTGTTTCGCGTCTCCGGCTACCACCACGTTTTTACCGCGGATTATGCAAGGTACGGTATTTTCTATAAACACCTGGCTCGCTTCGTCGAAAAGCACAAGGTCGAACATATCCTTTTGCAACGGGAGAATGGAAGATACGTTTTCGGGCGACAACAGCCAGCAGGGATACAGCGTAAGCAAATAATCGCCGTAAACCTCCATGGTGCGACGGATCGGCCAAAAATTCTGTTTTTTCGATATCTGATAAAGATAATCTTTTGCGTCTTCGCTATTATTGTAAAGCTCTTTGTATTCGTCTATAAAACTAAGCGCACATATTTTTCTGCTTATGGCGTTTAAATCTTTCATCAAAGTATTTATGCGCCCTTTTATACTTTCGAACTCCACCGTAACGGACAGCTCGTTTTTCTTGCGGTTTTCGAAATTGATTATTTCGTGATAAACGCGCAGGGGGAGTAATTTAACTATTACGTTGCGGAACTGACCGTAATCGTGCGAAAGCCTGTATGCAAAATTAAGTATCCGTTTTTCGGGTCCGGAAAAATTATCCAGACTAAGCGACATATCGCTTACGCGCACATAATCTCCGAGCGCTTCTTTAAGGTTGTTAAGGGTCACGGCATTGCCTTCGAGTATTCCGCCGAGCGCCATAGCGTAACCTTCGTAAGTAAGCACTTCGAGCAGAAAATTGTAATCTTTTATGAAATCCGATATTTCCCGCTTCGTTTTCTCGTATTGCGCGCGTACTTCGCTTTCCGCTTTCAGCATTTTATACTTTGCAAAAGGGTAGAGAGGGAAAAGCGCTTTACTTATCCTGAGATATTTATACTCCTTCCGATTAACGAAAGCCGCGAGCATTTTTATAAACAATTTTTCGTTAACGGGATCGTTGAGCTCTCCGTAATGCGCTATTATCTGTCTTGCGAACGGATAATCAGCTTCGTCGAAAACGGCTGTGCGCGTATCGGTCAGAGTTTTCAGTTTATTGCGCGCCCAAGCGAGCGTATCGATGGGAACGTCGGGTTTTAAATGTTGAATAAACGGATTGAATTTCTTGTTTTCCGCGAAATTGTAGTAAATATCCAACTTGTTCTGATCAAGCAGCATTTCAACGGCTTCGCGCATGGTGGGATAATCCATCGCCCGAAGCACTTTATCGCGCAAAAGCGCTTCGTATATGGTATATTCCGTACTGTCCTTACCCGGAATAAACGACCCGTAATACATATCGATAAGGCTTATCCCGAATCCGTCGTCTAAGTTAAGAGTGTCGGATATTTCCTGTAATTTTGCAATTTCATCGTCTAATTTCAAACTCGTCTCTTCAAAACGGGGCATGTAATCGGTAACTCGTTTTTTGAGCACTTCTTCATGCCTTAACAGACATTTTGAATAAAAATCGCGACGTTCTTTGACGGGGTCGACGATAAACATCGCTTTTTCGGACAATTCCGCAAGCCTGTTATATACTACGTCGAGCGCGGCTTTTTTCTGCGAAACCACAAGTACGCGCTTGCCTTTACAAAGCGCGTCGGAAATAAGATTGACTATGGTTTGAGATTTACCCGTACCGGGGGGGCCGTATATGACCATATTGCCCGACTGCGCGACGCTTTTGATAACGTTGCGCTGTGCATAATCCAGATCGCTTATGTAGAAATAATGGTCGTCGGGCTGCTGTTTTTTCTTTTTACGCGCTTTATGCGGGTCAAAAAGTTCGTCGATGGTATCGCTCGACAAACGGCTTTTTTCCAGCTCGGAATAATCGTTATAAATCGAATTGGAAAGGGAATACCGCGCAAGCAAACAGATATTTTTGATTTCGAGCGGATCTTTTATCGAAGGTTCGCCGCATTTATCAAACGCTTTTACGCGTTTTTGCTCAGAAGGCCGTATACGTATACCGAATTTTTTCAAGTACGACAAAACGGCGTCCACCGAGCGCAATCCGCTTTGAGCAAGGCTGTCGAACTCGGTATCCATTTCCTGAACATCGATGTTTTTAGCCTGTGCGTATGCGAAAACGAGCGCTTTGTTAAGTCGCACGCTTTCTCCTTTTTTTAACGAAATGCGTACTATATTGTTTTCCGATATGTCAACGTCTACAGGAAAGAAAAGCAAAGGAGCCTTTACAAGCACGTCTTTTATTCCGCCGAAAACGAAAGGATATCCTATAAACAACTCGTATCTGCCGGTTTCCTTTTCTATGTCTTCGGCTTCGCGCCTGAGAATTTTAACCGAATTGGCTTCCTTTTCAAGCTCTGCGGAAAAAAGTTGTTTCAATTGACGCGCATTACGCGCTTCCGTTTTTTTTCTCTCTTCTTCGTCTTTTATCTCCGGATCCACCGGTTGAGGAGACGCAGAAACGCCGACTACCTTTCTGAGACTGTCTATAGACGGAGAAATCAGCGTGAATTTATCCTTTTTGCATGCCCAGAGAATTTCAAGCAATTCGTTTTCTCGCGATTTGTCGGATTCAAGCAATCTACCTATGTCATATCCGGTTTTCTTGCTGAAAGAGCGCGTGTAAACGCTACGGTTTTTTCCGCTTATTTCTATCAGTCTTTCTTTGTAATACGTGTAGATACTTTTCATATCGCCTCCGATTTTTAACATTATACAATATCCCGTTAAGTTTTGCAACCCTGCAAAGTAAAATAAATAAACTAAATATTTACGCGTTAAAACGTCATAAACGCTTGACGAAACACACATCATGCGCTATTCTTTTTTCAGTAAGAAAAGGAGAACGATTATGGGAATGCATATAAACGGTCAGCTTCCCGGACCGGACGACATAAAAAACGCTTATCCTATGGATAAGGGGCTCATAAAAATAAAGCAAAAACGCGACGAAGAGATAAAAGCGGTTTTTTCGGGCAAGTCGGATAAATTCGTGGTCATAGTAGGACCGTGCAGTGCGGATCATGAAGACAGCGTAATAGAATATGTAAGCCGTTTATCTGCCGTAAACGAAAAAGTAAAGGACAAGTTGGTAATAATTCCGCGCATTTATACCAATAAACCGCGCACTACGGGAGAAGGATACAAAGGAATGCTCCATCAACCTTCGCCCGAAAGCGCGCCCGATCTCAAAGAAGGCATAATCGCAATAAGAAAGCTGCATTTACGCGCTATCGGCGAAAGCGGACTTACGTGCGCGGACGAAATGTTGTATCCCGAAAACAGAAGTTATCTCGACGACGTGCTTTCATACGAAGCCGTGGGCGCACGTTCCGTGGAAAATCAGCAACACCGTCTGACCGCCAGCGGAATGGATATACCCGTAGGAATGAAAAACCCCACAAGCGGAGATTTTACGGTTATGCTCAATTCGGTCAGAGCGGCACAGCGCTCGCATAATTTTATATATCGCGGTTGCGACGTAACCACGGACGGAAACGAATATGCACATGTGATCCTGCGCGGCGGCGTGGACAAATACGGCACAAACATACCGAACTATCATTATGAGGATCTTACGCGACTCTATGATATGTATGCGGAAACGGAACTCAGGAACAGAGCCGTCATTGTTGACGTAAATCATTCCAACTCAGGTAAAAAGTTTAAGGAACAAATACGCATCACGGGCGAAATACTCCACAGCAGAGAATATAACGAAGACTTAAAACGTCTTGTAAAAGGCGTTATGATAGAAAGTTATCTGTTCGAAGGATGCCAACCGATCGGCAGAGATTCGGTGCACGGCAAGTCGATAACCGATCCCTGTCTCGGTTGGGATGATACCGAAAAGCTGCTGTATACCATAGCGGAAAAATGCTGAAAAACAGATATCTTTCCGCAAACGAACATTACAGACGGAAATTCGGCGGAAAAGTATATAAACTTGCTTTGGACGGCGGTATGACGTGTCCGAACCGTGACGGAACGTTGGATACGCGCGGTTGTATCTTTTGCAGTAAAGGCGGAAGCGGCGAATTTGCGGAACCGTATACGGGAGACGTTTCCGCGCAGATAGCGCGCGCCGTATTACGCATATCTTCTAAAACCAAAGCGGATAAATATATCGCATACTTTCAAAATTATACCAATACTTATGCGCCTGCGGACAAGCTCGAACGGTTGTTCGGAGCGGCGGCGGAGCATCCTTCGATAGTCGCTTTATCCGTGGGAACAAGACCCGATTGTTTGCCCGACGAAGCAATGCGCGTTCTCGAACGCATTAACAAACGTTTGCCGGTTTATGTCGAACTCGGCTTGCAAACTATCCATGAAGATACCGCGCAATATATAAGACGCGGATATAAAACCGAAATTTACGACGACGCCGTAAAACGATTGCATGACATAGGAATAAATGTCATAACTCATCTGATAATCGGTTTGCCGGGCGAGAATAAAGATAGAATTCTCCAAAGCGTAAGATATGCCGCGGCTATCGGAACAGACGGTATAAAGCTTCAGCTTTTACATGTTCTCAAAAATACCGATCTTGAATCCGCATACCTGCGCGGCGAATTTCGTGTACTTGAACCGGACGAATATGCCGATATACTCTGTTCGGCAATAGAACTGCTTCCCGCACACGTTGTCGTGCACCGTATAACCGGCGACCCGCCGAAAAAGCTGCTCGTCGCGCCGCAATGGTCGGCAAACAAAAAAGTCGTTTTGGCTTACATTAACGATATTTTCGAAAAACGTAATATCATCCAAGGCAGACACGCAGACTATATCTGATATTCGTATCGTTTGAAGGTTAGCGTAATACTGAAATTCATAGCGGGGCTGTTGCATCCAAAATTGCAACGGCCCCGCGCTTTTTAGCGTAAAAGTATCGGTTTTATTACGGCATTATATTCAACGCAAATGTCTATGCGAATCAAAGCTACTATAAAGCTTAACGAAAAATCTTCTTTTAATTTATGCGCAATCGCTGTGACGTCACATAATAATGAACGCACGTATACATAATAATCCTATGAGAAGGAAAGAAGTCTGCTCGGAATACAAAAACGTAGAAGACACCGAAACATTGATAAAGGTGAAGATAAATGACAGATAAAATAGCAAAAAGAAACAAAACTTACATCGAGTACGTCGAAAAAGTTTCTCCGTCGACCAATGCTACACACTCTCTTATCAAAGCGTTCGCGATAGGCGGAGCGACTTGCGTTATAGGAGAAATTCTCCGTAATTTACTTGCATTGGCGCCTTCCATAGACGATAAAGCGGCGGCTGTATACTCTTCGGTGATTCTCGTTACGGCGGCAATAATAATGACGGGCACCGGAGTATACGACAATATCGCCCGACACGGCGGCGCAGGCTCGTTTTTGCCTATAAGGGGATTTGCGAACGCTATGTCGAGCGCGGCTATGGAATTCAGGTCCGAAGGGCTTATAACAGGAACCGCCGTTAAAATGTTTAACGTCGTAGGCCCCGTGATTGTTAACGGAATAGTGTGGTCCGCCGCTTCCGGAACAATCGTATGGCTTGTCAGCGTTATAGCAAGTCTTTGATTGATTTCAGGTGATCCGATATGACGGCAAAATCCCAAACTTTAAAATTCGAAAACAAACCGCGCATCATAGCGGGAATGAGCGTAGTCGGACGAAAGGAAGGCGACGGACCGCTCGGAAAATACTTCGACGAAATAGACGACGATCCGAAAATGGGGAAAGGATCTTTCGAAAAAGGCGAATCGGCAATGTTTGCCACGGCAGTTGCCGGCGCGGCAAAAAAAGCCGGACTGCGACCTTTCGACTTCGACGCGCTGTTTGCAGGCGATCTGCTTAATCAGCTTATTTCATCGAATTATGCGGCAAGAGAGCTTCCCGTTTCATACTTCGGTCTTTATTCCGCTTGTTCGACAATGACGGAAGCGCTGTCTTTGGGTGCGGCAATGATAAACGCGGGTTATTACAGAACAGCGGCGTGCGTAACGGGTTCGCACTTTGCGGCTGCCGAGCGACAGTACAGATATCCGCTCGAATACGGTTGTCAGCGCCCGCCGTATGCGCAATGGACGGTAACGGGCGCGGGTTGCAGCGTATTGTCGATTAAAGGCGACGGACCGTATATTTCTTCCGCTACTATCGGCAGAGTAGCCGATTACGGCGTAACGGACGCAAATAATATGGGCGCGGCAATGGCTCCCGCGGCATTCGAAACTTTACTCGCAGTTTTGGACGATACCGGTCTTAGTATCGAAGATTTCGACGCCGTGTTCACCGGCGATCTCGGCAGACTCGGAGCAAGAATACTGCGAGATTTAAGCGCGGAACGCGGAGTCTGCTTGGGACAGAAATATTCCGATTGCGGAGAAATGATATTCTCTCGCGAACAAAACTGCTATTCAGGCGGTAGCGGAGCAGGTTGCAGCGCGTGCGTTCTGAATTCTTTTATCCTTGATAAAATGCGTAAACGCGAATACAACAAAGTATTGCTAATGGCAACCGGGGCGCTTATGAGCCCTACGACGTCTTTCCAGGGAGAAAGCATACCGGCAATAAGCCACGGAATAATATTGGAGAACGATTGATATGTTATTACCGCAGACATGGTGGGGTTATGCCCTTAATTATCTTATAGTTTTTGCGTCGGGCGGCGCTTGTTGCATCGCGGCACAGCTGCTCATAATAAAAACGAAACTGACTCCGGCAAGAATATTGGTCATTTTTTTGCTGGCAGGAATAGCATTGCAAACCGTGGGAATATATGAGCCTCTCGCGGCGGCATTGCGCTCCGGGATATGCGTTCCTATAATCGGTTTCGGCGCCACGCTGGCAAAAGGCGCGGCAGAATGGGCGGCAGAGTACGGTCCGCTCGGCGCATTTGCAGGCGGACTCGTGGAAACCGCTTTCGGCGTAGGCGTAGCCGTCGCTGCAAGCTATATAGTTTCGGTGGTATTTTCGCCTAAAAGCAAATAGCACTTTCACGCTTCCGTGCGAATATATATTATCGTGCGGAAGTATAAGCTGACAAAAAAACACAGACTTTTAAAAGTAATTATCGTCCTGTTATTGCTTTTCGGAGCGATATTGGCATATTATTATCTGAGAATAATGCCGCTGATTACCAATATCGTCATCGAAAACACGCGTATGAAAGTTTCCAAGGCGATCGACGATATGACCGACCTGCAATTACAGAATACGAAGTACGAGGACTTCGTTATAGTAAGATACGACGAAAACGGAAAAATAACTTTTTTCCAAGTCAACAGCGTTAATGTCGATCTTTTTGCGCGTAAGGTTACCGCGCTGATAAGAGATGAAATGTCGCTTTTCGAAAGCAACGGTATAAAAATTCCGATAGGCACCGTTTCGGGAATACCTTTTCTGTCCGATCTCGGTCCTGAGCTTACATTGAACGTTCTTAATCTCGGAGTGGTAGACGCCGATTTCTCGTCGGATTTCTCGGACGCGGGAATGAATCAGACCGTTCACCGCCTGTATATGAAAATAATAGTCAGTATGAAAATAATACTGCCGGGATATTCTCTGTCTTTTAACAACAGCAGCACTGTTATAATATGCGAATCCGTAATAGTGGGGGACGTTCCTTTCGGCGATATAAACGCATCCTTGGGCGGATAAACGCCGCCGTACATAAAATATACCTAAAACGCTTGCTTTACGCGTCGAAATGCGTTATAATATAAAAAATTATAAAAGCGACGACGCAGCAAAAGAGTTTGCCATTACCGCGTAAAGAGAGCTTTCGGGAGGTGCGAGAAAGCCGCGGCGGCAAAAAGATATTCACTGTCGAGCTTGATCGTTGAAAAAAAGTAGGCGGTCACGGGAACGCCCCGTAAGTGCGAAAATAAGACGCATTTTTGCGTGAAAAAAGGTGGTAACACGATAGAGTCGTCCTTTTACGGCGACTCTTTGTTTTTAATCGGAGGAAACATGGAAGAAAAAATCGCTAAACTTACGGAAAACTGCACCGCGGAAATTTCGGCTGCGGATTCCGAAAGCGCGCTTTACGCCGTACGCGTCAAGTATCTCGGCAAGAGCGGGCTTATCAGCGAGCTCATGAAAGGTATGCGCGAACTTTCGCCGGAAATGCGGCCGCTTATGGGCAAGATCGTAAACGAAGCTCGCGGAAAATTGGAATCGCTTTTTGCAGAGAAAGGCAAAGCGCTCCACGAAAGCGAGCTTGCCGCGCGTCTTGCTGCCGAAAAGATAGATATAACTATCGACAAAGCGCATCCCGTAGGAAAACTTCATCCGCTCAGCGCGGTAAGAAAAAGACTTGTAGACTTTTTCGTCTCCATGGGATTCGACGTCATGGAAGGTCCCGAAGTCGAAACGGATTATTATAACTTCGAAGCGCTCAACGTTCCGAAAGATCATCCGGCACGGGATATGCAGGATACCTTTTTCATAGGCGGAAATACGTTACTTCGTTCTCAGACCAGCGCGGCGCAGATACGTTATATGGAAAATCACAAACCGCCGCTTAAAATGATTTCTCCGGGCAGAGTTTTCAGAAATGACGACGACGCTACTCATTCTCCCGTATTCCATCAGCTGGAAGGATTGGTCGTGGACAAAGGGATAACGATGTGCGATCTTAAGGGCATACTCGAAAGTTTCGCGAAACATTTCTTCGGGCAGGAAACAAAAGTCCGTTTCAGACCGTCATATTTTCCTTTTACCGAACCGAGCGTGGAAGTCGACGTATCGTGCGCGATTTGTCACGGAAAGGGTTGCAGAATATGTAAGGGAACAGGTTGGATCGAAATTCTCGGAGCGGGCATAGTAAACAGAAAAGTATTGCGGACCTGCGACATTGACCCCGACGAGTATACCGGCTTCGCATTCGGCTTCGGAATAGACCGAATTGCCAATATAATCCACGGTATACCGCATATCAAATTACTTTACGAAAACGACATTCGTTTTCTGAAACAGTTTTAAAGGAAGGTGCACAGATGAAACTACCCGTATGCTGGTTAAAAGATTTTGCCGCGATAGGAAATTCATCGCCGCAGGAAATTGCCGACGCGCTTCTTTCCGTAGGGTTTGAAGTCGAGGACATAATTTACGCAGGCGCCGACATAGATAAGGTCGTAGTCGGAAAAGTCATAAGCTGTAAACCGCACACAAATTCCGATCACTTGCACATCTGTATGGTAGACGTACAAAGCGAGATATTACAGGTAGTATGCGGAGCCCCCAACGTAAAAACGGGCGACGTAGTGCCTTGCGCGCTTGTAGGAGCGAAACTGCCCGGCGGAATAAATATAAAAGCTGGCGAACTGCGCGGAGTAATGAGCTACGGAATGCTTTGTAGCGGAAAAGAACTCGGAGTCGACGATACCGTCATAGAGGGCGCGGAAGTAGACGGTTTGTTACAGCTTCCGAAAGATATTCCGCTCGGTACGGATATCCGCAAGGTTCTCGGACTCGACGAGTACGTCCTCGACGTCTCTGTGACCGCAAACAGACCCGATTGTCAATCCGTCGTAGGGCTTGCCCGAGAAGTCGCCGCAGCGATGAAAGTTAAATTCACTCCTCCCGTAAACAAATACAAAACGGTTGAGTACGACGGGGAATATATGCCCGAAGTGAAAATAGACGACGAACTTTGCTCGCGTTATACCGGCAGACTCATAAAAGACGTAAAAATCGAACGTTCGCCGGACTGGATGAGAAAACGTCTTCGCCTTGCGGACATACGTCCTATCAATAATATCGTCGACATAACGAATTACGTGCTTACCGAAATAGGTCAACCGCTCCATTCTTTCGACGTACGTTTTATCAATAAAGGAATTATCGTAAGAAAGGCGTTTAAGGGCGAAAAGATCACCGCGCTCGACGGTAAAGAATATTCACTCGAAGAAGACATGCTCGTAATCGCCGACAGCGTTAAACCGATTGCGATAGCTGGCGTCATGGGCGGAGAATATTCGGGAATAATGTCGGATACCACGTCGGTATTTCTCGAAGCGGCGCGCTTCGACAGAAGAAGCATAAGAATAACCTCACGCAAACTCGGACTCCGTTCGGATTCTTCCGCAAGATACGAAAAAGGCGTGGATTATACGAGCGTAGACGAAGGCAGAGAACGCGCGCTTTATTTGATATACAAGTTAAAAGCAGGGAAGATTGTGGATATCTGCTCGGACGCAGGCGAAAAGCGTCCCGAAGAACGGGTTATAGAAACTTCCGCCGAACGCATTTGCTCTTTGATAGGGAAAGACATACCTAAACAGACGGTGGAGAAAATTCTCCGTGCGTTGGACATAAAAGTGGAGAGTAAGCCGCGTTCGGACAAACTTGTTTGTACCGTTCCGCTCTACCGCGAAGATATCGAGGATTTCGCGGATCTGTCGGAAGAGGTCATAAGATATTACGGCTACGATAACATCAAATCCACGTTTCTTAAAACGGCGTCCTGTACGGAAGGCGGCGAAAGCGATAAAGATATACGTTCCGGCGAGATTAAAGAGCTGCTTTGCGGATTCGGCGCATACGAGATAATGACATATTCGTTTATACCGGAAAAAGCATGCGATATGCTGCGTCTCGACGATAACGACGACAGACGGAATTATATAAAATTGCACAATCCGCTAAACGAAGATACGGCAACGCTGAGAACTCAACTGACTCATAATATGCTTTCTACGATAGCGCTCAATCTTTCCAGGGGAAACGACGAAGTCCGTCTCTTTGAGTTAGGCAGAAAGTACATTCCGATCAAAGGCGCCGAATTGCCCGATGAGCGCAGTACTCTCTCCATGGGCTTCGTAGGTAAGAAAGAAAATTTTTATGAGATAAAAGCGGCGGTATCGGCGGTGCTTTCTTATTTCGGTATAAACGCGAATATAAATTACAGCGCTCAGCCTTTCATGCACCCCGGCATTTCGGCGGATATTTCGGTAAACGGTCAAACGATAGGATACTGCGGAAGCGTTCATCCTACGGTCATGGAAAACTACGGTATAGGCGGTAACGTTTTTATCGCAGAGCTCGATCTCGAAACCTTACTTATCAACGGAAAATCCGACGTAAAATACGCGCCGATATCCAAATTCCCGTGCGTGAACAGAGATCTTGCGTTCGTGGTATCCGATCAATACAACGTAGGAGATATAATGAAAACCATTAAAAACGCCTGCGGACAGGATCTCGAACAAATACAGCTATTCGACATATACAAAGGCGAACAAATCGAAAGCGGCTTTAAGAGCGTGGCATTCTCTCTCAGATTCCGTTCTCAAGATAAAACTCTCGGGGAAACGGAAATAAACACGCTTATAAACGCCGCGACCGAAAAAGTAAAAAGCGTTTACGGCGCGCTTCTCAGATGATCATGGAAATACTTGCTCCGGCGGGCGATATGTCCTCACTCAAAAGTGCGGTGGCGGCAGGCGCAGACGCCGTTTATCTGGGCACAAAAGATTTTAACGCAAGAAGCAAGGCGGAGAATTTCGACGACGAGCAGCTCCGCCTTGCCGTTTCATATTGTCACGAAAGAAACGTTAAAGTATACCTGACTTTCAATACTTTGATCAAATCCGGAGAAATCGCCGCTGCCGTGCGCGCCGCCGTAAAAGCCGCCGACGCCGGAGTCGACGCTTTCATAGTACAAGACATCGGATTGCTCGGCGTACTTCAAAAGCGTTTGCCGGATATTCCTTATCACGCAAGCACGCAAACGGGCGTGCATAACGTTTACGGAGCGTTGTTTGCTCAGCGCGCGGGATTCGACAGAATAATATTTTCGCGCGAAATTCTTCCTTGCGATATTTCCGAAATAAAAACGCAAACGGAACTTGAAACCGAAATATTCGTGCACGGCGCTCATTGCGTTTCGTTTTCCGGAAATTGCTATTTTTCTTCCGCCGTATCGGGATTCAGCGGTAACAGAGGAAAGTGTATGCAGCTTTGCAGAAAAAAATATACTCTGACGGGGAACGGGAAAACGCGTTCTGGATATATGCTTTCGGCAAAAGATATGCGTCTTATAGATAAACTGACCGAACTCGAATCGCTCGGAATCGATTCGCTTAAAATAGAAGGACGTCTGAGAAGCGCGGAATATGTCGGCACGGTCACGGAAGCATATAAAAACGCATTGAAAGGTAAGCCTTACGACGTCACGGCAGTAGAAACGGTATTTAATCGCGGTAATTTTTCTACCGCATATTTATCCGAAAGCAGACCGGATATAATATATCCCGTACAGCAAAACAACATAGGATCATACGTGGGAACAATTTCGTCGGTAGTAAACGGGGTCGTAAAAACGGACAAGCGTATCTCGCCGTGCGAAGGCGACGGTTACAAAATACTGCGTAACGGGCGAGAAATAGGCGGCGCGATATGTTCGCACGGACAAATCAAAGCAAATTGTACGGCAAGATCGGGAGACGTATTGCGTTTAACGCGTAGCGCGATTATTGCGAAAAATATTAAAAGCAAAATAGATAATTGCGATAAAATGCGCATAGAAGGAAATTATACAAGAATTTTACGAAAAAATCATAGTACTATTTCAGACATAGCACTGAAGGGATACGAATTGCCGCAGGAATGCACCGTGTTATGCCTGGACGAAGGCTGTGACGTTTCGCTTTCGAAATATGCCGATATCGTCATTTTTTCACCGCGGGATTTTTCCGAGCGCTGTGTTTCGGATTACGTCGGAAAGATAGAGCGGCCGATATTGCTCGACATGCCCGTAGAAGCGAGAAACGGCGATATTAACATTCTCAAGCGATTGCTCGACACAGATCTATTTGACGGATACGTTGCCAATAACGTTTATGCGCTTGAATTATGCAAAGACAAACGAATTCTTCTCGGCGCTCAAATGAACTTGCTAAACGACGTTATAGCCCTTCCGCGCATTGCTTCTTACGAAGCCGCGTTTGCGGACGACGAATTGATATTCGCGTACGGCAGACAAATATTGATGAATCTTACGCATTGTCCCGCAAAACAACTCGGCTATAACTGCAACAATTGCAAGAACGTCGGCGAAATGACTATAAAAGACGAAACGGGAAACGTTTTCGCGTTGCGAAAGAAAAAACTTTCATTCTGCTATTATGAAATGATAAACGGAAAAATTACCGATCTCTTTCCGAAATTGTCGGCGCAGCGTCACAAACGCGTGCTTATAGACGCAAGAAATATAGATAAGAAACGCATATTAAAGGTACTTCGCGAAAAATACGGCGTATCTTTCGACGAAAATTACGAAACCTACGGCAGATGGGGAAAAGGAGTAAAATAACTTGAACGATCCGATGCTCACTCTCGAATTAAACGAGATATTAAAACGTGCCGCTTCTTTCGCACGGTCGGCGCCCGGAAAGAAGCTCGTGCTTTCGCTTACGCCGTCCGGTAATTTCGACACGGTGCGCGATAGATTGGAGCTTACTTCCGAAGCCGAAAAGCTTATAGTAAAATACAGATACCGCGGGGTTGACGATTTCGGCGAAATTGCTCCGCTTATCGAAAAAGTAAAAACCGGCGCGACTCTCTCAATGGGCGAGCTGTTGCGCGTAGCGGATCTGATAAAAAGCGCGCGTTGCGCTAAAGAAAACATAAGCGCTTTACCGGACGACGTATCGCGCATAAAAAAGATTTTGTCTTTTATTTACGTCGACCGTTCGTTGGAAAGCGACATATTCAAGGACATTGCTTCGGAAACCGAAATGAACGATTGCGCAAGCGACGGTTTGAAAGATATACGCATAAAATTGCGCTCGCTTAAAAACAGGCTTGCGGAAAAACTATCGTCATACACTCGGAATAATTCCTATTCGGAATACTTACAGGATAATTTCTATACGATTCGCGGCGGGAGATTCGTTTTACCGGTAAAAAGCGAGTACAGACGAAACGTACAGGGACTATTGCACGATCAAAGCGCAACCGGTTCCACGTTGTATATCGAGCCTTTCGAAATAGTTTCAATGAATAACGATATCGTAAAGCTGGAAGGCGACGAACAGCGAGAAATCGAACGCATACTCGAAGCGTTTTCTGCGCGCGTACTCGAACATTCGGACGAAATATCTGACGCATACGAAAGATTAAAACTTGTAGATATGTATATGGGGCTCGCAGGCTATTCCGTATCGATAGACGGTATTATGCCCGAAATCAATTTTGCCGAAAAAGTTAAACTGATAGGCGCGCGCCATCCGCTCATCGAGCGTAACAGAGTGGTTCCCGTGGACATCGCCGTAGGCGGAGACTTCAATATATTGCTTATATCGGGACCGAATACAGGCGGAAAAACGGCAACGTTAAAAACCGTAGGTTTGCTTTCCATGATGCTTTCCACGGGTATTCTCATCCCTTGCAAAAAAGGAAGCGTGATGGCGGTATTCGACCGCATATTCTGCGACATAGGCGACGATCAGAACATATCTCTCAATTTATCTACGTTTTCTTCCCACATAAAAAACCTGAAAGAGATAACGGAGTCTTTCACAAACGAAAGTCTTATACTTTTAGACGAAATAGGAAGCTGCACGGCGCCCGAAGAAGGCTCGGCAATAGCAATAGGCGTTATCGATTATATCGCGGCAACAAAGGCAAAAGCGGTCATTACCACGCATTATCCAAAGTTAAAAGAATATGCAATGACTCATTCCGCCGTCATGAACGCAGGTATGCAATTCGACGCTCAGACTCTTCGCCCCACATATAAAGTACTTATGGGCTATCCCGGTTCAAGCAACGCGCTCGAAACCGCCGCGGCGCTCGGGCTTTCTCCGATCATCCTCGACAAAGCTAAAACTTCTCTCGGAAACGAGAAAAACAATTACGAAGATTTGCTTAAAAAAGCGTTCGAAATAAAATCGCGTGCGGAAGAGGAAAGGGAAACTGCGGAAAAAGAGCGCTCGGAAATACAAGCGAAACTGGAAAAGCTCGCCGATAAAGAAAAGAAAGTAAACGAAGCGCTCGAACGGATAAACTCCAACGCGAAGGCGGAAACGAAACGATTGGTAAATAACGCGCTTGAAAAAGCGAACGAACTCGTCGACGAAATAAAGCGAGAGCTTAAAGACGCCGATGAAAAAGCGCTGCTGAAAGCCAAACGCGATCTTAAAAGGCTGGAAGCGCTGGCTTACAACAACGAAGAAAGCATAAGTTCGGTGCTCACGGAAGAAATCGACCGCTCACGTTTGACGGTGGGAACAAAAGTTATAATCAAGTCGATAGGAACGGTAGGTTACGTGGCAAAGCTAAAAAAAGAAAAGCAGGAAGCCGAAATAAACTGTGACGGAAAAACGATTAAAGTCAAATTCTCCGAGCTTGCAAGTCCCGTGGAGCTAAGAGTAAAAAACGATAAGAAACCTTATATTCCCGCAAGAAACACAGAGATTCCGAGCGTTTCAAAAGAAATCAACGTTATAGGCGAAACGGTAGCCGACGCTTTGGACAAAATAGAACCTTGGCTGGATAACGCCGTCAGAATTCATCTTACCGAGCTGCGTATTGTGCACGGTAAAGGTACGGGCGCGCTTGGTAAAGGCATACAAAATTTTCTCAGATCGCATCCCGCGGTAAAATCTTTCAGATACGGGAGATACGGCGAAGGCGATTCGGGCGTCACTCTCGTGGAACTGAAAAACTGATACGCTATACGCAATTCCTATTTTGCTTTTACGTAGTTTTACGCTCCCTTTAACGAACAAAACTGCCGTTTTTTTCACTCACGTAAAATTACCGATTCTTCATAGCTGCATTTTTTATAATACCTGATTATATACCGACGCATAAAGCATACCTTGCGTCGGTATATTTTTTTAAAGTTTTTAACATAAAATATTTTTTAGAAAAAAATTTTAATTAAATCATTGACAACGTTTGCATATTATGTTATTATTTCAATGCTTATTTGATTTTTAAAATAAATTTAAATGTTACGGAGGATAAAATGGAAAAGGATATCGAAGAATTCACGAGAAAAGAGATGCATAAATGTCTTACGGCGATAGGCATTTATCCGAACAGCGAAGGTTACAGGCACCTGTCCGAATGCGTAAGCATAGTAACGCGTAGCGGCGGAAAGAAAATGTCGATTTGTAAACTTTACGGTCTGGCGGCGAAGTATGCGGATAAAAATCCGAGCGCCGTAGAAAGAGCGATAAGACATTCGATAGGGAAAGGCGTTGAAGAAGGCAGATTGAACATACTAAACGAAATTTTCGGCTACCGTGTCTATTCCGATAAATATCCTCTGCGTTCCGGCGAATTGATTTACCTTTTCGCAAGTAAAATATTGTCGGATTATGAAAATCTTTACGGACACACCGGTTAAAAAGACACATATAATTTATAAATAATACTTGACAAGTTCCGCAATTTGAGTTAATATATATAAACAAATATATTTCTCGGAACCGACGGACAAATAGAAGGGAAGAAGGCAGACGGAAAAGAGAGCGTTTTCCAGGCTGAAAGAAACGCACGTATGCGCCCGACGAAACCACCGACGGGAGAACGTTTGCACTACGAATGTGCATAAATAAGGCATGGCAATTAATCGCCATGCGAATTAAGGTGGAACAACGGTCTTAACAATCGTCCTTAGGCTTTTTTGTCTAAGGATTTTTTTTAACCAATAATTGTAATTAACGTCATGCAAAATATTCGCGGCGTAAAATAAAAGTATATTAATCGGTTCGTTTTATCGGTATAACCGCGCGAATCGATCGGAGGAAAAATGTTAGTAACGCTTAAAGACGGTTCGTCAATGGAAGTTGAAAAAGGCGAAAAGATCATCGACATTGCAAAACGCATAAGCGAAGGTCTCGCGCGTAACGCGCTCATTGCGAAAATGGACGGAAAACCGGTGGATCTCACGGCAACCGTTGAAGCCGACTGCACTCTCGAAATACTCACTTTTAAAGACGAGGAAGGCAAAAACGCTTACAGACACACCTGCTCGCACATTCTTGCGCAAGCGGTAAAGAATCTCTATCCCGACGTAAAACTTGCCATTGGTCCCGCCATAAAGACCGGATTTTATTATGATTTCGACTTCTCGACGCCGATAACCATGGACGATCTTCCGCGTATCGAAAAAGAAATGGAAGCTATAATCAAAGCCGACTTTCCGATCATTCGCACACAGGTTACGCGAAAACAGGCGGTTACGCGCATGCGCGGTTTTGACGAAATTTACAAATTGCAGCTCATAGAAGATCTTCCGCGCGGCAGCGAGATATCGCTTTATTCCCAAGGTAATTTTGTGGATCTTTGCAGCGGACCGCATCTTATGAGCACCGGTAAAGTCAAGTGCTTCAAACTGACTCAAATTACGGGCGCATATTGGCGCGGCAACGAACAAAATAAAATGCTTACCAGGATATACGGCACGGCGTTTGAAAAGAAATCGGAGCTTACGGATTATCTGACCGCGCTCGAAGAAGCAAAGAAGCGCGACCACAATAAGCTCGGCAGAGAGCTCGGAATCTTCATGACCGACGAACTCATAGGACAGGGTCTGCCTTTGCTTATGCCGAACGGCGCGAAACTTTTTCAGATACTTCAAAGATTTGTCGAGGACGAAGAAGAAAAGCGCGGGTACATGCTTACAAAAACGCCTTATATGGCAAAGAGCGATCTTTACAAGATTTCGGGGCACTGGGATCATTATAAAGAGGGAATGTTCGTTCTCGGCGATGAAAACATGGACGATGAAGTCATTGCGCTCCGTCCGATGACCTGTCCCTTCCAATATTTAATATATAAAAACGGTATCAAGAGTTACCGCGATCTTCCTTGCAGATACAACGAAACTTCCACTCTTTTCCGCAACGAAGCGAGCGGCGAAATGCACGGGCTTACGAGAGTGCGTCAGTTTACTTTATCCGAAGCGCATATAATTTGCACCCCCGAGCAAGTGGAGCAGGAATTTAAAGGCGTGTTCGACCTTATACTGTATATGGAAAAATGTCTTGGAATTTCCGACGATATTTATTTCCGTTTCTCCAAGTGGGATCCTAAGAAAAAAACTAAGTATATAAACAATCCCAAAGCCTGGAACGACACGCAAGCTCTTATGAAAAAGATCTTGGACGATCTCGGAATAAACTATGTCGAAGCAGAAGGCGAAGCGGCGTTCTACGGTCCCAAACTCGATCTGCAAGCGCGCAACGTTTGGGGTAAAGAAGATACCATAATTACCATTCAGATAGACTTTGCGGCGGCGGAGAGATTCGATATGACGTACGTGGCGGAAGACGGCACGAAAAAACGCCCGATGATAATCCACCGTTCATCGATAGGAAGCTACGAACGCACCATAGCAATGCTTATCGAAAAATACGCAGGCGCATTCCCGGTATGGATGGCGCCCACGCAGGTCAAAATTCTTGCGCTTACCGACAGGACGGCGGAAGCTTGTAAAAAAGTGGCGGAAGAGCTTAAAGCGGTCGGTATTCGCGCCGTTACGGACACGCGCAACGAAAAGATCGGATTCAAGATCAGAGAAGCGCAATTGGAAAAAATACCTTATATGCTTATAATAGGCGACAGAGAAGCGGAAGAAAACAAAGTTTCCGTCCGTGCAAGAAAGCTTGGCGATCTCGGCACGATGAGTCTCGACGATTTCCTTAAACGTATAAAAGAAGAAGCAGCCACTTTCTATCTCGGGAATTAAATGACGACCGAAACGACGGAGCGCGATAAAAATTACGTTAACGTTTAAAAATCCTATTAAAAATCGTTGACAAACTTAAAATTTAAGCATATAATATTTGCGTAGAAAGCAGATTTTATCTCACCGTTCGGGCATGCTCGGAACGGTACGCAAAATTTATATAGCAATGTATATTTTTGTTATGAGCGTGAAATCTGTTTTCACGCTCATTCTTTTTCGGAGGGAACCATTATAAACAAGCAGCCCGAAGTGGAAATCAATCAGAAAATCCGTGACCGTGAAATACGGCTTATCGGAGCGAGCGGCGAACAACTCGGCATTATGAGCGCCGACGAAGCAAATAAAATTGCCGACGAACAGAATCTCGATCTCGTCAAGATCAGTCCGCAGGCAAAGCCGCCCGTATGCAAGCTGATGGATTACAGCAAGTACAAATTCGAGAAATCGAAGAAAGAAAAGGAAGCCAAGAAAAACCAAAAACAGAGCGAGCTTAAAAAGATTTGGCTTTCAATGACCATCGATCGTCACGATCTCGAAACCAAAGCGCGCGCGGCGGCTAAATTCTGCTCCGGCGGCAGCAAGGTCGAAGTTTCTATAAGAATGAAAGGACGTCAGCAGGCACATTCAAAGCTCGGCGTCGAAGTTATGCACGACTTTTTCAGTATAATCGAGGATGTATGCGTTATCGAAAAACCGCCCGTTACGGAAGGACGCAACATACTCATGATACTGGCACCTAAAAAATAAGTTTACGGAGGAATATATACGTTATGCCTAAAATGAAGAGCCACAGCGGCGCGAAGAAGCGTTTTCGCGTCAGCAAGTCCGGCAAAGTAAAACGCAATTATCAGAATAAAAATCATATTCTGACCAAGAAAGACAGCAAAAGAAAGATGAAGCTCCGCCAGGGCGCATACCTTGCTTCCGCTCAGGAGTCAAAGACCGTTAAATCTATGCTGCAGGGCAGGAGGTAATGCATTATGAGAATCAAAAGAAGCGTAAACGCACTTAAAAAACGCAGAAAAATATTCAGACTCGCAAAAGGCTATTTCGGTTCCAAATCGCGTTCTTACAGGATCGCGCGCGAAGCCGTTATGAAGTCGCAGATGTACGCGTTCATCGGACGCCGCCGCAAGAAGAGAGATTTCCGCAGACTTTGGATCGCCAGAATCAACGCTGCCGCTCGTCTTAACGGTTTGTCGTACAGCAAGTTTATGCATGGTCTTAAAGCATGCGGCATAGAACTTAACAGAAAGGTTCTTGCCGATATCGCGGTCACCGATGCCGCGACGTTTGCACAGCTTGCGGAAAAGGCCAAAGCTGCAAAGTAAATTAAAAAACAGAAGTCGCAAGGCTTCTGTTTTTGGTATAACAAACGAACGGGATTTTCTCGCCATAACGGGATTTCCGTTTATGAAAAATAAGAGTGTATCTGCAAATGGTGATCGTTTCGAAAGAAAACAAAACGGCAAAACTAATCGCAAGTCTTTCCGCAAAAAAATACCGTGACGAAACGGGTCTCTTCGTTGCGGAAGGATTGCGTACGGTAAACGATATACTCGATTATGCTCCCGATCTCGTACAAGCTTTGATAACGGACGAAAAGCATGCCGAGAAATATAAAGGCGCAACCGTTTTTTCGGATAATCTCATGCGCTATGTATCCGAGACCCAAAATTCTCAAGGCGTGATAGCGGTATTACGCAAGCCCCGTTGCGACGCTTATACTTCGTCGAAAGCATTGTTTCTGGACGGTATACGCGATCCCGGAAATCTCGGCACGCTCATTCGTACCGCATGCGCGGCGGGATTCAACGACGTTTATCTTTCCGATTGCGCCGACGAATTTTCAGGCAAAGTCGTCCGAAGCACAATGTCGGCAATCGTAAAGGTTAATATCATTCATGCCGACGTATCTGTCGCGACGGAACTTAAAAAACGCGGGTATATGCTAATCGGCGCGGATATGAACGGTCAAAACGTTTACGGTTATTCGTCCGATTCGGAAAAGCTTTGCGTCGTTATAGGCGGTGAAGCAAACGGAATATCGCAAAGCATACGCGAGCTTTGCGACAAAATACTTTCTATCCCGATGACGGGGAACATAGAATCGCTTAACGCCGCAGTAAGCGGAGCGATAATGATGTACCTGCTCAATCGTGATAACTATCGAAAAAATTAAAATAAGGAGATATATTATGTCAGGACATTCTAAGTGGCACAACATACAGCAGGCGAAAGGTAAAGCGGACGCGGCAAGAGGTAAAATCTTTACCAAAATAGGCAGAGAAATAGCCGTTGCGGTAAAAGCAGGGGGTGCCGACCCCAACTCTAACGCCGCTCTCCGAGCCGTTATAGATAAAGCAAAAGCAAACAATATGCCCAAGGACAATATTACCAGAAGCATTCAGAAGGCGAACGGCGAGCTCGGAAACATCAACTACGAGAGCATAGTTTACGAAGGTTACGGCACAAACGGAGTAGCAGTAATAGTAGAAGCGCTTACCGATAATAAAAACCGCACGGGCGGTGAAGTCAGACACATCTTCGACAAAGCCGGCGGAAGTCTCGGCACGTCGGGATGCGTTTCGTATATGTTCGATACCAAAGGCGTTATAGAAATCGAGAAAAAAGCCGGTATGGACGACGACGAAATGATGATGATCGCGCTTGACGCAGGTGCGGACGACTTCAACGTAGACGGCGATTATTACGAAATACTTACAAGCGCAAATCAGTTCGCCGCAGTACGGGACGCACTCGTAGCCGCGGGGCTCGAATATGCCTCTGCCGAAATAGAACGCATACCGAGCAATACCGTATGGCTTGAAAACGAGGACAGGGACAAACTGCTTAAAATGCTTGACGCGTTCGAGGATAACGACGACGTTCAAAACGTCTATCACAATGCGGAGTACAACGAGGAGGAATAAATAATGACGGTACGCGAAACATGTAAGCTTGCAAAAGATCATGTCGCTTATCCTGCGCTTCTCACTCCAGAAGAAAAAAACAGGATACTCGATATCATGGCTTCCGCTCTCATAAAAAATTCTGCAAGCATAATCGCCGCAAATAAGACCGACATCGAAAACGGTAAAGATCTTCCCGCATATCTTATCGACAGACTTCGTCTCACGGAAGACAGAATCAAGGGGATAGCGGAAGGCATTACTCAGCTCATCGCGCTCGAAGATCCTACGGATAAAGTGGTCGCAAGCTGGACAAATCACGCCGGTCTTAAAATAGAACGCGTAACGGTGCCGCTCGGCGTTATAGGAATAATCTACGAAGCAAGACCGAATGTTACGTGCGACGTTATAGCGCTTTGCGTTAAAACGGGCAACGCTGTCGTTCTCAGGGGCAGCAAAGACGCGTTCCTGACAAATTCGGAGCTGGTAAGGGTTATCAAGCAGGCGCTTAATGACGGCGGATTCGAATCGGAATTCATCCAGCTCATAGAGGATACCACGCGTAAAGGCGCGGAAGATTTTATGCATGCCGACGAGTATGTCGACGTCCTGATTCCGCGCGGTTCCGCAAATCTCATACAAACGACAAAAAAGAACGCAACCATGCCTGTCATAGAAACCGGAGCCGGAAACTGCCACATATACATAGAAAAGACTGCGGACATCCAGATAGCGCTCGATATACTTCTTAACGGTAAACTCCAACGACCCGGCGTTTGCAACGCGCTCGAAAGCATACTTATCGATAAAGCCGCGGCAGATAGCATGCTTCCCGTATTGCTTAAAGCGCTCTCGGACAACAAGGTCGTAATACACGGTTGCAACGATACGGTCAAAATTTGCAACGCCGCGGGAATACCCGTCGTAGCCGCTACCGAAGAAGATTACGGAAAAGAATATCTCGGTTATGAGATTTCGTGCAAAACCGTAAGCGGAGTAGACGAAGCGATAAAGCATATAAACAATTACAGCACGCACCACAGCGAAACAATTATAACAAGAGACGATTCGGCAGCGCAGAAATTTTTGCGTGAAATAGACAGCGCCGCAGTATACGTCAATGCTTCAACGCGTTTTACCGACGGGTTCGAATTCGGGTTCGGTGCCGAACTCGGCATCAGCACGCAAAAATTGCACGCAAGGGGACCGCTTGGTCCCGAACAGCTTACGAGCTTTAAGTATCGCGTCACGGGCAACGGACAGTGCCGTAAATAATATGTCGGATAATAAAAAGAAAAATTATCACGAGGGGCATCGCAACAGAGTCAGAGCACGTATCGACGCGGATCCGGAAATGCAGACTTTCGCGCCGCACGAACTTTTGGAATTTATACTCTTTCATACCGTGCCGCGCAAAGACACCAACGAACTCGCTCATTTACTGATCGATACCTTCGGTTCGTTTTCCGGCGTATTTGACGCTTCAATCGAAGAGCTTTCTGCCGTCAAGGGAATGACTGAAAATTCGGCGTATCTGATTAAATCGATAAATCCCGTTTCGCGCGCGTACGCTCTCGACAAACAACAGGGTCGCACGGTTCTGTCTAAGCTTTCGGATGTGCAGTCTTATTTCGGAAGCTATTTCGGCAACCGCAACGAAGAAAAGTTATACGCAATTTATATGGATATAAATTACCGAGTCATATCCGTCGTAAACGTAGGCAAGAACTCCGGCGCCGCAAGTATCGAGCTCGACGTCAAAAAATTGCAACAAACCGCAATAGCCACTAAAGCGTTGCACATAATCCTTATGCACAATCACCCCGGCGATAATCTGTATCCGTCCGAAAGCGATATTATCACTACAAATCTCGCGATAGTTTTGCTGTATGCAGTTAAAGCCACGCTCGACGATCATATAATTTTCGGTAGCAACGGAAGATATTTCAGTTTCTTCCGCAACGATATTATCAAAGTACTTATCGGCAATTGCACAAAATTTCTCTCGTTCGATATTTCCGGACTTTATAAAAACAATAAAAAACTGAATTACGACAACAACGGATTATTGTTTAACGAAAGCGAGAACCGTTCTCTCGAAGCGTTTGTCAACTCGCTTTTTAAATCGAACGACGCAATGAAAGACAAGCTGGTCAAAACTCTCGAAAAAGCCAAAGATTCTTACGATAACAAAAATTGACGTTTATCGTAAGCATATGATTTTTCACAAACGTATTGCGCGTTTCGGTGTTTAAAGTAAAAATACAACTTCTACATTTACATCGTTAAACGACAGTATTCGTTTTATCGACATAAAAAATGACGACGCTTTTTACGACGTCGCCATTTTATTTTATCTTTTGTACCAAAAATTTACTTCGAAATTCGCTTTTTAATCCCTTCAAGCTCTTCAATCATTCGCTTATGCGAAGGCGCGCCCGCCGCTTTTCTGCGTTCGACGGCGTTTTCCGCTTTAATTACATCATAGATGTCTTCGTCGAAATCGCCGAATTCCCGGTATTCCGCGAGAGACAGATTTTGTAACGTTTTGCCGTTTTTTATGCAATACACGACAAGCTTGCCGATGATCGAGTGCGCGTCGCGAAAAGGTACGCCGCGAGAGGCGAGATAATCCGCGCACTCGGTCGCGCTCGTAAACCCGCCGTCCGTGCTTTCGCGCATGCGCGATTTATTGAAAACTGCCGTTTTTAATAGCCCGTTAAGAACGGTAAGGCAAGCTTTAAGCGTATCGTAAGAATCGAAAACACATTCTTTGTCTTCCTGCATATCCTTATCGTAGGCAAGGGGAATACCCTTCATAACGGTAAGCAAATTCATCAGATTGCCGTAAGCTCTACCCGTCTTGCCGCGCATAAGCTCATTCATATCGGGATTTTTCTTTTGCGGCATTATGCTTGATCCCGTCGAATAACCGTCGCTGAGCTCTATATATTTGTATTCGTCCGACGACCAAACTATAATTTCTTCGGAAAGTCGCGAAATATGCATCATGGTAACGGCAGTCGCATAGAGAAAGTCAAGGACGAAATCCCTGTCGCTTACGGCGTCCATCGAATTCGACGTTATTGCGGGAAAGCCAAGCAATTCCGCAACACGGTTCCGATCGATAGGATAGGGGGTGGACGTACACGCGCCGCTGCCGAGCGGCATAACGTTTATGCGCCTGTATGCGTCCGCAAACCTGTCGACGTCACGGCAAAACATTTCCGCATAAGCCGCCAAATGGTGCGCGAGCGTCGTGGGCTGAGCCTTCTGCATGTGTGTAAAAGCGGGCATAACAGTATCGAGATTTGACTCCGCTATTTTTACCAATGTACAGATAAGTTCTTTTATCGCCGCGATTACGTTATCCGCCGCGTCGCGAAGATAAAGCCTGATATCGAGCGCCACCTGATCGTTACGCGAACGACCGGTATGGAGTTTTTTCCCGACCGAGCCTATACGCGAAACCAACTCGTTCTCAACGAAAGAATGTATGTCTTCCGCGTTTTCCATAACGCATTTACCGTTTTCGATATCGGCAAGGATCCCGTCAAGCGCGGTTACTATTTTTTTCGACTCGTCTTCGGGTATTATGCCGCACTCGCCGAGCATAGTGCAATGCGCCTTACTTCCTAATATATCGCAACGATAAAGCCGCTTATCGAAAGACAGCGAACTGTTAAAACTGTCCGCCGCCTTATCGACTTCCTGTTCGAATCTTCCCGACCAGAGTTTCATTATTTCTTTTCCTTTGCGTTTTGCATTTTCATTGCACGGACTTTACTCGAAAGACCGAACAGCGTTATAAATCCGCCGGCATCGTGGTGGTCGTAAAGCTCACCGGTAGTAAAGCTCGCAAGCGATTCGCTGTAAAGCGAGTAGGGAGAGGTCGTACCCGCTCTGATTATATTGCCTTTATAAAGTTTAAGCTTGACTTCGCCCGTAACGTATTCCTGCGTAACGTCCACAAACGCGCACACTGCTTCGCGAAGGGGAGTGAACCACTTGCCTTCATATACGATTGACGCAAGTTTATTGCCCATATCTTTCTTCATTTCCAGCGTTTCTCTGTCAAGTATAAGTTCTTCGAGCTGCGTATGCGCTTCCATCAGTATCGTACCGCCGGGAGTTTCGTATACGCCGCGCGATTTCATACCTACGACGCGATTTTCCACGATGTCAACGATACCTATGCCGTTAGCGCCGCCGAGCTTGTTGAGTTCGGTGACTATCTCGCTCACTTTCATCTTCTTGCCGTTAAGCGAAACGGGTATGCCTTTTTCAAAACCGAGAGTAATTTCTGTTTCTTTATCGGGCGCTTTTTCGGGCGTAACGCCGAGAACCAACAAATGATCGTAATTGGGCGCGTTGGCGGGGTCCTCCAATTCAAGACCCTCATGACTGATGTGCCAGATATTGCGATCTCGGCTGTAAGACGTATCGGCAGAGAAGGGAAGGTTTATACCGTGTTTGCGGCAATATTCTATCTCTTCTTCACGCGAATTCATATTCCATTTGTCGCTTCTCCACGCTGCTATGATTTTAAGATCGGGAGCAAGCGCTTTGATACCGAGCTCAAAACGTATCTGATCGTTGCCTTTGCCCGTAGCGCCGTGACAAATAGCGGTCGCGCCTTCTTTGCGCGCTATCTCGACAAGCTTTTTTGCAATAAGCGGTCGCGCCATGGATGTACCGAGCAGGTACTTGTTTTCATATACCGCGCCTGCTTTAACGCACGGCATAATGAAATCATCGCAAAGCTCGTCTATAACGTTTACGATATAAAGCTTGCTGGCTCCCGTAGACAAAGCGCGCTGTTCGAGTCCGTCCAACTCCTCAGCCTGTCCGCAGTCTATACAAGCGCAAATTACTTCATAGTCGAAGTTTTCTTTAAGCCAGGGAATAATGGCTGTCGTGTCCAATCCGCCCGAATAGGCAAGAACTATTTTTTCTTTCTTATCACTCATAAGCACTCCTTTCGGTCAATCACTTGACTTTACAGTACGATTTATTATATTATGTTATGGAATGGGTCGCACGAACGGGAAGCGCGAGACAAGTCGCGTTCATCGTCCGCAAGACAAGTATAATTATAATACAGACTGCATAAATAAGCAACTGTTTGGAGTAAGTTTTGATAATTTTAGGCGTCGATCCAGGGTACGCTACGATTGGGTACGGTGTGATCGAAAAAGACAATAAGGGATTGCGCGCGCTCGATTACGGAGTCATTAAAACTCCGCCCGACGAAATGATCGCGGTACGCCTTGCCATGATCGACGAAGCAATGAGCGCAATCATGGCAAAATATTCGCCGGAATGCGTGTCGGTGGAAGAGCTGTTCTTCAATACCAACATTACGACAGGCATAAAAGTAGCCCACGCAAGAGGAGTAATACTGCTTAATGCCGTCAAAACGTGCGGCAAATTATACGAATACACTCCGCTTCAGATAAAACAGGCGCTTACCGGTAACGGCCATGCGGACAAACATCAGATACAGTATATGGTAAAAATGATATTGCACCTTGCAAGCGTGCCCAAGCCGGATGACGCCGCCGACGCGCTTGCAGCCGCTATATGTCACGCAAATATGGCTGTGATCGCAGGGAGAGTAATGAAATAATGTACGCGTACATCCAAGGTAAAATAGCAGAGACAAGCGAAAATTCCGTCGTGGTCGAAACCGCGGGCATAGGATACGAATTATTCGTGTCTCAAAACACGCTTAAAAATTGCACGGTGGGGGATACGAAACGTTTTTACACCTATTTATCCGTACGCGACGACGGCATGAGCCTTTTCGGCTTTGCGGAAAAGCAAGAAAAGGACCTGTTTCTCAGACTTATAAAAGTAAGCGGAGTCGGTCCGAAAGGCGCAACGGATATTCTCGGCGGAATGAGTACGAACGATCTTATTTCCGCCATCGCCAAGGGCAATACGGCATTGCTTTGCGGAATCAAAGGTATCGGTAAAAAGACTGCGGAACGTATAATAGTCGAGCTAAAAGACAAAATCGGCGAAACCGATATTCAAAGCAGCGCTACCGTATCCGCGCTTAACGATATACAGCAGGAAGCCGTCGCGATACTCGTAGCGCTCGGTTACAAACGTGAAGCGGCGGAAAAATCCGTAATGCTGGCATACAAAGACGGAATGACCGTAAATCAGACGGTACATAAAGCGATCGGCGGTTGATATGGACGGAGAAAGATTTATTACAAGTACAAAAATACAGCTGGATAACGAGCTGGATCTCACGCTCAGACCTAAAAATCTCAGCGAATATATAGGGCAGGAAAAAGTAAAAAAGAACCTGGAAGTATACATCAATGCAGCCAAAGCTCGCGGAGAATGTCTCGACCATGTTCTGCTGTACGGACCGCCCGGGCTCGGAAAAACCACTATCGCGCACATTATCGCAAACGAAATGAACGCCGATATCAAAGTAGTCAGCGGTCCGGCACTAAGCTCTATGCTCGATATCGTGTCTATACTTACGGGTATAGAAGAGGGCGATATACTTTTTATCGACGAAATACACCGCGTAAATAAAACGGTAGAAGAAGCGCTGTATTCGGCAATGGAAGATTTCAGACTGGATATCGTGCAAGGCAAAGGCCCGGGAGCAAGGACTATAAAACTCCCCGTAAATAAGTTCACTCTTGTGGGAGCCACTACAAGAACGGGCATGCTTACCGGTCCCATGCGCGACCGCTTCGGCGTTATATGCCGTTTGGAGATATATTCTCGCGAAGAGCTTTGTACGATAATAAAGCGTTCGGCGGGGATACTTAAAGTGTCAATCGACGACGACGCCTGCGCAGAACTTGCGCGCAGATCGCGCGGAACGCCTCGAATCGCAAACCGTATACTGAAAAGAGTGCGCGACTTCGCTCAGGTAATGGGGAACGGCAATATAGACATCGGTATTACGGACAAAGCTCTCGGTATGATAGGCGTAGACGATCTCGGTCTGGACGAAAACGACAGAGCGGTGCTCGAAGCACTGACGCTCAGATTCAGCGGGAAACCGGTCGGACTCGACACGCTTGCCGCCGCTACGAACGAAGACGCAGGAACTATCGAAGACGTTATAGAACCGTATCTCATACAGTTGGGCTTTATTTCACGCACGCCCCGCGGCAGAATGGCAATGCCGCTTGCATACAAACATCTCGGTATAGAACCGCCCGAAACGGTGCAATGATATGAAAACTTCGGATTTTTATTACGACCTGCCGCAGGAATTGATAGCTCAACGCCCCATAGAACCGCGCGACGCGTCTCGGTTGCTCGTATACGACAGAAAAACAGGAAAAACGGAACACAAGCATTTTTACGACATAACGGAGTATCTTACCGATAACGACGTTCTCGTAATTAACAATACTCGCGTAATACCGGCGCGTATATTCGGCACAGGCAGGGAAACAGGCTGTCGTGTGGAATTTTTGCTGCACAAACGTATTAATATGTACGAATGGAAAGTGCTTTGCAAACCAGCAAAGAAAGCAAAACCGAACGCCGTATTCGATTTCGGAGACAAACTATCCTGCACCGTAACGGGAACGGGAGAAATGGGGGAAAGAACGGTAAAATTCGAGTATGACGGGGTTTTCGAACAGCTGCTTTCCGAAGTCGGGCAAACTCCGCTTCCGCCGTACATACACGAAAAATTGAAAGACGGCGCAAGATATAACACCGTATACGCAAAATTCGACGGTTCGTGCGCCGCTCCGACCGCAGGATTGCATTTTACGCCCGCGTTACTGGAAAAAATCAAGAACAAGGGCGTTACCGTCGCAGAAGTATTGTTACACGTAGGATTGGGGACGTTTCGTCCCGTACAGTCGGACAGTATAGAAGAGCATAAAATGCACAGCGAATATTGGGAGATATCTCAAGAAACCGCAGATATATTAAATAACGCAAAAAGAAGCAAAAAACGCATAATTTGTGTGGGTACTACGTCTGTCAGAGTACTTGAAAGCGCCATAAATGAGGACGGAACTTTCAGTCCGTCGAGCGGAAATACCGAAATATTTATATATCCGCCGTATAAATTCAAAGCCGTAGACGCGCTCATAACCAATTTTCATCTGCCCGAATCCACGCTTATAATGCTGGTCTCCGCTTTTTGCGGCAGAGAAGAAACTTTGAGATTTTATCGCGAAGCGGTAGAAAACAAATACAGATTTTTCAGTTTCGGAGACGCCTGTCTTTTATTATGAATTTTTCTTATAAAACTTTACATGTCTGCAAACAAAGCGGTGCGAGAGTAGGAGAACTTACCACTCCGCACGGCAGAATAGTAACGCCGGTTTTTATGCCCGTAGGAACGCGCGCAACCGTCAAATCTCTTTCTCCCGAAGAGATCGAAAGATCGGGCGCACAGATAATTTTATCGAATACCTACCATCTTCATCTCAGACCAGGCGAAGATATAGTTCAAAAAGCCGGCGGTCTTCATAAATTTATGGGTTGGAACAAACCGATACTTACGGACAGCGGCGGTTTTCAGGTGTTTTCGCTTGCTAAATTGCGCAAAATAACCGACGACGGAGTTTCTTTCAATTCACATATCGACGGAGCGCTGCAACATATTACGCCCGAAACGGCAATCGACATCGAGAACGCGCTCGGCGCCGACATAATAATGGCTTTCGACGTGTGTTCTACGGCGGGAGTATCGCACAGCGAAGCGGAAAACGCAATGGAAATAACGCTTAAATGGCTTAAACGATGCGCGGAACATCATTCCCGCGAAGATCAGTTGCTTTTTCCCATAATACAGGGCAATATGTTCGACGATCTTCGCATTCGTTCGCTCGAAAGAACGGCGGAATACGCAAAATGCGGCATAGCGATAGGCGGCTTATCTGTAGGCGAAGAAAAACCGGTGATGTACCGTATTCTCGATCTGCTCAATCCGCTTATGCCGAAAAACATGCCGAGATATCTTATGGGCGTAGGCAGTCCCGACTGTCTTGTGGAAGGAGTATTGCGGGGAGTCGATATGTTCGATTGCGTATTGCCGACAAGAACGGCTCGCAACGGCACGGCATTCACTTCGCGCGGTAAAATCAACATCAGAAACAGCAAATTCGCCGAGGATTTCACGCCGCTCGATCCGGAATGCGATTGCTATTGTTGTCGCAACTTCTCACGCGCGTATTTACGTCATCTCATACAATCGGACGAAATTCTCGGCGGACGCATGCTTTCTCTGCACAACATAACCTATCTTGCAAATCTTATGAACAGAATTAGAGAAGCGATTTTTGCCGATAAATTCCTTTCTTTTGCCGAAGATTTCCGAAAAAGCGCGGAGTACGTATCATGAAAAATTATATATATTTGGACAACGCCGCGACTACAAAAGCGTCGAGTCAAGCGATCGCGGCATTAAATCGCTATTCGGACGCAATGTATTATAACCCGTCAGCGTCTTATGCTCCCGCGCTCGAAGTCAAGCGCGCATTGTCGGAAGCATCTCAGACTCTCGCATCTCTACTCGGAGCAAGTAAGGAAGAAATAATTTTTACTTCCTGCGCGACCGAAAGCAATAATTACGCTTTTGAATGCGGAATAAAAAACAAAAAAGGTAACGTCGTGGTGTCCGCAACCGAACACGCGTCGGTTTACGAAAGCGCGCTCAGGCTCAAAAACAAAGGCTTCGAGGTAAGATTCGTCGCGCCGAACAGCGACGGTACGATAACGCCGCAAAATATTTTACCTTACATCGACTCGAACACCGCGTTCGTTTCCGTCATACATTGCTCAAACGAAACAGGCGCCGTAAACGACATTTCGGCGATTTCGTCGACAGTCAAAAAAATCAGTCCCAAGGCTGTAATTCATTCCGACGGAGTGCAGGCATTCTGCAAAATACCCGTAAACGTTTCAAAACTCGGCGTAGATTTGTACAGCGTGAGCGCTCATAAAGTAGGCGGACTAAAAGGAGTAGGCGCGCTTTACGTAAAAAAAGGGTTCAATATGCAACCGTTTATCGTAGGCGGAGGGCAGCAAAACAACAGACGCTCAGGAACGGAAAACGTATGCGGAATAATAGGGTTCGCCGAGAGCGCGAAAGCTTGCAGGAAAAAAGCCGAAAACTTCAACGGAAAATTTTTCCGCGATATATTCATCGAGACGCTTAAAGGAAATGCCGATTTTATCGTTAACGGCAACAAAGAAAACTCCGGATATATACTCTCGCTGTCTTTTCGCGGACTCCGCGGAGAAATCATATCTCACCTTATGGAAGACCGCGGCGTACTCATAGGATTAGGCTCCGCTTGCTCTACACACATCCGAACCAATCGAGTGCTTGACGCTATGGGCGTGGAAAAGGCGTATTCAAACGGAAGCGTAAGGATCAGTTTTTCACCGGACAACACCGAACAAGAGATTCGCTATGCCGCAAACGCCTTAAAAGAAGCGGTTTGCGAGCTCAACGAAAAAATGAAAGGGTAATTTATGGATAACGTTATTATACTTAGATACAGCGAAATACATCTCAAAGGCAAAAACAGAATGTTTTTTGAAAACATTCTCCGCCGTAATATTCTGGAAAAATTAAACGTTTTTAAACTCAACGCACAATTTTCATACGGAAGATATGTAATAAGCGACTATAATCCCGATGACGAGGACGGTATAATTGCCGCACTTCGTACGGTTTTCGGCTTGTTTTCGCTCAGTATTGCCACTCGAACCACTGCCGATCCCGACGACATCGCGAATGCGGCAACGGCATTGTGTTCGGGAAAGACGGGCACGTTCAGAGTTACCGTAAACCGCGCCGACAAAACTCTGCCGTACACATCCGTAGAGCTTGCGCGAAAAACGGGCGGCGCGATACTCGACCGATACCCGCAACTAACCGTCGATCTGCATGAACCGAATTTTACCGTTTATGTCGACGTACGCGAAAAAAACACGGCTTACGTATACTCTCAAAGCATACTTTGCGCGGGAGGTATGCCGGTAGGTAGTGCAGGCAAAGGTCTTACGTTACTTTCGGGCGGCATTGACAGCCCCGTTTCCACATATATGATGGCAAAACGCGGGTTAAAACTTACCGCGCTGCATTTCTGGTCGTATCCTTATACAAGCATCGAAGCGCGCGATAAAGTACTCGAATTGGCGAAATTACTCGCCGTATATACCGGTAAAACCGAAGTAATAGTGATACCGTTCACCAAAATGCAGGAAGCCATACATAAATATGCGGAGTCAAATTATATGATAACGTTAGTCCGCCGCGCCATGATGCGAATAGCCGAAAAAATAGCGGAAAAGAAAGGATGCGGTTGTATAATAAACGGGGAAGATCTCGGTCAGGTAGCAAGTCAGACGCTTGAAAGCATAACCGTTACAAATTCCGTAATAAAAAAACTTCCTGTTTTTCGCCCTTTGATAGGGTATGACAAAATCGATATTATCAATATTGCTCAAAAAATAGGAACATACGAAACTTCCATCAAACCTTTCGAAGATTGCTGTACCGTATTTCTTCCCGACAGTCCGGTAACAAAACCTACCTTGCGCCGTTGCGAGCTCAATGAAAATAAGATTGAAAATTACGACGAGCTTATCAATGAAGCCGTAGCAAACGCCGAAACTTTCACAATATCGTAAAAATCTTATCGATATCGAACTTCGTCTATACAACGGAAAAGGTAAATTAATCCAAAAAACTGTCTATAACTC
>CALWBH010000107.1 GCA_944376015.1 uncultured Clostridia bacterium
TGGAATTCAGGCAATATAAAATTTTGCAGGGCAAAGGCACCGTTTCAAAGCTCGATGCCGAACGCAAAGCGACAAGCGAGTATGATGTTTTCAATAAAACGCAACAAATAACTTCCGATTTCGATAAGGAAGTCAAAAAATTCTTAAACGAAAAAGCCGATAAATAAAAAGTTTAAGGACTGCAAGAAATACAGTATAGTCAACCATTTGAATTATTTGATTATACAAGATAAATCGAACTGTAATTTTGACTCATATCAATATTGTATAAAAAACGCAAGCTGACCTTTATCGGTTCGGCTTGCGTTTTTTATGGTACTCCCGACGGGAATACTGCGCCCTACGGGCTTGTGGCGTAACTATTTGCGCGAAAAAACAAGTTTTTTCACAAGACTAAGCCTTGTGGTATTTTAACAAATGCCGCGCAATCGTGAATAACTGCGTCGAAAAACCCTTGCAAGCAAGTTTTCCGACTTGTTATTGACTGCACGCTTTGCCTTGCTCGGCTGAGCGCCCCGCTCGCGCTCGGTACATTCGCGTAATGTTTTTTCTTTTTCGCTCGCAGTTCGATTTCGCGAGAATACGCAAAACAAAAAAGCAGGGATAAACCCTGCCTTTCTGTTTTGGTACGCTTGATTTAAATATGTACGAATAACGATAAGCTGCGTGATTTGCAAATATGAATAGATATCCGCGTGTGAGATTTTTTCTATTTCTTGCGTTTTCAGATGACAATCGATTTGTTTATGTAATTTTAAAGTAAAGACAATTTATTATTTTCTGTATAAATAAACGGATTATTTGTAAAATTTTGCCGAATATCTTAGTTCAGATACCGTTTATCGCAGCATCGTTGACGACGAACGGTACAGGATGTAAAATTGAAAAAAGTGAGGTGGTAACGATGACAGACGGGGTACTGTTCGAAGAACCGTTGATATTAATATGTTTCGGCATCGCTTTGTTTCTTTCGGTTATAAACAAGACTATGAAAAATGCGGCTAGCGCGGCGTTTACCGTTATCTGCCTGAGTATTTCCGCTTTCGCTTTTGTTTGGGCTCTGTTGTTCGGAGCAACAATGCAGGAATTGCTGATAGTAGCCATGATTTTCTTCATTATCGATCTTTTATCTTTTTCGGATATCGGAAAGGGAGACGATACATGAATTTCAATTCGCTTCACTTTTTGATATTTTTCCCCGTCGTTCTTATTGTATTTCGGTTGTTACCGAAAAAGGTCAAATGGATATGGCTGCTCGGCGCCAGCTGGTATTTTTATATGAGCTGGGATCCTTGGCTTATATTTCTTATTCTCGGGACTACTGTTACGGCATATATCGCGGGAATGCTGCTGGAAAAAACGGAAAAGACCGCAGTCCGCAGATTATTGTTGATCGTAACGTTAGTCGTGTGTCTGGGAATACTTGTATTTTTCAAATATTTCGATTTTTTGCTTGAATCCGTATACGCGATAATAAATCTGTTTACGCCGTTATCTACCTGTCCTTCGTTGGATCTGATATTACCGGTCGGGATATCTTTCTATACTTTTCAGACGTTGTCTTACGTTATAGACGTATATCGCGGGAAATTCGGTGCGGAAAAGCATTTTGGATATTTCGCATTATTCGTTTCGTTTTTTCCGCAGCTTGTCGCAGGACCGATAGAGCGTCCCGGAGATCTGATACCGCAGCTGAGAGCTCCGCGTAAAATGAATGCGGACGATATGGAAGCGGGATTGCGGATAATGTTAAGCGGATTTTTTCGCAAATGCGTTATTGCCGATTCGCTCGCCGTGTTCGTGGATTCTGTTTTTGCGGACGTATCCGCGGCGAACTCTCTTGCGATAGCGGTTGCCGGATTTCTGTTCCTGATTCAAATATACTGTGATTTCGCAGGATATTCCGAAATAGCCATGGGAGCTGCCCGAATGATGGGTATAGATCTTACCGTCAATTTCGCACAACCGTTGCTTGCGGTGGGATTCAGAGATTTCTTTCGACGTTGGCATATAACGCTGACGCGCTGGTTCATGGATTATCTGTATATTCCGCTCGGCGGCAACAGAAAGGGGAAGGTCAGGCGTATAATCAATACTTTTATTGTATTTGCGGTATGTGGTTTATGGCACGGCGCAAACTGGACATACGTCATGTGGGGACTTTATGCCGCTTTATTCATAACTTTGGAGCTGGTGCTCGAAAAACCGCTATGCAGACTTGCCGAACGAATGCATATAGACGCCAAGTCCGTACCCGTCGTCTTTCTCCGTCGTTTCGTTTTCCTTTTGCTGAGCATACCTAACGCGCTTATATTCAGGAGCGTATCGCCGGCAGAAGCGTTTGAATGTCTGGCGGGACTTTTCGGTAACATTGGTTTCGGAACGGCGTACTTGAGTCAGGCAATGGCGACGTTGTCTATGACGATGTCAGATCTTCTGCAAGTCGTTCTGAGTATTATTTGTTTGTATTTTCTCGGTAAATTTGCTTTCAGCCGCGTCAACGGAAAGCCCGGATTGCATAGCGCGCTAATCGAAAACTGCGGAACGGATAAAACGAATATTTATGCTCGCATATCTTCGTATTGGTTCGGAACGGTGGCGGTGGCGCTGGGATGGCTTGTGTTAATAGCGTCAAGCGATTCGAGTGCTTTTGCATATTTCCAGTTTTAGATGCGCGGTAATACTTATGTTGAATAAAAGATACCGTTTGAATAATAAATATTGACATTATTATATAGAGTTTGATATCATCAAAAAGGTTTGGTGCAAAATGAAAAGCGTAGAAGAAAAGAAGAAAGAGATCGAAAAAAGTTTATATTCTTTTTTGAAAGAAAGATCAGAAAACGTTTCCGAAAGATATCTGTTCAATGAAACGCATTCGATAACTTATCAGCAGGCTGCGGATATTTCCGAAGCGCTTGCGATACGTCTGCATGCTTTCGGTATCAATAAAGGCGATCCGGTCGCCGTGAGAGCGACTCGTTCGATAGATACCGTGATGTTATTTTTCGCATTGCAGATAATAGGCGCGGTTGCGGTAATGACTGACGCGCATATTGGCGTACGCGATGCGATACGTATGTCCGGAACAAATATCGTTCCTGCTTTTTACATAACGAACGAAAATGCGTTTATGGACATTTCCGCTTCGGGGAATTGGGTTCTTAAAAACAAAAAATTCCTGACGGTATGTCCCGTTACGTTCGACGTTCCGGAACATCACGACGATTCCGCGGCGAAGGCTCTTGCGGAGCAGACTTCCGTGAACGACCCGTCGCTCGTCATTTTTACATCTGGCTCTACGGGTAACAGTAAAGCGGTCACGCTGTGCCAACGTAACGTCATAGCCAATTCCGTAGACGGCAGCGATATGTTCGGAGAATCCCACTCGGATACCAATGTTCTCGTGCTTCCTCTGCATCATATTTTCGGTATAGCGCTTGTCGTATGCGCGCTTATAAGCGGACACGACGTTTATATCCCCCAAAAAACAGACCCTCAGTATGTGCTTCGCGCCATAGACAAATACAAAATATCCATAATATACGGCGTTCCTACTTATGTGTTGTCTTTATGCGAGTTTTGCGACGGCTTAAACGGGTTTTCACCGCGTTTTGTGCTTATCGCGGGCGGCCCTTCCACTCCGGAACAGGCTCACGAAATTGAACGCAAACTTCACACGCGCGTTATTCCGGTATACGGCATGAGCGAATATGTGGGCATAAGCACTTGTTCTTACGATGACGACAGCGATACGCGCTGTCGAGGAGTAGGTGCGTTTTATCCGCTTAACGAAGGTTTTATTCTGGACGATAACGGTAAAGAAACGGATATCGGCAAAGAAGGCGAGATATGTGTGCGCGGACCGGTTATGATGTTGGGCTACTACGGCAACGAAGAAGAAACGCGCAAAGCGATAGATAGCGAGGGGCGTCTGCATACGGGCGATCTCGGATATGTCGACGCTCGGGGCATATTGCACATAACCGGACGAAAAAAAGATATAATTATCCGCGGCGGAGAAAACCTTTCCGCAGGTAAAATCGAAAAAGCGCTCATGTCGGTCGGAGGCGTTTTACACGGCGCCGTCGTAGCGAAAAAAGACAGCGTTTACGGCGAAGTTCCGGTAGCGGCGGTTGTGCTCAGACGCGGCGCGCGACTGAACGAAAAAGAGCTTAAAAACGCACTTTCCGAAAAGCTTTTGCCGATAGAGATCCCCGAAAAAATAATATTTTTATCCGAATTTCCGCTCAAAAGCACGGGGAAGGCGGATAAAGCGGCGATCTCCGCGCTGTTCGACGGAGAAAACGTGAAGTGAGAAAAACGAAAAAAATCGTTATAACGATTGTAATCGCGGTATTCGCATTTTTGGCGATACCGGTGACGCTGCTTATCGTAGGATTCGCTTCGCCTTCGCAATATGCATTGACGTATTACGGTGCGCTCGGCAAAATGTATGAGAAACTGAAAAATTCCGACGGCGAAAAAATAGTCGTCATCGGGACTTCGAGCGTTCCGTTCGGTGTGGACAGCGAACTTCTTGAAAAAGAGCTTGCCGCGGCGGGGGAAAATCGGGAAGTGGTCAATTTCGGGTTATACGGTGCGCTCGGGATCAAAGTCATGCTGGATCTGTCGCTGGATTATATCGGAGAAGGAGATATCGTCATATTTGCGCCCGAACCGGATAAGCAGGCAATGTCGTTGTATTTTTCCGCGATCGATATGTGGTATGCGGCTGACAGCGATTTCTCCCTTCTCGACGGACTTGCAAAAGATAACGTAGCGGAAATGGTTGGTAATTTCCCTAATTACGTTGCTCAAAAATTTTCCCGTTTGATGTCGGGTAGCCCTGCGGAGCCGAGCGGTATTTACGCGAGCGCGTCATTTGACGAAAACTGCGATCTGAAAAACGCGGAACGCGATTGCAACATTATGAGCGGAGGCGTGGACGTCAACGCACCGATAAGTTTTGACGACGGTACGGTATCGGCGGAGTTCGTCGATTATGTGAACGCATATTGCGTCGCGGTAGCCGAGAAAGGCGCTGTAATGCTTTATTCTTTTGCTCCGATGAACGAAGCCGCTTTCGTCGGCGATCCTTCGGAAGTCATAGAAAAATATTATGATTTTGTAGCCGAAAATTTCAGGTTCGACATAATAAGCGATCCTTACGACAGCGTTATGGAACGAGAATGGTTTTACGATTCCAACTTTCATTTGAATTCGAGCGGAATGACGGTTAATACTGTACGGCTTGCCGACGATATTAAAAACTATCTCGGAAATACGACGCCGTCCGTTACCGAATTGCCGGAAATGCCCTCGTTGCCGGAGAAAGAGTCAGGCGAAGGCAACAACGAACTTGCTGAGCTGTTCGAATATACCGAAGACGACGGCGGTCTGTGTATAACCGGGATAACCGACGCGTCGGCATTGCCGTCCGTCGTCATAGTGCCTTATTCATACGAAGGCAAAATAATAACCTCTTTCGAAAATTATGTTTTTGCAGGCAATACGAATATAAAGGAGATAGTCATTCAGGACAATATAGAGGTATTGAAAGACGGAAGTTTCAACGGTTGTACGTCCCTCGAACGAATACGTCTGGAAAGAACGGATCCGTCCGGGCTGGGCGTGGGTTACGGCTTGCTGGAAGGCGCGGATAACTGTAAGATAGCGGTGCCGGAAGGCTCTCTCGGCACATATGTGGGGAATTATTTTTGGGGTTTTTATGCGGGAAGGTACGAGACATATTCTGGTTAAAACGATAAATGCGATATGGACGGCGTTATTTTTGTTCGTTTTCGTCGTTTTTACAGCCGCATGTTCGGTGTATGAATATGATTATGTGCGTTCCGATGAAGTACGGGTGACCGTTGCGGAGGGCGAGACTTATAAAGCTTCGTTTGCTTTTAAAAACGTAAAACGCGGTTCTGACGTCGAGATAATGCTTGAATTTGAAAAGGGTTTTGTGTTCGATTCCTGCGATTATCACGATTATATAGTGATAAACAACGACGAAACGTCGACCGAGCTTGTGCTTTCGAACGTACGTTTTCCAGTTTTTCTTAATATAAGCGTGCGTGCGGAAGATACGGGTATTTATTATGACTCAAACGGCGGGAGCACGGCGGACGGCAAAAAAGGATTTTTGGAATGGGTGGAGCCAAGTACCCATCTGCGACCGAATACGAGTATCGGTATAAACGATATGAAAAGGGAAGGATATACGCTGATCGGGTGGAATACCCGTTCGGACGGAAACGGAACGCATATCGGACTCGGCAGCCGTGTGACGGTAGAAGGCAAAAGCGTGCTCACTCTGTATGCCGAATGGGCGGAATGGACGAATCCCGACGATTTCGGATATACCGAAACCGAATACGGAATAACGCTGACGGGATACTTCGGCGATCTCGGCGCCGATCCTTTTGTGATCCCGGGCGAGATAGACGGCAAAAAGGTCGTCGGGATATGCAAAGCCTTTGCGTCCGGTCTTTCTTCCGAAACGCTGATTCTTCCGTCGGGGCTAGAATATATAGACGACAGGGCATTCACGAAATGCGAGTTTAAAGAACTGTATTTTTTCAACGACATAGGGCGAATAAACGACAGATGCTTTCCGCTTACGCAATTTAAGACGTTGTATATAAACGCCGCGACTCTGCCGCGTTATCTCGATACGTCCGAAACGGCGGAATTTTCGGACAAAATGGACAGGCTGATACTTTGCCGCAACGAAAAAAAACTGATATTTTTCGCCGGTTGCAGTATGTCATACGGTCTGAACTCCGAAACCGTATCGGAAAAATATCCGGATTATACGATATTTAACATGGGAACGATGGGCGGGACTAACGCCGATCTGCAGATAGACTGTATGCTGCCGTTTCTGAACGAAGGGGACATCTTCGTGCATGCGCCCGAAGAGGCGTCGCAGTTTCAGCTGTTTTACGATGAAAATTGTGACAAAAATATTTTCCTGCTGTGCGAAGGTAACCCCGATCTCGTGTCTTACATCGATATGTCAGAAGTGTACGGCGTACTCACCGCGTTCGATCTCTATAACCGTAGCCGCCTGTCTTCCGAAGCGGTGAGTTGGACTAGCGATAACGATTACCATAACGAATACGGAGATGTCGTGATTCCGAGAGAAGGGTTCAATACCGACGAAAAACACGGTGAGAGCGAATATACTTACAGGCTGGATTACGTCACGCCCGAAGCGCTGTCGCGTATGTGCGGAAAATACGATGAAATATCGGCGAAAGGGGCAAAGGTTTTGTTCGGGTACGCTCCGATAAACTATAACAGCCTGCCCGAAGAAGCGATAAAAGGAAAAGATTGGATTGAATTCGCTTCGACGGTGGAAAGCGCACTTTCGGAAGCGGGATATCCCGTGATAAACGAAGTTACGGATTATCTTATGACAGGCAAATATTTTTACGACACGGATTATCATCTGAACGATATCGGATGCACTATTCGTACCGAAAGGATGCTGAACGATCTGGATAAGTATTTCAAAGAAAACGGATTCTGAGTCAGATGACGGAAAATTCCGATATTTAAAAGGGAGTTGAGTGATATGTGGGGTAGTATGCTTGTTTTTGCAAGGATCATGTTGAAAGACGGGCTAGCGTTGCAGATAGCGGTATTTTCGGCAGCGACCGTGCTTGTTCTCAACGGGGTGAATCGTTCGACACGTTCGGTCTTGTTTTATATTCTCAGAACGGCGGGGTTGACGGCAGCGCTGTTTATAACGTATATGATATGCGGCGGTATTTTTATGTATATCCGAAGCAACGCGTCGTTATGGCTGTCTGTTTTTCTGTTTTTGTGCGTTTCTTTATATGCGGGGTTCTTTTGCAAATACGATTGGCGTGTAAAACTTCTTGTTTGCAGTGAAATGCTGGCTTCTTATGTTACGCTTACCGAGCTCGGCGGCGCGTTCGGACGGGTGGTCGAAACTCTGTGGGAATGGGAGTCATGGGTCATACGCAGTCTGAGCATATGCATGATAATCGTGCTTGCGCTGCTTATGAGAAGGTTTCATATAGGAAGATTCGATGAGATCCCCGTTCGCGGAGCGATTTTTACCTTCGCTTTGAACGTGCTGTGCGTCTGGATAGTGCAGCTCGGGCAGCTGATGTCTTCGGTTGCTTTCAACTTTCCTGTTTATATAACCGTAACGCACTTGTTGTTGTACGCGATAGAAATACTGCTGTATTTTATGTTCTATGCGATATGCGACGAGCGGGCGGATCGTATGCAGCAACAAAAAGAAAAAGAACTTATTGCCGCGAACAGAGAGCTTATAGAGATCTCTGAAAAGACTTTTTCCGATATGAGACAGCTGCGACACGACATGAAAAACCATCTGGCTTGCATGACGTTGATGATCGAGAACGGCGATCTTGTTTCTCTGAAAAATTATTTCGCCGACTTAATGAAAGAAATGAATCCGTCGCTTACTTTTATCGACTGCGGAAACAAAAACATCTCCGCGATACTGAATGTGAAGAAAGCTAAGGCGAAAGCGCAGGGTTATACGTTGGAATCGGATATAATCATACCCGAAGAAATGCCTTTTCAGGATACCGATATGTGTTCTATTCTGTCCAACATATTGGACAACGCCGTCGAGGCAATGGATAAATACGGCTTTTCCGGCGGCTCGATATGGTTGCGGATGCGTTGCAACGGCGACTATCTTTGTATAACCGTTCGCAATCCGTTGCCGCCCGACGCCGACAGTGAGAAAATATTACGATTATTTACGACGAAAAGCGACAAAAGTCTGCACGGACTTGGAACAAAAATAGTGAAGAAACTTGCGGCAAAATATAATGGCGTTGAGGTATTCGATATAACAGAATGACATTTCGAAACAAAAGTAATCATTGTTTTTAATTATGATTTGCGGGGGGGGGGAACGAAAAAATGACAAAAATTTTTACGGTAGCCGTATGCGACGACGAAGTCGGGGTACTTATGACGGTCACGGGCGCATTGGAAAAGATATTCGAGCAGCACGGAGTACGCGCGGACATAGAAGTGTTTCGCTCGTCGGAGTCTTTTGAAAAGCGTCTCGGACAAAAGCATTTCGACGTCGTATTTCTCGATATAGATATGCCGGGAACGGACGGCATCGAATTTGGCAAAAAATTACGTGCGTCAGGTGAGAGTATAGAAATAGTGTATATATCGGGCAGAGAAGACAGGGTGTTCGAAGCATTTTCTTCCAGACCGTTCGGGTTTATAAGAAAAGGTAATTTTTTGCAGGACAGCTCGGATATCATTCCGCAACTTATCGCATTGCACGAAGGAGGAGCCAACGACGCGTTTATAGACATACGCACAAATACGTCGATCGCCAGCATAAAGGTGAGCGAGCTGATGTACATCGAAAGCATAAAGGACTATCAGTATTTCTATCTTGTCGGGAAAAAAGAGCCGATACGTATACGCTCTACCATGGATAAACTCGAAAAACAACTGGTAGAATACGGTTTTAT
>CALWBH010000108.1 GCA_944376015.1 uncultured Clostridia bacterium
GATTCTGATATTCTTCGCGCAAAGCGAGTATTTCGTTCATGACGCTGTAATCGGGTTCGTCGCACATAAGACGTACGTCGCCGTATATCTTTTCCACGAGTTCGTCCGTACGCGTTTCCGTTCTGGGCGCGACGTTCGCTCCGAGCAAAGTCTTTATCTCCGCCATTTCCGCTTTGAGCGACGCAATCTCCGCCGCTACCGAGCTTTCGGGAGCGGAATAAGCGAGCGCGAGTTTATCTACGGATTCGCGGAGCGCTTTGAGTTCGGCAGCCGCGGCGCCCGTATTTTCGTCGCTTTCGACGCATGCGGAATAAAGCCGCGCGTCCGCAAGCTGCTGTTTTATCTCGTTTACGGCGGCAAGCACCGCGTCATCCGCGGCGGCGTTTTCGCCGTCCGCACTCTTTCCGAGTTCCGCGATTATCTCGTCGCGTACCGAGAGCAATTCTTCGCCGCTTACCGCTTTTTCGGAAGCGCGCTTTATATCTTCGAGATCGTCGCGGATATCACCGAGCACGGATACTCCCGCTCCGACGGTTTTGTCTTCCGCAACCGCCGTCGCGCCGCCCGCTTCTATAACGCTACGCAGGTTTTCCAATTCGTCGGCGTATTCGTTGATATCCGCTCTTATGGAGGAAAGCTCGTCGAGAACGGTTCCGAGTCCGCTCGTGTCGCCGTCGGTCTCCGCTACCGTAACGCGTTTTTCGGCAAAATTGCTTACTTCGTCTTTATATGCCTGTAATTCGTCGCGGAGAGAAACTATTTCCGAAAGGAAAAGATTAACTTCGTCGGGAGTGGAGCTGACGGGCTGAGCGGATTCATTCTCCGCACGGCGGGTCTCCGCGTTGTCGAGTCTGCTTTTAAGTTCGGCAAGCTCTCCGAGTATTTTTTCTCTGTTCTCCGTCTGTGTTTCGGCTATCTTACGCGCAATGTCCGCGAGCTCGCCGGGCGTGCCTATTTTCGTTTCGGCTATCTCCGCGCGCAGATTTTCCACCGCTTCGGAAAGCGCGGCGAAAGACTCTTCCGCATTGGCGGACGCGGCTTTCTCCGTAGCTTCGCGCACATAGGAATGTACCGCTATGGCGCAAGCGGGCTTATCGTACGTCATCTTCGGATACGCCATTATTTCGCGCACGCCGAGTCTGCAAAGCCCGCCTATCGCCGCTTTCATATCTTCCGAAAGCTTAGCCGTCGCGGAAGGATCCGCGGAAAGCACGAGCTCGGAATTAAGCGAGAGTATTTCGGAATACAACGCGTCGTTCTCTGCCTTGGCGCGGTTGTTCTGCACGACGTTTTTAAGACTGACGAGTTCGGGCAGTCTGTCTATCGCGGCGGAAAGATTGTCCGACGCCATAACGGCGGCGGAAGCGGCAAAAAACTTATTGACCGCCGCTTTGCCTTCCGCCGAAAGCAAAGATTTAATCTTATCGAGTTTGCTCAGACCGGACACTACCGCTATATCTTCGCGCGCGACCTGTTTGTCAAGCAGACGGTCTACAAGCTCGTTATACTTGTCGACGACGTCCGCAATGTAGCAATCGTCGGAAAGCAATATTTCGTTGTCAAGTTTGCGCATTGCGTCCAGCTTATCGCCGAGTCCGCAAGCGTCGGAATATACGGCGCTCTTCGCGCTTGTAAGCGTGTTGTAAAGCGAGAGAAGACGAAGATCGTTTTCGTATTCTTTCTGAGAAAGCTTACCTATCGCAAGACGGATATCGACGAGCCTGCGCATAATTTCCGTTCCGTCCGTCTCGCCGCGACGGCATCTCTCTTCGCGATGCGCGCGGCAAGGTTTCGTTCCGCGCATCGGTTGCGCGGCGGGCGCGGGACGAGCGGATATCTCGTCGAGCTTGCTTTTTATTTCGCCGAGAACGGGCGTTTCCGCAACGGTGCGCTTTATCTGTTCTATATCGGCAGACATCTTGTCACTCATCGACTTGGTGTACTCGACAAGAGATTCGTTCATTTTCACAAGCGCCGTCATATCGGGACCGGCGTCGCCCGCTTCGGCGTTTACGCTCTCCTCGGCGTCCGCGGTCTTTACCGACCTTATCTGCCGTTGAAGGCTGTCTATTTCGTTAAGGAGTTTTTCTTCCTTGCGCTTGCTGTCGCGTTCCAGCTCTTCGCGCATTTTGTTGAATTCGTTCTGCATGGACTGCGAATGCTGAGTGCGCGAAAGCTCGTCGCGCAGACGGTTTATCTCATTATACAACGCCGCTTCGTTGGCGCCCGCGCTCTGATAACGGTAGTTTCCGCCGCTCTCGCCTATGTTGCGTTTAAGATCGGCTATTTCGTCGAGCACTTTGCCCAGCCTGTCGCCGGCATACTCGTAACCGTCTTCATACTCGCCTTCCAGGATCTCGTCGTAATCGCGGTCGTCTTCCGCTACTTCCGCTTCCAGGATCTCGTCGTCACGTTCCGCACCGTAGCGGTCGAATTCATCGTTATAATTTTTCATTTCCTTTCCTCTCAAAAAGTATTTGATAAGAATTCGCGTTTTCCGTGCGTTCAGCCGCACCGAGCGAAATACTTATATTATTATAAACCATATTGCCGCCCGTGTCAATAGCTCGCAAACAATCAATTACATATTTTATTGGTATGTTTTGACGGATAAGCGCGGCAGACGTTACGAACGCGCCGCGAGATACATATAAAATTAATGTTAAATCACACTAAACAGTTGTCAAACGTGATCGGTTGGTGTATACTTATTACAAAATAAATTTATCGGAGATGAATTATGAGAGTTTACAATTTTTCCGCGGGACCTTCGATGTTACCGCTCCCCGTTCTCGAAAAAGTTCAGTCACAGCTTACCGATTATAACGGTACGGGCATGAGCGTAATGGAAATGAGCCACCGCTCCAAACCTTATCAGGAAATCAACGACAAAGCAGAAAGCCTGCTCAGAGAGCTTCTGTCGGTTCCCGAAAATTACGATATCATTTTCGTTCAGGGCGGCGCGTCCACTCAGTTCGAAGCGGTACCTCTCAATCTCAACGTAAAAGGCAAAGCGGATTACGTCGTTACGGGCAACTTCGCCAAAAAAGCCTTCAAGGAAGCGGGAAAATTCACTGCGGCGCGTTGCGTAGCGTCGAGCGAAGACAAAAACTTCACTTATATTCCCAAACTGACAAAAGCGGATTTCGATCCCGAAGCAGATTACGTACATATATGCTTCAACAACACCATATTCGGCTCGCATTATAACTACGTTCCCGACACCGGAGACGTTCCGCTCGTAGCGGACATGAGCTCGTCCATACTCAGCGAAGAAGTGGACGTTTCCAAATTCGGCGTTATTTATGCCGGCGCTCAGAAAAACGTGGGTCCCGCGGGCGTGACCATCGTCATCGTCAGAAAGGATCTTCAGGATAAATTCAGCCCCGTCTGCCCCACAATGCTCAAATGGGCTACGCAGACCAAGGAAAAGAGCCTTTACAACACCCCGCCCTGCTGGTCGACGTACGTCGCGATGGAAGTGTTCGCTTACCTTAAAGAAATGGGCGGAGTCAAAGCGATGCACGAGATAAACGTCAAAAAAGCGGCTATGCTTTACGACTTCATCGACAATTCCGACTTCTATTCCAACAAGGTCGCGAAAGAAGACCGTTCGCTCATGAACGTGCCCTTCGTCACTCCCGATCCCGAGCTCGACGCCAAGTTCGTTTCGGAAGCAGCCAAAGCGGGTCTCGTTTCCATAAAAGGTCACAGACTTGTAGGCGGCATGCGCGCAAGCATTTATAACGCTATGCCCGTGGAAGGAGTAAAAACGCTCGTCGAATTTATGGCAAAATTCGAAAAGGAAAACAAATAATTCGGAGATATCAAGATGAAAACCATACTTGCACTTAACAACATCAGCAAATCCGCAGAAGAAAAGCTCAAAAACGATTACGTTTTCACTATGCAGTCGGACGCTCCCGACGCCATAATAGTCCGTTCTTTCGCAATGCATGACTATGCCCTGCCCGAAAGCGTTCTTGCCGTCGCAAGAGCGGGCGCAGGCACCAACAATATTTCCGTGGCGGAATACGCAAAAAAAGGCGTGGTGGTGTTCAACACCCCCGGCGCTAACGCAAACGCGGTAAAAGAGCTCGTCATCGCTTCGCTCATAATGTCCGGAAGAAAAATAGTGGACGGCATCAAATGGGTGGAAACGCTCAAAGGC
>CALWBH010000109.1 GCA_944376015.1 uncultured Clostridia bacterium
TACAAAAACGAGCGGTACCGAAATATCCGCGAAGACCTGCGAAAAATAATTCGCGGTAAAAACGAGAGTATCCGTTCCGTGAGTGACTATAACGCCGTCAAAAGCGGCAAGATCGGCATCTCGCACAGTCTCCGCAATCTTTAAGATATCCGTTAATCCTATATTCTCGCTGAGTATGTTTATCGGTTGCGCTACCGTAAAATCCACGCCGCCGCGTTTTGCTTTGTATGCGCCGATAAGCGCCGCGGGCTTTCCCGCGTCAAGCCCGACCAAACCGTCCGTTGCCGTACTGCCTATCGTTCCGCCCGTAAATATTACAAATATTCTTCCGGTTCTTTTCTTTATCATAAATCGCGTTCCCGACTTTAAGAGCGAATGAATTTTTTATCCCGTTCGGAAAAATCATCCGCCGCGACGTATTTTTCCGCTCTCATTTTCAACTCGTATTTCTCCCTGAGCGCGGCTATTTCACCCATCATGGGCGAACTGTGGTGACGGTCGAGAGCCGCTTGATCTTTCCACGCGTCTATCAGCAATACCGTTTCGGAAGAACCGAACGGCAAAAAATACTCGTAACGTTCGTTGCCTTCTTCGGCGAGTATTCTGTCAACGATACCGCGTTCGATCATTTCTTCGGCAAACTTTACGGCGTTGCCGTTTTTGCCCGTATAGTAAATATTTACTATTATACTCATATCCGCGTTATAAAACAAAACCGCGGGATACCCGCGGTTTAAACTTCGCATTATTCCGCCCAGACCACTCCGAACATTATTATAACTACCACAACAGCCGCAATAAGCGATAATATCGATATCACTATTGTTACCACGCAATAGCCGCGTTGTTCGGGTTCGCGCAAACCGAAGAATGCACATATCATCAGTATGAACTGCGCCAGAAAGCCTTCGATGAACATCAGAACGGCAAATATAAACAGAATAACCATTCCTATTACCGTAAGTATACCGGCGCCGATATTCTGTTCCGCTATACTGCTGTTATTGTTTAGCAGCCACATCGCTCCGAGAAAAGCCACGACGCCGAGCGCAATACCAAGAATATGCAGAATGGAATAAAACACCCGTTTGCCCTTTTCCGCAGCCGCCACGTGTCCGATATGAGACAAAAATTTAAAAAATGTATTCATCTTTCCTATCCTCTTAAAAAACTTAAATCGAGTTTTTTATATTATAACAGAAATATAAATACCGTGTCAACATTATAACAAAAATATTTTTTATTACAATAATCGGCAGATCGCCGCGAAAACGCTTTAGCTTAACGCGTAAAATTTTTACAAAGTCCGCGAAGACAAATATTCCGTCCTACGTTTGACAAAAAACCGTATTTTATATATAATAAATATGTTCGTCGCTATCTTATATTGCGCAACATTCGTTTTTTAACCGTTATTTTATTTTAAGTTAATATTTCTTTATTATAATATTTTGAAAACAAATTTTACGTGTACGGCAATAACCGTTATCGTTTCGGGATCGGAGAATCATGGAAAAATATCGCATTGGACTTGACGTGGGTTCTACCACTATAAAAACGGCGGTGCTCGACAGAGCGGGAAACCTGCTTTATTCGAGTTACGACAGACATTATTCGGATATAAAATCCACCATTTGCACCGTACTTTCCCGCGCTATAAAGAACTATGACCGTTTCGCGCTCGCAGTAACGGGCAGCGGCGGTATTTCTGTTTCCAACTGGCTGGGCATCCCCTTTATTCAAGAGGTCATAGCCGGTATAGAGTCGATAAAAAAATATATTCCGCAGACAGACGTCGCAATCGAGCTCGGCGGCGAAGACGCTAAAATAACATATCTCAAAGGCGGCGTGGAACAGCGAATGAACGGAACGTGCGCAGGAGGTACCGGCGCGTTCATCGATCAGATGGCAAGCCTTATAGGCACCGACGCCACGGGGCTTAACGAATACGCCAAGGGTTATAAAACTATATACCCCATCGCCTCCCGTTGCGGCGTTTTCGCCAAGTCGGATATACAGCCGCTAATAAACGACGGCGCGGCAAAAGAAGACATTGCGGCAAGCGTATTCCAATCGGTCGTAAACCAGACCATTTCGGGGCTCGCCTGCGGTAAACCCATAAAAGGTCATGTCGCATTCCTTGGCGGACCGCTCCACTTCCTCAGCGAACTCGGCAAACGTTTTGTCGAAACGCTCAACCCCGAAGAAGCGCTCTTCCCCGAAAACGCTCAGGTCTTCAACGCAATGGGCGCGGCGCTCAGCGCGGAAAAGGTATTCACCGCTCATGAGATAGCCGCAGATCTCGAAAAGCTCAAACACATGGAAAGCCACGAGGTGCAAAGACTGCAACCCTTGTTTTCTTCCCCCGACGAATTGGAAGCTTTCCGCGCCCGTCACGCAAAAACCGTCATCCCGTTCGCGGACATTAAAGAGCACGCGGGTCCCTGCTATCTCGGTATAGACGCAGGTTCGACCACTACCAAAGCCGCGCTTATCGATAAAAAAGGCGCTTTACTCTATTCCTGGTACGGCTCAAACGGCGGAGATCCGCTCAAAACGGTATCCGCGATACTCAAAGAAATTTACGAGCTTATGCCCGATACGGCGTACATAGGCAAAGCGTGCGTTACGGGTTACGGCGAAAATCTTATTAAAAACGCGCTCAGACTCGATCGCGGAGAGATAGAGACCATGGCGCATCAGACGGCGTCAAACGTAATTCTCCCCGGAGTACAGTTTATACTCGACATCGGCGGTCAGGATATGAAGTGCATGAAGATAAAGGACGGAGTCATAACCGACGTGCTTCTTAACGAAGCGTGCTCGTCCGGTTGCGGAAGCTTCATCGAAACGTTCGCCGCCGCGCTCGGTCTTACCGCCGAACAGTTCGCGAAAAAAGGTCTGGAATCAAAAGCTCCCGTCGATCTCGGCTCGCGTTGCACCGTCTTTATGAACAGCCGCGTCAAGCAGGCGCAGAAAGAAGGCGCAAACGTAGGCGATATTTCCGCCGGTCTGGCTTATTCGGTTGTCAAAAACGCGCTTTTCAAAGTCATCAAAATGCGCGACTTTTCCGAAATGGGCGAAAAGGTCATCGTGCAGGGCGGCACCTTCCTTAACGAATCTGTGCTCCGCGCTTTCGAAATAATAAGCGGAAGAGATGTGGTGCGTCCCGCTCAGGCGGGGCTTATGGGCGCTTACGGTTGCGCGATAATCAGCCGTAATACCCATAACGAAGGCGAAAGATCGACAATAATCGGAAAGGAAGAGCTCGGCGAGTTCTCTTACGTCAAGCATACGCGCCGTTGCGGCAAATGCGGAAACAACTGTCTGCTTACCGTTACGGATTTCTCTGACGGCAGAAGATTCATCACGAATAACCGATGCGAACGCGGTGCGGAAGACGAAAAGGTACACGTTGAAAAACCCGAACGTCTCCCCAATCTTTACGATTATAAATACAAACGCACCTTCGCGCACTATAAACCGCTGCCCGCGGACAAAGCTCCGCGCGGAGTCGTAGGAATACCGCGCGCGCTTAACATGTACGAAAATTACCCGTTCTGGTTTACATTCTTCACTTCGCTGGGTTACCGCGTGGTACTTTCCCCGCGCTCTACGCGCGCTATATACGATCTCGGTATCGACACTATGCCGAGCGAATCGGTTTGCTACCCCGCAAAGCTCGTTCACGGGCATGTCACGTCTCTCGTAAAACAGGGCATAAAATTCATATTCTATCCCGGCATGCCTTACGAACAGGTGGAAGATCCGACGGCGGACAACCATTACAACTGCCCCGTCGTCGCGACATATCCCGACGTCATACGCAACAATATGGGCGAGATATTCGGTAAAGACGTTAAGTTCATGTGCCCTTTCCTTCCCATAGCGACGCCCAAGCGTATGTATGAACGACTTTGCCAGGAATTCCCGGATATCAAGAAGAAAGATATCAAAAACGCGGTAAAAGCGGCTTACGCCGAAGACGCGGCGTTCAAGAACGACATACGCGCCAAAGGAGAAGAAACGGTCAAACTGCTTGACGAAAGCGGTAAATTCGGTATCGTGCTTGCCGGCAGACCGTACCATCTCGACCCCGAAGTAAACCACGGCATACCCGAAATGATAAATGCCTACGGCTTCGCGGTTCTCACCGAAGACAGCGTTTCTCATCTCAAAAAAGTAAAACATCCTATACGCGTTCTCGATCAGTGGATGTATCATTCCCGTTTGTATTCGGCGGCAAACTTCGTGCGCGAAAAAGACAATCTCGAACTCGTACAGCTCAACTCGTTCGGCTGCGGTTGCGACGCGGTCACGACCGATCAGGTCCAGGAATTGATGCTCGCCGCCAACAAGCTCTATACCGTTCTCAAAATCGACGAAGTCAACAATCTCGGCGCGGCGCGTATACGTATACGCTCGCTGATGGCGGTCATGGAAGAACGCAGAGAAAAGAACATTACCCACACGGAGCCGCAGGACTATAAGTGGTTCAAAGAATTCACCAAGGATATGAAGGCGGACGGATACACGATAATCGCGCCCAATCTCTCTCCTTTCCACATGCGATTCTACAAGCCGGCGCTTAAACCGCTCGGGTATAACGTCGAAGTGGTTAAAGATACGAAAACCGCGATAGACGTCGGACTCAAATATGTAAATAACGACGCTTGCTATCCTACGATAATAACCGTAGGCGGACTTATAGAAGCGTTGCAGACGGGCGAATACGACCTGAACAAGACCGCGCTCATAATCACTCAGACGGGCGGTCCCTGCCGCGCATCCAATTACATAACGCTCATTCGCAAGGCGCTTAAAGCCGCGGGGATGGAACAGGTGCCCGTGATTTCGCTCAACTTCGTAGGGCTGGAAAAACACGAGGGCTTTGCGGTCAATCTTAAACTGATGTTGCAGTTTATTTATTCGACGATATATGCCGACCTTACTATGCGCCTGCTCTATCGCGTAAGACCTTATGAAAAAATCAAAGGCAGTGCGAACGCGCTTTATGAAAAATGGGCGGACATAATCGCCGAAGACCTTTCGAGAAACATCCACTCCACGTTTGCAAAGAACTGCAAACAGATGATCAAGGAATTCGACGAATTGCCCGTGTACGATATCGTAAAACCGCGCGTCGGCATAGTCGGCGAAATACTCGTCAAATATCATTTCGGAGCAAATAACCACGTTGTGGAGCTCATAGAAGCGGAAGGCGGAGAAGCGGTCTGCCCCGACATGCTCGACTTCTTTATGTTCGGGTTCTATAACTCTACCGTTAAGCACGATTATCTCGACGGTAAACTCTCGCACAAAGTGGTAAACGGCATGCTTATAAACGTCGTCGAACATTTCCGCAAACCCATGATAAAAGCGCTCCAAGGCACCAAATTCGGGCATCCTACGAATATACGCGTAATGGCGGAGAAAGCGAGCAAGGTAGTTTCGCTCTGCAATATCGCGGGCGAAGGCTGGTTCCTTACCGCCGAAATGCTCGACCTGTTCGACGAAGGCATAAACAACATAATATGCATGCAGCCTTTCGCCTGCCTGCCCAACCACGTCACCGGTAAGGGCGTAATGAAAGCGCTTAAAGAGCTCAACCCCGCCGCAAACATCGTTGCGGTAGACTACGACCCCGGCGCAAGCGAAGTCAATCAGGTCAACCGTATAAAGCTTATGATGTCGGTTGCGTTCCGCAATATGCGCGAAGCCGCCGAACATACGGTAAGTGCGGAAGACATGAAAAAAGATATAGATAAAAATCTTGCAATACTCGAAGCCGCCGCGACGGATATAAGCGACGCGGAATGCTCGTCCTGTAACCGTTATCCGAAGGATGACGACGCGGAAAATTACGACAGTTGCAACGGCTGCGGAAGATAAACGAACAAGGATACCTCGGCAAACGCGCGGAAGTATCCTTATTTTTATACCGTAGTTTTAACGGAATTATATTTGCAAAAATGCGGAGTTTCACAACGGAATCCGCATTTTCATTTTTGAAACAAAGTTAATAAACGAGCGGCGCGAACGTTAAAGCACGATTCGGCTTTAATTCAGTCGGCGATCTTGACGAGTTTATTCCCGACAAGATCGCAGCTCGTCAGATAATAAGGCACGCCGCCGAGAACCATTCTGCGGCATACTCTGCTTGCAAAGCCGTGCAAATGACCGTAAATCACCGCGTCGGGCGAATATTCCGCAATTTTGTCAGTAAACACTGTCGACGAAAAAGTGCTGTTGAAAGGCGGATAATGCACCATTACGAACAGTCTGTCGCCTTCCGTCATTAATTTTTTTGCGTTTTCAAGCGACATGGCGAGACGGAGCAATTCCCTGTCGTAGATCGTTTTGTCTTCCGCGCTCTGCGCTTTTCCGATCTCCGGAGTCATCCAAAGCCGCGATCCGCAGATCACGTTGTTGTCTATCTTTACCGCGTCGTTCTGCACGGCGTACGTCCCTTCGGGAAGCTTTGCCCGAACGGCGCTTATCGATTTCCACCAATAATCGTGATTGCCGCGTATAATGACTTTCCTGCCTTTAAGCGCGCCTATATACCCGATATCGCTCACCGCGTCTTCGAGGCGCATAGCCCACGAAAGATCGCCCGAAAGCAGAACTATATCGTCGTCTTTTACCTTTTCCGCCCAGTCGTTTTCAATCGTTTGGAGATAGTTATCCCATACCGGTCCGAAAATATTCATCGGTTTGGGATTGTTTATGGACAAATGAAGATCGCTTATGGCAAAAACACTCATAAGCTTATTATACCAGATACGGAGCGAAAAATCAACGGTTTGGCGCGCCGTTACGTATTATCCGAAAGACCGTTGCATACGGCGTCTTCCGTAAGCGACGCCTGCGGATACTCAACGCAATCGCTTACGCAGATCACGGCGTCAAAACGCGTAAGTACTTTTACCGTGAGCTTTCGGCACGCGGACGCGGTCAACGTCCCGTCGTCCGCTATATTCCCTATGTACGCGCCGAAGGAGTAATCGACTTCGAACGAATACGGAGTATCCGGCAATACGAGCAATAAATCGATATCGTCGTTTATCACCGCGCTCGCCCTGCCGCGCACCCCGTTGGCATCGGTGTAAAATACGGTTACTGGATAACTGAGGGAAAGACTCACTCTCGAACGATCGCTGTTCGTTAGCCGAGTAACCGTTTGAGACGTCACCGTAGCTTCACCCGCTCCGCGCGCGCTCAAAAAAGTGAGAGGATATACGGGCGAAAGCGAGAATCCGCTCAAAGCTACGCTTATATCGCGCTTGGCGGTGATCGTGGCGCCGTTATATATCCTTCTGAGCTGTACGGCGACTCTGTTGCTGCAATTTCCGCATGACATAAAAAATTACCTCCGAAAGTATCTGTTACATACTATTCGGAGATAAAAGTTTTAGTGATAGTTTTACCGCGCGTCGGCGTAGTAAGCGTCGAGCATTGCGTTAATGCGGTCGGTAATTTCTTCCCTGCCCGCGCCGCTGAGCGCGCTTGTGGCTATTACGTTATCCGCGCCTATCCTTAAAGCAGAAGCGACGGCGCGTTTTGCTCTGTCCGCTTGCGCGCGCGAAAGCTTATCGGCTTTCGTTGCGACCACGGTAAAAGGTTTTCCCGTTTCGTAAAGATAATTTATCATCTGCTTGTCCGCTTCGCTCGGTTCATGCCTGATATCGACGAGCGCAAGCGTATGTATAAGCTTTTGCGTCGCTCTGAAATAACCGTCCGTCAATCTGCTCCACTTTTCTATTTCGCTTTTTGACGCCTTTGCATAGCCGTAGCCCGGTAAATCCACAAGCACGAATCTTCCGCCGTCTATATCGAAAAGATTGAGCAAACGCGTCCTGCCGGGCGTAGCCGACGTTTTCGCCAATTTTTTTCGGCACGTTAGCATATTGATAAAGGAAGACTTGCCGACGTTAGACCTGCCTGCGACGCATATTTCGGGGCAGACGTAATTAGCGCTTTCTTTTTCGTATGTCGCCAGATCGGCAATTGATTTTATGAAAATTCCTGTCATTTCACGAGCGCCGCGTCAAAAACCTGCGCAATATTGTCCACGGGTATCATCCGCATGTTACTCTTAACTTCTTCGGGCACCTCTTCGAGATCTTTAAGATTGGCTTTGGGAAGTATGAGACGTTTTTTACCGAGCCTGAGCGCGGCAAGGGATTTTTCTTTAAGTCCGCCTATCGCAAGCACTTTGCCCCGCAATGTTATCTCTCCCGTCATCGCGACGTCATGAGCGACTTTCTTTCCAGACAGTGCGCTCGCTATGGCGGTGGCAATGGTTACGCCCGCGCTCGGTCCGTCTTTGGGAACGGCGCCTTCGGGCACGTGCACGTGTATATCGCAATCGGAGAATTTCGTACGGTCAACGCCAAGCTCTTCGGCATGCGCGCGAACAAGCGTGAGCGCAGTCTGCGCCGATTCCTTCATCACGTCGCCGAGATTGCCGGTAAGCTTGATTTCGCCTTTCCCGTCGGGAAGAACCGCAACTTCCACTTCGAGAGCTGCTCCGCCCGCGCTGGTCCATGCCAGACCCGTTACCACGCCCGTTTCGTCGCATGCGGAACACTCGTCTTCGGAAAACTTTTCTTTACCGAGATATTCCGCGACTTTTTTGTCGGTTATGCGGTAAAGACGTTTTGTCGAGCCTTCCACTATCGAAACGGCTATCTTGCGTACGATCGAACCTATCTCGCGTTGGAGATTGCGCACGCCGCTTTCACGCGTGTAGCGCATTATCACGCGCAAGATCGCTTCGTCGGTGAACGCTATCTTGTTGCGGGGCACTCCGTTTGCTTCGCACTCGCGCGGGATAAGATAGTTTTTCGCGATTTCGAGTTTTTCGTTATAAGTATACCCGCCGAGCTCTATTACTTCCATTCTGTCAAGAAGCGGCGGATCTATCGTTTCCACCGAATTCGCGGTAGTGACGAACATCACTTTGGAAAGGTCGTACGGCATATCGAGATAATGATCCTTGAAATGATCGTTCTGATTGCCGTCGAGCACTTCGAGCAATGCGCTGGACGGATCGCCGCGGAAATCGGAGGACATTTTATCTATCTCGTCGAGGAGGAATACGGGATCGCTGACGCCCGCCGTAGCTATGCCGTCTATTATCCTGCCGGGCATGGAACCTATATAAGTGCGGCGGTGTCCGCGCACTTCCGCTTCGTCGCGCACGCCGCCGAGAGACATGCTGACGAATTTACGTTGCGCCGCGCGCGCGATTGACCGCACGACGGACGTTTTACCTACCCCCGGCGGTCCCACGAAACAAAGCACGGGCGCTTTCATATCCTTTTTGAGCGCTCTCGCCGCAAGATATTCTATGATGCGCTGTTTCACCTTTTCGAGACCGTAATGGTCTTCGTCAAGCACTTTGCGCGCGTAAGCTATATTTATCTCGCTGTTGTCGCAGTGATACCAGGGCAAGTCGAGAATCAGTTCCACATACCCGCGCGACACCGCGCTTTCGGGAGACGTGGGCGCCATTTTACTCATTTTGTTTATTTCTTTAAGCGCCCTCTCCTTAGCGTATTCGGGCATCGCCTTTTCTTGGACGCGCTCGCGGAAAGTTTCGAGCTCGCTTTCGTCGTCGCCAAGCTCGCCGTGCATTACTTTTATCTGTTCCCGCAGATAATATTCGCGATGGCTCTTTTCCATATTCCCGCGTACTTTGCTTTCTATCTCCTTTTGAAGCGCGGCAATATTGCAATAACGCTCGATATGTTCGTATATGTCTTCGAGTTGAGCGTAGTGCGAGCGCATCAAAAGCAGTCTCTGACGTTCTTCGGGATCCGGATAAAATACGGTGGACATCTCGCCCACAAAATTGTCTATGTCGTCGAGCGAAGGCTCTTTGTCGAACAGCTTCGGCGAAAGATGCATAGCGCGAAGCAACGCCGATCGCAACGTGTTTTTAACGGCAATAAGCATTATTTCGTCGTCGGGCTTGCTTTCGTAGCTGTCCAAAGTCACAAGATAAACGGGTGACGCGGAAACGACGTCCCTTACTATCATACGCCTGATACCCGTCGCGATTATACTGAGTCCGCCCTTGGAACTGCGGATAAGCTGCTTTATTCCGGCAAGCGTTCCCACGCAACGCGAAAGATCGGCTTTTTCCATTCCGTTCGGAGAATATACGAAAAACACTTCGCTGTCCGATTCCACGGCTTTCATCAGCGAATTGACCGAACTGCTTTTAGTTATCGTAAAAGAGCTCATGTATCCGGGGAAAACAACGGCGTTTTCCGTTTCGACGAGTATATAATTCTTTTCGGGTTCGGGTATGCGTACTTCGTAATTTTCTATCATTTTTTCATCCATAACGTGATTATAGCACAGTTTTATTAAAATTGCAATAAAGAATATGCAATTAAGACAAGATTGCCGCCGCGGCGCGTCGACATTATCCGCCCTGCTTCGCGTATACTTATACGCCGACCTGCACGTCGGTTTTTAAAAAGCAAAAGAGCGGATAACATTCGTCCGCTCTTTCAATTAAATTCACATTCGATGTTCGGTCAAGCCGCTTTCTTTTTCGTTATGAGAGGCTCCGCTCCGCCGTCTACGAATTCGCGCGTGATGACGATTTTTTCAATGTCGTTGCGTCCGGGCGACGTGAACATCAGATCCATCATGGCTTTTTCGATTATAGTGCGAAGTCCGCGCGCGCCGGTGTTCAGTACAATCGCTTTGTCGGCTATGGCTTCGACCGCGCCTTTTTCGAATTCGAGCTTTATGCCGTCCATTTCGAACAGTTTCTCGTACTGCTTTATAAGCGCGTCTTTCGGCTCGGTAAGAATGGATACGAGCGCGTTGCGATCAAGCGCGTTAAGCCCTACCGTTACGGGAACGCGACCCACGAATTCGGGAATAAGTCCGAATTTGATAAGGTCCTGAGGCTGTATCTCTTTGAGCGCGTCGCTTATGCAAATCTCGTGTTTGCTCTTTACCGTTCCGCCGAAGCCCATCGAGTTGCCTTCTTTGCGCTGTTCGATGATTTTTTCAAGCCCGACGAACGCGCCGCCGAAAATGAAAAGAATATTCGTCGTGTCTATCTGCAAGCATTCCTGCTGAGGATGCTTTCTGCCGCCCTGCGGAGGAACGTTCGCGACCGTGCTTTCGATGATTTTGAGAAGCGCCTGCTGAACGCCCTCGCCCGAAACGTCGCGCGTTATGGAAGTATTCTCGCTTTTACGCGATATTTTATCGATCTCGTCGATATATACTATGCCTATTTCGGCTCTCGGAATGTCGTAGTCCGCGTTCTGAATGAGTTTGAGCAGTATGTTTTCGACGTCTTCGCCCACATAGCCGGCTTCGGTAAGAGTCGTCGCGTCGGATACGGCGAAAGGCACGTTGAGTATGCGCGAAAGCGTCTGCGCCAAAAGCGTTTTGCCGCAGCCCGTCGGACCGAGCATAAGAATATTGCTCTTTTTGAGCTCGATCGCTCTTTCACCCGCCTGCTCGTGTTTGTCCTTTTTGTTGTTATGCTCGCTGTTGTATCTGATACGCTTGTAATGATTGTATACCGCCACGGACAACGCTTTTTTCGCCTCGTCCTGTCCGATTATATAATCGTCAAGCTCGCGCTTTATCTCTTCCGGAGTGGGAAGCTTTTCGAGCACCGGGCGCGATTTGCTTACGGGTCTTTCTTCGGCTTCGTTATACAGAAGATCCGAGCATATATCGATGCAATCGTTACAAATACAAATACCGCTCGGCGCGCTTATGAGCTTGCCGACCTCCTCTTCGCTTCTGCCGCAGAATTCGCAGTGTCTGCCTTTATCGAAAATATCCAATATTATCCTCTCTTTTCAAAAATCTTGTCTATAAGGCCGTATTCGAGCGCTTCCTGCGCGCTCATGTAATGATCGCGTTCCACGTCTTTCTGCACCTGTTCGAGCGGCATTTTGGAGTTTGCCGCAAGGATAGCCGTCATTTTTGCCTTTATCTTATTTATATGCTCCGCCTGTATGACAATGTCCGTTGCCTGACCCTGCGCCCCGCCGAGCGGCTGATGTATCATTATCTCACTGTTGGGAAGGCTGATACGTTTGCCTTTTGCGCCCGCCGCGAGCAGAAACGCGCCCATAGACGCCGCCATTCCGACGCAGATCGTGGAAACATCGGGCTTGATGAAATTCATCGTATCGTATATGCCCATTCCCGCGGAAACGGAGCCGCCGGGAGAATTGATATAAAGACTTATGTCCTTATCCGGGTCTTTCGCTTCGAGATAAATAAGCTGAGCAATAACTATGTTTGCGCTAACGTCGTTCACTTCGCCGTTAAGGAATACGATGCGATCTTCGAGCATTCTCGAATACAAGTCGTACGAACGCTCGCCGCGATTGGTCTGTTCTACGACCATGGGTACCAATTCGTTTCTTATTATCATTGTTTCACCTCTTTGTCTATAATTACCGTATCCCTGCATGAACGAAAGACGTTATTCTTCAACGACTGCGGACGAAACGAGCATTTCGAGCAGTTTGTCCATTACTATTTCGTTTTTGATGTATGCGAGCTCGCGTTCGTCGGGTTTACGCTGTTCCTTGTCCTTTTCGGGTTCGGGCATACTGTCTTCATACTTCTTTTGGGCTTCTTTGTCGGTCGCTTCTATCTTTTCGCGTTTGATCATTTCTTCAAGGCAAAGTCTGGTGAGCGCGCCGCGCACAGCTTTATCGTGATTTTCCTTGCGATAATCCTCTTCCGTCGTGCCCATATACTTGAAATAATCTTCGAGACGCATACCCTGATAATAAAGGCGCATTTCGAGATCGCGAAGCATATCGCCGATGTACGCCTGTACCATTGCTTCGGGTATATCGGCGCTCGACGCGTCGACGATCGCGTTTATGACCGCGTTTTCCTTTTCCGTCTTTGCGCGACGGTCGTTGGCTTCCTGCAATCTCTTGCGCACGCTGTCGCGATAGGATGCAAGATCGTCGTATTCGGATACGTCCTTAGCCCATTCGTCGTTCATTTCGGGCATGATTTTTTCGGATACGCTGTTTATTTTACAAGCGAATACCGCTTCTTTACCTGCAAGACCGTCGGCATGATACTGTTCGGGGAAAGTGACTTTTATTTCTTTCTCGTCGCCTTTCTTGACCCCTATGAGCTGATCTTCGAAACCGGGTATGAACGTTTCGCTTCCGAGCGTAAGATCGTATTTTTCCGCCGTGCCGCCGTCGAATTTAACTCCGTCGACGCTTCCGCTGTAATCGAGATTTACTATATCGCCTTTTACCGCTTCGCCCTCTTTCTCCTGCACTTTCGCGCCGCGTTCAAGCACGCGTTTCAACTCGGCGTCCACATCCTCCTCGGATACATTATACTCGATTTTGGGAATTTTAATACCTTTATATTCGCCGAGATTCACTTCGGGAGAAACGGGGAATTTAAGAGTGAACTTTATTCCCTTTTCGTCGGCGGAAATTATGTCGGCGCTCGGACGGTCTACCGGAACGAGAGCTTCTTCGCCCTTTTTGTCGTTTTCGTCAAGGAATTTATCCCAACCGCTGCGAATGATATTGTCCATTGCGTCGTCGGCGAATACTCCTGCGCCGTAATACTGCTCTATAACATGCTTGGGAGCGTGACCTTTGCGGAAACCCGGCACGGTGTACTTGCCTTTGGTCTGCGCATAAGCCTTATTTTCAGCTTCCTGCCATTCGGCTGCATCAGCCTTAAACTCAAGCGTTACTTCGCTTTTTTCTTTCTTAACCGTATACTTCATAATTGCTCCTTGGCTATTTTGTCTTTTCGATATGCCTAAATATGTTATCATAAACGAAAATTTATGTCAATCATATTTACTTTTTTTTACGTTTATATTAAAATAGTAGAAAAATACGTAAGGAGTCGACTATGCCGTCGGACGCAATAAATTACGATAAACTCGCGCGGGAAATGAACGAAACGCTTTCCGGCGGACGAATAGACAAAATCGTCATGAGCGATAAAAGCACGCTCATGCTTACGGTCAGAGCGCACGGCGAAAACCGCAATCTGCTTATCACGGCTGCGGCTTCTCCGCGCTGCTATCTCGCTTCTGCGCGCATCGGCGGCACCGAAGTTCCGCTCTCGTTCTGCCTGCATCTGCGCAGGCACATAGGCGGCGGTATAATAAACAAAGTGGAAACGGTGCCTTTCGAAAGAATACTTTATTTCCGCATTACCGCGCGCGGCGATCTCGGCGAAAGTATCGAGCGGATACTTATAGTCGAAATAATGGGCAAATATTCCAACGTAGTGCTCACGGACGAAAATTTCAGGATAACCGATTCGCTCAAACATGTCGGGCTTGACGAGAGTCGCCCCGTTATGCCCGGAATCGCCTTCGTGCCGCCGCGTGACGACGCTCGGCTCGATCCCACGGACGAATTGCCGGGCGCGGACAACGTAAACGTCGCAGACCTGCCCGCACTGATGGTAAAACGCTTGCGCGGACTTTCCGCCGCTACCGCTACCGAAATAACGGACATAGCGCGCCGCGAAAACGTTCCGCTCGGCAAAGCCTGCTCTATCCTGCTCGAAAAACCGATGCGCCCCGTCGTATATTACCGCGACGGAAAGCCTTTCGATTTTTCGTTCTGCGATTACGCTACCGTGGTCGGAGAACGTAAAACTTTCCGCACTCTGTGCGAAGCCATAGACGAATATTTTAAAAACGCAAACGACGTCAGCGAAAAAACGCTTGCCGAAAACGCCGTAAAACGAGTGCTTAACGCCGCGCTCGACAAACAGCGCAAAAAGCTTGCGGTATTCCGCAACGACAGACTATCCGCTTCCGATTACGAACACGAACGGGTGCTCGGAGAACTTATTACGGCTAATCTTTACAAAATAAAAAAAGGCGATCCGTACGTCGTCGCGGACAATTGGTACGACGGCACGCAGGTAAACATAAAACTGACCGAAAACACCCCGCAGGAAGACGCGCAAAAACACTTCAAAAGATGTCAAAAGAAAAAACGCACCGTGGAAAATCTCGCCGAGCGTATAGCAGAATGCGAAAAGACCATCGATTATCTCGAAAGCGTTGAAACCGCTCTCGCCTGCGCCGTCACTGCCGCGGACATTAACGAAGTTGCGGACGAGCTGGAAGAATACGGATTCTTAACGCGCCAAAACCGCGGGAAAAAGAAAAACGAAAGTACGCCGAGAAAATACGTCATAGACGGTTTTACCGTTTTAGTCGGCAAAAGCAATCTGCAAAACGAAAAAATAACTAAAGAAGCGCGCGGCGACGATATATGGCTTCATACACAGGGCTTTCACGGAAGTCACGTCATACTCAAAACGGGCGGAAAAGAACCGCCTGCCTCCGTGCTTTCCGCCGCCGCTTCCCTCGCCGCTTTCTTTTCCAAAGCGCGTCAGTCCGAGAACGTGCCCGTCGATTATGC
>CALWBH010000110.1 GCA_944376015.1 uncultured Clostridia bacterium
ATCGGAATAAGACTTGAAACGAGAGCGAAACAGCTTTATAATAAACTTGAAACGAAGAATATATAAGGGGAGATAAGATGGACGCCGAGATAGTGGGAAAACACATACGCGAATACAGGGTCAAAAAAAATCTTACTCAGAAACAGCTTGCCGAAATGCTTTACGTATCCGACAGAACGATAAGCAGGTGGGAACTCGGCAAAGGATTGCCTGATATAGACGAATTACCCAGACTCGCGCGGTTGCTCGGCATTTCGATAGACGAACTCGTAGGAGAGCACATATCCGTTCCGTCCGAAGTTTCGGTCGCGCACAGATTTTCCCGATCTTTCGGAACTGTCATATACTTCGTTTTTCTCGCCGTCATAATCATAGTGCTGATAGTTTCTTTCATGTTGGCGGGCACATTCGAAACTTATGAGAGCACTTATATCTTCGAGGCTGAAGATGCTGTGTTTTCGGATTCGTTCAGAGTGGAGCAGACGGAAGGCGCGAGCGGCGGAAAGATAGCTGCGTGGCTGCACACCACAGGCACGAGGCTCACTTTCAAGGTAAACTCAAACCGCATGGCAAATGTGATATTAGGTATACGAGTAAACAGAGCAAAGTCGTTTGTATTCGAAGACAAAATGCAACTTCTTGTCAACGGAGCGGATGTGACTGTCGGCGTAGTCCCGGGTATCGGGTTTGACGGCAGCTCTGATGAGTTATACTACAAGTTCGGGGAGCCGATAACCGTAAAGACCAATCTTCGCAAGGGCGAAAATGTTATATCCATCGTGGTCAAAGACGGAATGGACCTGAATATCGATTGTATTGAGCTGACTACGACGGCGAAATTGACGCTGGCTTCGAAAAAATATGTGTTCGAAGCGGAAAACGCAAAGATCGAAGGCGGGTTGTATTCCGTGATAAACTCGCAGAACGCGAGCGGAAAGAAATATGTCAGCGAGCTTGAAAAAGGCGTAAAGCTACGATATTCCGTCGAATCGGATATGACGGCGTATGTGATGTTGAGCATATATGTCAATCATCCTTACGACACTGATTTCGAAAGGAAATTTGCTTTGACGATAAACGGTAGCGCTTATACGGTAGGAAGCAAAAAGGGAACGGGCGGTTCAACGCCCGAAGAAAGGGAAACGGACTTTACCGATCCTTTTACGGTTGGAGTCAATCTGAAGAGCGGACGCAACGATATCGTTTTTACCGTTATCGACGGCGCCAACTTCGATTGCATAAGCTTTTATACATCACTCGCCCTCGCCGCGGTCTGACCGCGTAAACAGGCGAACGGAATTGATGCGATTACGGAAGGGAACGTAATTACACGATCGCACCCGCAGGCTGCAGACGCGGATGAGATAAATTCCGATAGTTGGAGGAAAAAATGAAAAGGAAAATGAGATTGCTCGTCGTGACCGTGCTGGCTGTAATGTTGGCGGTGACGGCAATTGTGACAACGGCTTGCGGGGAAAGCGAACCCGCGGATACGCCGACTGCCGTGAAAATAACGTTGGATACGACGAACGTAAAGACTGAATTCGATGAAGGCGCCGAATTCGTTTTCGACGGACTGAAAGTAACCGTTGAAATGAGTGACGGAACGACGAACGAAGTTGACCTGAATGATTGTGAAATCGACGAACCCGACATGAGTACGGCAGGAGTCAAAACCGTCGCAGTTACATACAGCGGCTGTAAAGCGACTTATAAAGTGACCATAAACGCCGTGGCGATACCTCACGTTTGCGAGCTTGAATGTCCCGTTTGCGGGAAGTGCATGGATGTCGAATGTGAAGACCCCGTTTGCGCTGAAAAATGCGGTGACGTACAGGGTTATAAAACATATACCCTTCAGGGCGAAGACGACAACACCGTTTATTATCCAGGTTCCGCGGGCATGCTCGGAATGCAGGCGGTAAAAGACGAATCCGACGCGGTAAGCGATGAAGTAAAAGAGCGCAACGCAGATATAGTGTACGTGAGTAATTTTATCAACAATATCGGCGCGTCAATAGAATATAACTTTTGGTCGGATAAAGCCGCCACCGCGACTCTCGTATTCTCGGTAGGCAAGCGCACTACGTCGGCAAAACTGACAGATGATATAGCCGTCACCGTAAACGGCGAAAGAATGAACCGCGAAACAAAAGTACCCGCCACCGGCACGATAACCGACACCTGGGCGGATTTCGTAGACGTGAACATCGGCTGTATTTCGCTTAAAAGCGGTATGAATAAGATCAGTCTGGAAAATGTGTCCGCTATAGGCTGGAACTACAACATCGACTGCATACGGCTTAAAACGGACGCGATTCTCGGCTGGGCGGAAGACGATCTTATCCTTGCCGATACCGATACGTCGGGTTATGACGCAGTGGTCAATATGGCATATAACAAGGATTACGTCATGGCGGAAATATACGACGATATGATGGATCAGTACGGCAAGACGTTCCCCGCGTACAAGGATCATATGGGCGGAGCGACCGAAGTGGGCGCGGACGGCAAGTGCTTTGACGGGACCAAGCTTAACGGTCAGACGATAGACTTCGACTTCTATATGATATCCAAGGGCACGGCATACATCAGCTTTT
>CALWBH010000111.1 GCA_944376015.1 uncultured Clostridia bacterium
ATTCTCTGAGCTCTTCGAAGCTGCGGCACTTATCCAAAGAGTACAGACGATTAATATGCGTGTGCGGTTCAAACGCCTTAACGGGTTCCCCTCCCACGCGTTTTGTGGGCGAGTTCGGTAATATGAAACCGCTTTCTTTTTCAAGCCCCGCAAGCTCGTCGTACAATTTATCGTATACGTCGTCCGTTACGGAAGGCTCGTCCAAAACGTAATAACGATAAGCGTAATCGTTCAGCTTATCGGTAAGCTCAATAATTCTGTTTTTGATTTTTTCGATATTGTTTATCATATTTTTTCTATAGGCGCGAAAGCCAACGATAAAGTAATTTTACCGAAATCCGCGAAATCTATAACAAGATATGAATTGTTTCCCACATTCGTTACGTCGCATACGACGCCCGTGCCGAATTTTTTATGCTTTACGCGCGTTCCGACAGGAAAATCCTCCGCAATCGAACGCGTTTGCCGCACGCCTTTATTCTGCAACGCTACGCCGCTGCCTGTCGTAATCCGATTGTTACCGCCGTATGACGTATTGTTGCTCAAACGTTGTTTTTCCTCACGCGGGCGGGCGTAAACCGAAGACAAGCGTTCATCCATCTCACCCAAAAATCTGCTCGGTCTGCAATATTTCGTCTCGCCGTACATAAAACGGGTTACACAATAAGTGACGAACAGCCTTTCTTTTGCGCGGGTAACGGCGACATACATCAGCCTGCGTTCTTCTTCGAGTTCATCCGTACTGTCGTTAGCGCGCGAAAGCGGGAAAAGTCCTTCTTCCGCGCCGATAATGAAAACCCCGCGAAACTCCATACCTTTTGCGCTGTGTACTGTCGATAAAAAAACGCAGTCTCCGGATTCGTTGTCGCCTTCGGTATATAAAGTTACTTCCTGTAAAAATTCGTCGAGACCACCGCCGCGATTGTTAACGAATTCATGAGCGGACGATACGAAGTCGTCGATATTAAGCTTTCGGGCGGTATTTTCTTCGTTATCTTCGGAATACACCGATCTTATATTCGCAAGCTCTATCACCTTTTCCGTCAGCTCGGCTACGTCGCAGCCGCGTTTAAGCTCGCTCAACTTATTCATCAGCAGAGAAAAAGAACCGAGCTTTGTCGCGGCGGACGTCGGCAGAAAGGAAAAATCGCCTTTCTCTATTACCGAAAACAATCTTTTTCCCGCGCTTTCCGCATACTCCTTTAATTTAGATATTGTGGTATCGCCAATACCGCGTTTAGGAAAATTTATGATACGCGTCAAAGCTTCTTCGTCCGCCGAATTCGAAAGCACTCTAAGGTAAGCGATTATGTCCTTTACTTCTTTACGATCGAAGAACTTAAAACCGCCGTATACCTTATACGGAATGTTTCTCTGCATAAAACGTTGCTCTATCAATCGCGTAAGAGCGTTTACGCGCATAAGCACGGCAAAATCATGCGGTCGGTAACCCTCCGATAAATATTTCGCGATCGTATTTGCGACAAAATCCGCTTCCCCGCTTTCGCTTGCCGCCCTGTACACTACGGGCGGTTCTCCCTGTCCGAGCGAAGACCACAATTTCTTTTCGATACGCGAAGTATTGTTTTTAATGAGGTTATTCGCCAGATCAAGTATGTTTTTGGTAGAGCGATAATTGCGTTCGAGTTTATATATTTTTGCTCCGAAATCTTCGATAAATTTCTGTATGTTGGTTACGTTTGCACCGCGCCAACCGTATATGCTCTGATCCTCGTCGCCTACGACGAATACGTTTCCGCTCCCGCCCGCAAGCAGTCGCACAAGACCGTACTGTACTTCGTTGGTATCTTGAAATTCGTCGACGTGTATGTATCTGAACTTATTACGATAATATTCGAGTACGTCTTCCGCTCTCGAAAACAGCTCGTATGTCTTTGACAGCAGATCGTCGAAATCCATGGCGTTGTTAGCTTTAAGCCGCTTTTCGTACTCTGAAAAAATACGCACCGTATTAGCTATATCTTCGTAAGCTCCGTTTTTGTCATAATATTCTTCGGGAGTCAGACCGTCGTTTTTAGCTTCGCTTATAGCGCGTAAAGTGTTTTTGAGCAAAGACTCGTTCTCTATGCCCATATCTTTAATGATCTGTTTTACCAGCCTTTCCGATTCATCCTGAGAATATATTGTAAAATTCGAACCGTAGCCGAGAACGGCGGCATGCCTGCGCAATATTTTCGCGCACATCGAATGAAAAGTAGACACCCATATTTCGTCCGCGGAAGGAACCAAAGCATATAACCGATTACGCATTTCGTCCGCCGCTTTATTGGTAAAAGTTATTGCTAAAACGTTATACGCAGGCACACCCATATCGCAGACGATATGAGCGATTCTGTGCGTCAGCAATCGGGTCTTGCCGCTGCCCGCGCCCGCAGTTACTAAAACCGCGCCCTCGGTATCGAGGGCGGCGGCACGTTGTTCATCGTTAAGACAATCTGTCGTCAGCATTGTTTTTCAGTCTCTCCAAAGCCGTTCTGTATCCGTCTGTCCCGTATTCAAGACATTTATTTATCCTGCTAATCGTCGCCGTGGACGCACCCGTTGCCGCGGATATTTCCTGATAAGTTTTACCGCCGCTCAAAAGCCTTGCCACATGCATGCGCTGGGTCATCGCATGCAATTCCGACACGGTGCAGACGTCCTCAAAAAAGTCGTAACATTCTTCGATATCTTTAAGCGCGAGTACTGCTTTGAAAAAGTAGTCGGTATTCTCGTTTTTAAGTTTGCTGTTCATATATTCCCCCGGGAACTTCTTTGGTAATAGTTTAACATAGTAAAGCGAAACTGTCAAACGTATTTGCTTTTTTCCTTATAATACCTTTCCCGCAGCTCACGGAATTTCGCAGATAATTCAAGTATATATCTTTGTTTGTTACCGTCGTCCAGCTTATCGAAAATTTCTCTTTCTACGAGCTGTCCTATCGGATTCATTACGTCTTCGTCTTTATCCAGCATATCGCGTACTCTGCAATACAGTTTTTCGTCTCTTTCCGTAAAATCGTCGCCCAAAGCCATTTTGTTGGTACGCTCAAATTCGTTTCTTCTCGCGCATCTTGCCGATTCGATAACGGCGCGATCGCTTGTGGAGTCACTGACCCTGTCCCGTTCTTCCTGCATGCGCTGCCAATATCCCATTTTGAGCCTTTGTTTTGCCAGCAATGCCCTGCGTTTGATCTCGCTCATTTCTTTTTTCATTCTTCCGACCTCCGTTTTTTTACATTTTAGCATAACGATCGGGCTTTGAGGCGGATATGACAAAACAAGTCCGTTTACGACATAAAGTTGCTTTTTTTTGAGTATATTTACGTAATATTAAATTGAATTATCGAAATATTACGTAAAAAAAAACGAAACCCGGCAGAGTTTCGTTTTTACTTTCAGTTTTTGTTGTTGCGTTTACGCGCTGCCTCGGACTTCTTCTTTCTCCTTACGGAAGGCTTTTCGTAACATTCCTTTTTACGGAGATCTCCGAGTATGTTATCTTTCTGGCACTTTCTCTTAAAACGTTTAAGAGCGCTTTCCAAAGATTCGTTTTCACCGACTTTTACTACGGACACTGTTAACACCTCCTTTCCGTACGGATTATTGCCTGATTTCGGGTCAGCTTGAGTATTTTACCATTTCACGGCATACTTGTCAAGAAATTTAAGTTAATTTTTGTAAAAACCGTTTCCGTACTCTCTCTCGGTTCATTCATTTGCTATGCAACGTTACTTATGAAAGCAATGCTTACGCGCCAATTGAATTTCGGCTCTTCGCGGACTTATTTACGAAGATCGGGAAAATCCAAAGACTGACCGCCTAAAATATGCACGTGAAGATGAAATACCGTCTGTCCCGCGTCATCGCCCTGATTTATCACTAACCTGTATCCGTTTTCAAGTCCGAGCTTCTCTGCAAGCGACGGCAATTTTCTGATTCCGCGCATAAGGGCGTCGGCGTCGCCGTCGGTCATTTCCGATATCAGCTTGTAGTGTCTGTTCGGAATCATCAGATAATGTTTTTCGGCTTTCGGATCGATGTCTTTAATTATCATTACATCGTCGTCGGAATATACCTTTTCGGAAGGTATCTCGCCTTTTGCGATCTTACAAAATACACAGTCCATTTATTTTACTCCTTGTTTGAATAATTGACTTATCTTAACGGTTTTTATGTCTCCGGGCGCGGCCGTATCGGAATAAACTCTCACATAATTTGTGGCATATCCGCATACAGTGCCGTCATCTTCGTCTTCGAAATACACGTCGAGCGTTTTTCCCATCTGTTTTGACAAAAACTCCGACTTTAACCGCAATTTTATTTCGCCCAATATCGCCGCTCGCTCGCGTCTCGATTGCATCGGTATCTGTTTCATCTCCGCCGCGCGCGTTCCCTTTCTCTCGCTATAAGGGAAAACGTGCATATCGGAAAAACCGACTCTTTCCACGAAAGCGCACGCCGTTTTAAAATCGTTCTCCGTTTCCGACGGGAAGCCGGCTATGATATCGGTAGTAATACCGGCGTTCGGAAAAACCCTTCTGACGGAATCGACGGCGCGCATGAATTTTTCCGTAGTATAATGCCTGTTCATCGCTTTAAGAACGTCATCGCTGCCCGATTGCAAAGACATGTGAAAATGATCGTTAAAACCCGAATCTTTAAGCGCCGAAAGCAACTCATCGTCAATGACGTTGCATTCAAAAGAACTAAGCCTTTTTCTTACGGGAATATCCCCGAGCGCGCGTACAAGTTCGGTAAGATCGGAGCCTATATCTTTCCCGTACGAGGATACGTCTATGCCCGTTATCACTATCTCCTTTGTATGCGCCGCAGCTTTTTTGGCTTCGTCGACGACGGAAGAAAGCGCACGCGATCTGCTTCTGCCCCTTACGTAAGGGATAACGCAATACGAACAAAAATTATTGCAACCGTCCTGCACTTTTATATAATCGCGGGTCTTTTCGTGAGAAGGCACGGGCATTTCTTCGTATTCGATAGGCAAATCGCATATAAAATTACGTTTTTCAGGTACTATGCCTGACATAATATACTCTAAAATGCGCAATTTTTCGCCGTTTCCGCCTACATAAATTACATTTTTGGCTTTTAAAAAAGGCGTTATGTTATTCTGGCTACTACATCCGATAACATATATTTTTGCGTCAGGATTAAGCCTAAGCGCTTTACCCGTAAGCTGTCTGCTCTTTCTGTCCGCCTCGCCCGTTACCGAACACGTGTTAATGACGTAAGCGTCGGCTTTCACCGCCTCTTCCGTCGCTTCCGCTCCGGCTTTACGCAATGCGGCAATAAGCGATCTGCTTTCGCATTCGTTTACCTTACAGCCGAGAGTCAAAACGGATACTTTCATTCCCACTCTCCGCAAATATACATTATTACCGCCGCCGCGGCTACCGCCGCAGTCTCGGCACGCAAAATTCGTTTGCCGAGCGTTACCGGCGCATAACCCGATTCCGAAAGCATACGGACCTCTTTTTCGGAAAAGCCTCCCTCCGGACCCACTATAAGCGCAACGTTGCGATCGAACGGGTCTACGACATCTCGCAAATGTTTTCCTTTTGAGTATGCGCCTTCGTAAGCAAACACGACTTTGTCAAAGCCGCACAATTCTTTCGTCATTTGTTCAAAGGTCAATATATCTCTTATTTCGGGTATAACCGCTCTGCCGCACTGTTTTGCCGCTTCGTGCGCCGCTCTTACGAGCCTGTCTTTTTTTCGGAGCGTTGCACGGTATACTCGCTTACGAAAGGAATGATTTTTTTTACTCCGAGCTCCGTGAGCTTTTGTACAGCGAACTCCGTTTTGTCGCCTTTCAGTAACGCGCACATCACGCACAGATCGAGTGAGGGTTCGGTTGTGTTTTCTGTTTCGGAGACATAACCGAGAGTTATGCTGTCCTTGGTAAAAGCTTTTATTTCATAAACATAGTCTTTACCATCATTCGGACAAAGTATCGCTTTTTCTCCCACTCGCGCGCGTAAAACGTCGGCGAGATGCCTGCGCTCCTCTCCCCTGAGCTCCATAACGGGTTTTGAAATATTGTCAACAAAAAATCTTTTCATTGTTATTTTTTTCTCAATGCAAAAGCCTGCCACTCGCCTTGCGCGCGTTTGCCGACGAGTTTGAATTCGCCTGTTTTGATATAACCGTCTAAAACGTCTTTTGCGCGCGCGTTTATGATACCGCTCATTATCACAGCACCGTCTTTTTTCATGACGTTCGGCAGTTCGTTTCTGAGTCTCAATAATATGTCCGCTGTAAGATTGGCAAGCACGATATCCGCTTTACCGCTATATTCCCGCGCAAGATCACCGCATACGGTTTTTGCTTTCATTCCGTTGCGCGCAAGATTGGCTTCGGTAGCGCGTACAGCCTGTTCGTCGATATCTATAAAGAAACAGTCTTCCGCCCCGAGCGCGAGCGCGGCTATTCCGAGAATCCCGCTTCCGCAACCTACGTCGAGCACGCTTTTACCCTTTACGTTCGTTTCGGCAAGCAATTCCATGCACATTCTCGTTGACTCATGCAGACCTGTACCGAACGCCATGCCCGGGTCAATCAATATCTTGGGTTTATCGTATTTACCGTCCAACCATTCGGGCACTACGACGAATTTTCCTATATCTATCGGAGAGTAATATTTTTTCCATTCGTTCTCCCAATCGGAAGAATCGCATATTTCTACGGACATCTCAACGTCTCTGCCGAGATATGCGTTCAACGTCTCCGACAGCGGCGCAATGTTCGCATTTTCTTCGAAACATCCCGTAACGAACGCGTGCTCGTCAGGCAGCTTATCGAGCGATTCGTCATAGTAATCCCAATTGTTTTTGGCTGATATTATCTCTCGAACGTCGTGCGCGTCCTTAACCGAGGCGCCTTCGCTCCCGGCTTCAATCATGGCGTACGAAGCAAGTTCCGCTTCGTCATGCATAACTTTTACGGTAATTTGTTTATACTTCATAATTATCATGGTAAAAGTCCGAACAAGTCGGACTTTTACCCATCCTTATCGATTTTACTGTTGCCCGTCGGGCGGAACGTCGCCCGTATTCTGAGCGCCCGAATTCTGCTGATAAAGTTTGGAGAACACGGCGTCGGATTTTTTGGAAAGTTCGTCTACCGCATTTCTTATAGCGTCGGCGTCATCGCCTTTAAGCGTTTCCTTAACCTTCTCCATTTCCTTTTCGAGATCTTCTTTTTCCGCCGCGTCTACTTTGTCGCCGTTTTCACGGAAGAATTTTTCAATCGAGAAAATCAGCATATCCGCTTTGTTTTTGGTTTCGACAAGCTCCTTGCGCTTTTCGTCTTCCGCCGCAAACTTTTCTGCGTCCTTTATTGCGTCCTGGATCTGCTCCTCGCTGAGGTTCGAAGACGCGGTAATCGTTACGCTTTGTTCCTTTCCCGTACCTTTATCTTTGGCGCTTACATGCACTATGCCGTTTGCGTCGATATCGAAAGTAACTTCTATCTGCGGCACGCCTCTGGGAGCGGGCGGAATACCGCCGAGCTCGAACCTGGCTATAGTCTTATTGTCCGAAGCCATCGGACGCTCACCCTGGAGTACGTGTATATCTACGGAAGGCTGATTGTCTGCCGCTGTAGAGAAAACCTGTGACTTTTTGGTGGGAATGGTAGTGTTCCTGTCGATGATCTTGGTAAACACGCCGCCCATGGTCTCGATACCGAGCGAAAGCGGAGTTACGTCGAGAAGCAACACGTCTTTGACTTCTCCGCCGAGCACGCCGCCCTGAATAGCCGCGCCTATCGCTACGCATTCGTCGGGGTTGATGCCTTTGAAAGGCTCTTTGCCCGTAAGTTTTCTGACCGCTTCTACAACGGCAGGAATACGGGTGGAACCGCCTACGAGAATGACTTTATCGAGATCGTTTACGGTAAGGCTTGCGTCGGAAAGCGCGCGTTTGCTGAGCGTAATCGTCTGATCCACGAGATCGGCAGTGAGCGCGTCGAACTTACTGCGCGTAAGCTCGCACTCGAAGTTTATCGGACCCGAAGGGCCGAAAGAAAGGAAAGGAAGGCTTATAAGCGTTTTCTGAAGCTGCGAGAGCTCAATCTTTGCCTTTTCGGCAGCTTCTTTAAGCCTTTGCATTGCCATTCTGTCGCCTCTGAGATCTACGTTGTTTTCCTTTTTAAACTCGTCGACGATGTAATCCATGATTCTCTGGTCGAAATCGTCGCCGCCGAGCTTGTTGTTACCCGCCGTAGCCACGACTTCGAAAACGCCGTCCCCGACTTCGAGTATGGAGATATCGAAGGTGCCGCCGCCAAGGTCGAACACGAATATCTTGTGGTTGCTGTCGCCGCCTTTATCCAATCCGTAAGCAAGCGCGGCAGCGGTAGGCTCGTTGATGATACGAAGCACTTCGAGCCCTGCGATTCTGCCCGCGTCCTTCGTAGCCTGACGCTGTGCGTCCGTAAAGTATGCCGGCACGGTGATGACCGCCTGGCTGACCGTTTCGCCGATATACGCTTCCGCGTCCTGTTTAAGTTTGGACAGCACCATAGCGGAAATTTCCTGCGGCGAATATGTGTGTTCGTCTATCTTGATTTTTCTGTTGGAACCCATGTCTCTCTTTATCGAAATGACCGTTCTTTCGGGATTGGCTACCGCCTGGCGTTTAGCCACCTGTCCCACAAGTCTTTCTCCGTCTTTGGAAAAGCCTACGACGGAAGGAGTGGTTCTCGAACCCTCCGAGTTGGGTATTACGACGGGCTCGCCGCCTTCAAGTACCGCAACGCAAGAGTTGGTAGTTCCAAGGTCAATGCCTATAATTTTACCCATTTTTATATCCTCCGAAAAATTTTCTTTTTATTCCGCGACTTTTACCACGCTGTGACGAAGTATCTTGTCGCCCATTCTGTATCCTTTTTGGAATACTTCAATAACATTGCCCGACATTTCTGGGTCGTCCGACGGAACGCGCAATATAGCGTTATGCAAAGTCGGATCGAAAGGTTTTCCGAGCGCTTGAATCTCTTCTACCCCGAACGCTTCCAAAGTATCGTTAAGCTGCCTGTTTATCATGTTAACGCCTTCCGCAACTTTTTCGTCCGTTATCATTTTAAGCGCATTGCCTATTACATCCGCAATAGGTATGACTTTTATCATTGCTTCGGCTATACCTTCGCCGCGCATGTTTTTAAGCTGATCCGCGGTGCGTTTTTTATAATTATCGAAATCCGCCTGCAATCTGACATACATGGTATTCAGATTTTTGACTTTTTCGAAACTTTTTTCAAGCTCCGTTTCCGCGGTTTTAAGTTTTTCTTCCAGTTCGGCTATCTTATCCGTAAAACTTATCGTTTCTGTCTCGGAAACGTCGCCTTCGTCGACAGCGTTTTCTTCGCACTGTCCGTCGGTCTTGTTTTCTTCGTCCATATTACTCACCTGCCATTTCTTTATCGTTGTTTTTTTCGCGCTTGTCGTTTGTCGAAAGCCCGCTTACCGTTTTTTCGATATATTCGAGCACCGAAACAATTTTGGAATAATCCATTCTTATCGGACCGATTACTCCCGCCTTACCTATATTTACTCCGTTGTTCGTGAGCGTTGCCGTCACCACGGCACATTCCGGCGCATTACCCGATTCTTCGGGCGCTATCTTAATGGATAGCCCGATGTCGTCGCGGCTTTCAAGCACGGGAAGCAGTTCGCTTTCGGATTCGAGCAGACGAAACATGGCTTTTGCTTTGCCGACATCGGCATATTCCGGCTGTTCGAGAAGCTTTGAGCTCCCTTCGAGTACGACTTTACCGCGTTCGTCGATCACATAACTTTTCAGTATTTCGATTATAGTATCGAAAACCGCTTTATATTCTTCCGTTATTTTAAATACCAGCTCGTCGCAATCGCATACTTCGCCTATCGTATGTCCCGAAAAAGCGCCGGTAATAAAAGATGAAGCAGCCCTGAAATATTCGTCCTTAATGTCTTCCGCTACCGACAAAGTAGCGTCCTTCAATACGCCGAGATTGGTCACTATTATTACCAACGCGCTATTTCCGGTCAGCTTAACTATCTTGACGTTATCTATGACGGCGCGGCGTACGTCCGAAATATAAGCGATTCCGGTAAGATTGGTGATCTCGCTTATGACTTTTGCCGTCGACCGCAATACGTCGCCAATTTCCGTTATTTTATGGTCGAAATACTTACGCACTATATCCAGCTCGCTTTTTGTCAGCTTTCTTTCCGGCATTAGTTTTTCAACATATAATTTATAGGCTTCCGCAGTAGGCACTCTTCCCGCAGACGTGTGCGGCTGATCGAGATATCCCATTTCTTCGAGAGTAGCCAATTCGTTTCTTATCGTTGCCGTCGACAGCGAAGGCAAATGGTACTCCTTGATATCCGCGCTGGAAACAGGCTCACAGCTGTCGATATAACTATCGACGACAGCTTTTATTATCTTCTCTTTTCTTTCGGATAACGCCATTTCCACACCTCCGAGCATTAGCACTCTGTGCCTTAGAGTCTTAGCACTCTTTATGCTCGTCTGCTAAATCGTACCACAAGTATATGCGTTTGTCAAGAGTTTTATTCCATAATTTCAAAAAATTTTTCTTTTGCACACTAAATAAAAAAACGGATATTATCCGTTTAAAAGGAGAAAATCTATCCGTTCAATAAAGCGTGCGTTTAAAGTTCTTCAAGAAACGCGCAATAAAGCAGAAACCTCGGCGTTTTTTCGAAAATGATCGATTTCAAACGTTTAACCGCCGAGTAGACGTACGATAATTTCGTTCATCACGTAAAAACCTTTATCGGTCAGACGAAGTTTTTCTTCGGTGAGCGTAAGAAAACCGTTTTCTGTAAGCGGAGTGAGAATTGACGTATTATCCCGAACGAAATCGCCGCCGAAAGTTTTATTATATTCGGCTATATCGAGCCCGTCGGACGTACGCAAAGCCAACATTAAAGTTTCTTCCGCCGCTTCCGCCCCGCTCGGAGAAATATAACGGGAAATCGGCTTAAAATCGGAAGAAAGATAAACTTTTAACGAGCGTGGGTTTTCCGTGCGCGTATTATCGAAAAACGAGTGTGCCGCCGCGCCGAAACCGACATATTCCCTGCGTTTCCAGTACAGCAAATTGTGTCGACATTCCATACCGCGGCGCGCAAAATTGCTTACTTCGTAACGGCTGAGCCCGTGAGAAGATAACGCATCGTAAGCCAGATCATACATGTCCGCGCATAAATCGTCGTCGGGGCGGTATTTTTCTTTAAACAGCCGCGTGTTTTCCTCCACTTTGAGAGCATAAGCGGATATATGCGGGATATCTTCTTTTATTAACGTATTTAACGTGTGTTCCACGTCTGCCAATGTCTGGTCGGGCAACCCGAGCATAATATCCGCATTTATATTGGTAAAATAAACGCGCGCGGCGGACAAAGCGTCGAAAAAATCGGACGCAGTGTGCCGTCTGCCTATACGCGCGAGAAGCACGTCGTTGTCGGTTTGCAGTCCGAAGCTCAGACGATTTATGCCTGCTTGCGAATATTCCGCCGCTTTTGACGCGGTAAAAGTTTCGGGATTACATTCCGCGGTTATTTCTACGTCATTCGAAAACGGCAACACGGCGGAAAGCGAGCCGAGAATATCCGCGATGTACCCGTTACGTAAGGAAGAAGGCGTACCGCCGCCGAAATAAACGCTGACGGCGGTACGTCCGCAAAAATCGAAATTAGCGATATCCTCTTTTAAACGAAGCAGATATCTTTCTTTAATCTCCTCGCTATACACGCCTGACGCAAAGTCGCAGTACGCGCATTTGGAATTGCAGAAAGGCAGATGAATATAAACGCCGAGCTCTTTCATCTCGCGTATCAGTCTCCGTCAAGTTTAAGTATACTCGTAAAAGCCTCCGAAGGTATTTCAACGCTACCGAACTGGCGCATGCGCTTTTTACCTTCTTTCTGCTTTTCAAGCAGTTTCTTTTTACGCGTAACGTCTCCGCCGTAGCACTTGGCAAGCACGTCTTTACGCATTGCTTTTACCGTTTCTCTTGCTATGATCTTCCCGCCGATCGCCGCCTGGATCGGTATTTCGAAAAGCTGTCTCGGAATAACCTGTTTGAGTTTTTCGGCGAGCACTCTGCCGCGCGCCTGAGCTTTATCCCTATGGATGATAAGCGAAAGCGCGTCGCAAACTTCCCCGTTTAGCATAACGTCGAGCTTGACCATATCGCTTTTCGCATAATCGCCCACTTCGTAGTCCATACTTGCATAACCGCGGCTACGCGATTTTAACCCGTCGAAAAAGTCAAAGACGATCTCGCTGAGCGGAATTCTGTATTTCATTCTTACGCGTTTGGAGTCAAGATACTGCATATCGACGAAAACGCCACGCTTATCCTGACAAAGCTCCATTATCGATCCGATGTATTCGGGCGGAGTGTAAATCTCCACGTTCGCAATGGGCTCTTCTATATAATTTATCTCGGTGATCGGCGGCAAACTGCAAGGGTTTGTCACGATATCGACCGTACCGTTCGTTTTATGGACTTTATAAGTAACTCCGGGCGCGGTGGTTATGAGATCGAGATTATATTCCCTTTCCAAGCGCTCCTGAATTATTTCCATGTGCAAGAGACCGAGAAACCCGCACCTGAACCCGAAACCGAGCGCCGCCGACACTTCCGGCTCGTAATGCAGCGCGGCGTCGGATAATTTCAATCTTTCAAGCGCTTCTTTAAGATCGTTATAACGCGATCCGTCAACGGGAAAAACGCCGCTGTAAACCACGGGACGCACTTCTTTATAGCCGTCGCAAGGTTCGGACGCCGGATTGTCCGCGTCGGTCACGGTATCGCCGGGCGCCGTTTCCGCAATAGCTTTTATACTTGCCGCGATATACCCGACGTCACCCGCGCGGAGGGCCTTTACGGGCTGAGGTTTGGGATTGAATACCCCCACTTCAACGCAATCGTATACTCTGCCCGACGCCATCATTTTTATTCGCTTTCCCGCGCTCACGCATCCGTCGATAACGCGAACGAGACATACGGCGCCTTTGTAATTATCGTAATAAGAATCGAATATAAGACATTTAAGCGGAGCGTTCTCATCTCCTTTCGGCGCAGGAACTTTATCTACGATCATATCGAGTATGCTTTCGATATTTATCCCTTCTTTCGCGCTCACAAGCGGAGCTTCCGACGCGTCGATTCCTATAACGTCTTCGATCTCCCGTCGCACTTCTTCGGGGCGAGCGCTCGGCAGGTCAATTTTATTGATAACGGGCAGAATTTCGAGATCGTTATCAAGCGCGAGATATACGTTTGCGAGCGTCTGCGCTTCCACGCCCTGAGCGGCGTCCACGACAAGTATCGCTCCGTCGCATGCGCGCAGACTGCGCGATACTTCGTAAGTAAAGTCCACGTGACCGGGCGTATCTATCAGATTGAATTCGTACTCGATACCGTCCTTGGTGTAAAACATTCTCACCGGCGTGAGCTTGATGGTTATGCCGCGTTCGCGCTCGAGATCCATGGAATCGAGTAATTGGTCTTCCATTTCTCTCGAAGGTACCGTCTGCGTTTTTTCTATCAGTCTGTCCGCCAAAGTGCTTTTGCCGTGATCGATATGAGCTATAATGCAAAAATTGCGTATTTTTTTCCGTCTGTCGTTCATCTTAGAAATTATATAATTTTTCGGGAAAAAATGCAATGATTTTAAAGGCGGTTTTTTCGCTCCGATACGCGTTAACCGAAATTTGAAAAAAACAGACAGTATCGCTCAAAACGAAACTGCCTGTTTTTATGCGTATATATCATTTTTCGGTATCGTCCATACGTTTTTCGATGTCTTCCATGAATTTTTTAATGCGCGGCTCGTCGCCCTCCGTTTTGGGAAAATAAAACTTTCTGCCTTTAAGCGCGTCCGGCATATATTCCTGTCTGTAATATCCGCCGTAATCGTGCGGGTAAACGTATCTTTCTCCGTTATGATTAGGCGAATGTTCGGGATAATTTCTGAGTCTGTAAGGCACGTCGCTGTCGCCGCTTTCCTTAACGCATTTTATAGCCGCGTCACGCGCCACGACCACCGAATTCGATTTAGGCGAAGTCGCAACACAGATTATGGCTTCGGTAAGCGGGATAAGCCCTTCGGGCGCCCCCATACGTTCGTATGCCTGACATGCGCTGACCGCTACGACCAAGGCGTTGGTGTTCGCAAGACCCACGTCTTCTGCGGCATGCGCCATAAGGCGTCTGAAAATCAGCAACGGATCGCAACCGCTTTCTATGAGCCTGAACGCATAATATAACGCCGCGTCAGGAGCGCTTCCGCGAAGGCACTTGCAGAATGCCGACAGCATATCGTAATAAAGCGTTTCGTCTACCGTGAGCATGCGCTTTTGAGCGGACTGTTCGGCGACTTTTCCGTCAATCGTAACGCGACCCTCGGAATCGGGCGGAGTGGACAGAACGGCAAGTTCGAGCGAACCGAGAGCGCTTCGCATATCCCCGCTCGCCGCCCACACGAAATGCGCCAACGCTTCGTCCGTAACGGTCAGCTTCATATTGCCGTAACCGTTTGTTTTATCGGCAACGGCGCGTTCCAACCCTTCGCGAATATCGTCGTCGGTAAGCGGTTTAAGCTCGAATACGCGACATCTCGAAACGATCGCGTTCGTCATCGAAACATAAGGATTTTCGGTAGTGGATCCTATAAAAATTATACTGCCGTCTTCGATAGCCGAAAGCACGCAATCCGATTGAGCTTTATTCCACCTATGACACTCGTCAAGCAACAAATACGTACGTTTTCCGTACATTTTCAGACGGTCGCGCGCTTCTTCGATAAGTTTTTTTGCGTCAGCCACGCCGGAAGACACGGCATTCATTTTGCAGAAAGCGCCGTTTGTGGCTTCGGCAATTATGCCCGCAAGCGTAGTTTTCCCCGTCCCGGGCGGACCGAAAAATATACAACTGCCGAGTTTATCCGTCATTATCGCGCGCGAAAGCAACGAACCTTCGGAAACCAGATGTTTCTGTCCTATGAATTCGCTTAATTTACGCGGGCGCATCCGCTCGGCAAGCGGTTGCATCATATTGCCTGCCGCAATTGTAAACAAGTCTTCCATGTACGCATATTATACTACTTAGCCTTGTCTTAGTCAACGGATTTACAACGTTTAAGCTTTACCGTTCTTCCCGCGAGAGACGTGACGGGCATGCGACATGCGCCGTATTCGATACCGTCTACGGACAAATGCCATTCGCCGTCTTCCGTGCCGTCGATGTAAAGCTTGAATTTGCCGGAATTCAATTTTACAGTAAGCTCGGCTTTTTCTCCCACGGGAATATTAGGCGCGAATTTCACGGCTTCTCGGCGAACGATAACTCCGTAATAATTTTCCGCAATAACTCTGTAAAGCCATCCCGCCGATCCCGTATACCATGTCCAACCGCCACGTCCCGCCAGTTTTCCCGAGTAAACGTCGCCTGCGATCACATACGGTTCTTTCAGATATGTTTTTACGCTTTCTTTATCCGCGGTATGCGAATCCGGAAGTATCGCGAATAAAAGTTCGTTTGCTTTGTCGGTCATGCCGACCTCATATAACGCGCGGATAAACCATACCGCGGCATGGGTATACTGCCCGCCGTTTTCTCTAACCCCTTTCGGATATTCGGCGATGTAGCCTATACATTTATCGGTAAAAGGCGGATCGAGCAATTTTATGAGTTTATGTTTTTTGTCGTACAGTTTGCGGTATGCGCTTTCCAACACTTTTCTCGCGCTCTCGCCCGTTTCGATTCCCGACAGCACAGCCCAGCTCTGCACGAGAAGATCTATACGACACTCCGCATTCTCTTCCACTCCGATCGGATTTCCGTTGTCGTCGTATGCGCGGACATAACGATCTCCGCGTTTTTGTTTGACTATCGCCGATTTTAACGTTTTACGCATCGACGCCAAAAACGCTCTGTCTTTTTCGTCCGCATATGGCAAAAACCTGCCTGCCGTATAATATGCGAACATACTGCACCACACGCTTTCTCCGCGCCCTTTTTCACCCAGTCTGTCCATGCCGTCGTTCCAATCGCCCGTACCCATAAGCACCAGTCCCCGCGAAGAAATTTTTACGGAACGGAACGCGCGCATTATATGCTCTCTCATACAGTCGCTCTCTTCGCCGACTTCCATACAGGCATAAACGGAATGCTCGCCGGCGGGGATCCTTTTATCCGCAAGATACGCGATCTCTTCGGACAAAACACTTTCGTCGCCGGTACGCTCGATGTACTCCGCTACGGCATATGGCAGGAATAATTTATCGTCGCATATTCGCGTACGTACTCCCGTGCGCGGCTCGTGCCACCAATGCATAACGTCGCCGTCCTTAAACTGATGAGCGGCGCAGTCTGTCAAGCATTTGCGGACTTCGGACGGTACCGCGCCCGTTAATGCCATACAGTCCTGCAAACGATCTCTGAATCCGATGGCTCCGCTTACCTGCTGAAAGCCGCAACGCGCAGTAAAACGAGCCGTATAGGTCTGATAAAAAAGCCGTTTCAGATAAAATCCCGTTTTTCCGTCGCTTTGCACGTCTGCTTGCGGATAATAATTGTTCTCGATCTCTTTAAATACGCTTTCCGATATCTCCGAAGTAACGCTTATCGGTTCGGAGGACATGGCGAAAGTAACGTTTTTTCTGCTTTTACCCCCTATCGTCACACGGCATGAATATGCCAGCGCGGGAGTCATCCCGTCGTTATGAAGATCGGTACAAACGCGCACTTTGCCTACGCCGTCACGGTAGCTTTCGACGAAATACGCAGTACTCCGCGCTTCTTCGCTGCAAGTAAGGTATAATTTCATTTCGTCGGTTACCGCATATATTCCGTCGGCATATTCGCCGCATTTGATACCGCCTGCGCACTCCTGATAAAAGTCTCCCATTACAAGCTCCGCAAAATACATTATATCTATTACGCGTTTACGCGCATAAGGATTTTCCAGACTAACGGAAATATATTTAACGCCGTCCTTGACAAATACTTTCTGCTCCGCTCTCAACCCGTTATATCCGCAATAATAAACGCTGTAACCGCTTTCATGCAATGCGGCATATCTGCAATCCTTTTCTATCGGCGAACGAGTAACGGACCACAGAGTGCCGCCCTCGCCCAACACCGCTCCGTCGCCGGCTCGGTCGTTCAGCTCGTCGTTCGTATGCCGCGTATACTTTTCCTGTCTGGAATTGCGAGCAAAAGTAAATCCGCCCTCCGAAGAAGTTATACATCCGATTTTACCGTCCGAAATTACGTTGCACCAAGGCACTGGGGTTTTCTCGTCGATAAGATATCCGCCGTTTTCCGTAAAACCTCCTATGCCTAATTTATAAACTATTTCGGGCAAACGCAATTCTGTCTCTTTCATCGGACGCGGCGTACGCTCGGCAAACGGCGGAAGCAACGCGTTATTGCATTCGAACGCATATATGCAATCACCGTAAGCCGGAATTTCTTCTTCCGAAAATTCGTTGGCTATTCGGCATTTATCGCCGAGTTTAGCGGCGGCTTCGAGCAACGCCGTGCGGCGGCAATCCGAATACGAATACGGTAGATTACCCGTTAAAAGCACCGAAAATCGCGCGCCGAATCCGGACAGCGTTTCAAGCTCGCGCAGCAGATCGGTCGCGGCTTTCGAATTATCGTCGTCCGCCCTGACAACAATTTCGCGAGGCACGCCGTTTTTTCTTCCGCCCAACAGCAACAGCGCGCCTATATTCCTTGTCTGCGCGGAAAAATACGACGCGTCGTACGCCGAGCTTTTGCGCATCGAGTATTCTGCGAATCCGACGTCGGAAATTTTTTTTACGAGCGAAGCTATTTCTTTTTCCGTGCCGTATGCCATTACTACGTTTATTTTCGCACTGCCGTGCGGCGGTACGATAAATTCGCTCTCCGTTCCGAGCCAAGGTTCCGTGGTTCTGCCGAAGCGCACGCCGCTATGCGTTCTCGCATATCTTTCGTCGCCGCAGTAAATCGACGGTTTATCCGCAAAAAGCGCCAAAACGTTTTTCGATTCGGAATCGGTTCTGCGCGCGCATACGAAATTACTGCTTTCGCTTTTAAAGGTTTCCACAAACATCGATGAAAACGCCTTATGTGCCAAATCGACGGATATAGGGCATAAAACAGGCTTAACGCCTGCTATGACAGACATAACAATCGGCTTTTCGGTAGTGTTTTCATAGATAATGTGCCTTATCTCGGCATTTTCACCGAAAAGTAACGCGCACTTTATATATAAATGTCCGCTCTCCGCGGGCGAAATGAATTCGCTGTAATTCACGCCGTGAAAGCATTCCGAATACGCCGCGCTCTCGCGTACGGACCCGTTTTCTTTTACGAATATGCGCAAACCTTCCAGTCTGTCGAAACGGGATAACGGCAAATTACCGAACACGGAAAAATTTCTTCCGTGCTCATCGATTATCACGCGGTACTTTCCGTCGGTCAGAAAATTCAATTGCGGATATCTGCTTCTGCCGCCCGCATGATAGCCTTTCGCGTCCGTGTAGCCGATATCGGATATAACATATCTTTTTTCGGGCGAAGAGAAAACCGCGTCTTCGTCCAGCAAAAGCGAAGCGGCGCGTACTCCCGCGTTTTCTGTAAGTTTATTTCTTACAACGTCGCCGCAAAGCGCGGCACAAAGCGAAAGCAGGATCATTCCCTGATGATGCGACATTGCGGAATGCTGAACTTTATTCACCGCGCAATCGACCGAATCGATCAGTCCGTAATCGCAGGTATACTTTTCGAGCATATTTCGCAACGGCGCCTTATTTTGCGACACGGCACCGAAATACATAACAGACGCGTACGGCGCAAATACTTTTCCCGACCGTCCGGACGAAAGCGATATTTCAGGTACTCCGAACGCACGGTATTTCAGGTCTCCGTTTTCATATCTCTCCGCATATAACGATTCGCTTGCTCCCCAAAGCTCGGACCCGACCTTTGCCGCATACTTTTTTTGCGCGTACAAAGTATTAGCCGCACTCCTACCCACCAAAGAATATTCGGGCGGGCGGAAGAACAACAACGGAAGAAGATATTCGAACGCGCCTCCGCTCCAACTTACGAGCATACGCTTCCCCGCGTATTTTGCCGACCGTCTCGATAAAGACATGTATCCTTTTTTGCCCGATTTCCCGCATGCCGTAAGCGTAAGATATGTCAATGCGCTTTCGCTTCCCAACAAATCGTAGTGACCGCAATCCGCCCTTTGCGTTTCGACGTTATAGCCTATACGCAGTTGTCCGTTTTTATCCTGCAAAAAGGACATATCCGTATTTTTAATAATTAAGTCCGCACGATCGGCGCATTTTCCGACGAAAGCGCGCACTACCATCAAGGAAGCGAGAAAATTTCCACTGTCCACGGATGACACATATTTTGGAGACAGCGCTCTGCCGTCGCTGACGGAATACCAATTGTATAAACAGCCTTTATATTTTTCCAGCTTTTCTATTTCGTCGAGTATGCCGCCTACGATCAGATCTCTTTCGCTTTCCGTGACGAATTTAAGTTCGCATGCGCAAACCGCCGCGCACAGCGCCATACCGATGTTAGTGGGCGACGTTCTGTCCGCCCATCCTTTTTCATCGGAAAAATTATCGGACGGTAAAAGTCTTCCGAAAGCGCGCAACGACCGTTTGAAAAATTCCCAGGTCATTTCGGCAAGTTCTATCGCAAAACGCCGTTCGTCTTCCGCGATTTTAGCAGGCTTTTTCTCAACGGACAGGACTATACCCAAACCGAGCGCGGATATATTTATAACGGCGCAAATTGCCGCCACAACGCCCGTAAAGGGCGCTACGACGGCAAAAAACGCAGCCGCCGCTATATTCACAGGACAAAACATCGCGCCTTTCAGCGTAGAAGAATATGTCTTCCATCGCAAAAGTCCTTTCCCTTTTATAGTACAGACGATAACATACGCTACGGCTTTAAGCGAAGTATAAGCGAGCGTAGGCAGGCACATTGCCCAAAATATATTTTGAAGCAGACAAGAAAAGAACGCGTTCGGAGCACCGATTATAATAGTAAACGCAAACAACGCGCCTATTATCTGCGGCAGATATGCCGTTATCAATAATATCGGATTGTTTATAAAAACCGATATAACGGCGACCCCAAACGCCGCCAAAGGCGTTAAAACGTCCACGGCGTTTCTTATCGCGACCAGCTTTGCCGCCGTGCATATTTTCTTGCCGCGCGGTCTGCCGAATTTATCGGGAGCGTTTTTACGCAAAAACGGCAAAAGCTGCAAATCTCCGCGCATCCATCTTTCCGCACGCGAAAGGTACGCCGACGGCGTATGCGGAAAATCGTCAGTTCCGCTCACCCCGGTATCGCAACATCCCGCAAGCGCGCCTTCTATCATGTCATGACTGAGTATTTTTCCGTCAGGAAAAACTTCTGCGACCGCGTCGTTCATTTCTTTGATTCTGTATATTCCCTTGCCCGTATAGCTTGCA
>CALWBH010000112.1 GCA_944376015.1 uncultured Clostridia bacterium
GTGGACGCATCCGCGCCGGTGCTTTCGCTGAGCCGTTTAGCCGCTCTGCCCGTAGGCGCAAGCAGACGCACGCTCATACCGTGGTAATCGAGCAGACTGAGAATACAACGTATAATGGTCGTCTTACCCGTGCCGGGACCGCCCGTGATTACCGAAACGCCGTTTTTCACCGCGCTCAGTATCGCCTTGCGCTGATCCTCGTGAAAGGTTACGCCCGCCGCGCGTTCGAATTCCTTTATTTCTCCGCCGCAATCGGGTAGCGCGCGATTTGCTCTTTCGTTGAGTCGGCAAAGCCCTGCCGCCGCGAAAGACTCCGCGCGGTAAAGCCTGTCCGTCATCACGGCGCGTTCTCCGTCGTACTCCACGGCGCGAAGCTTGCGCGAAAGATACATGGCTTCGAGCGCGTCGTTCAGTTTTCCGCAATTGCTTTCGCCGAGCAACGCTTTGGTTTCGGTAATCAATTCTTCGAGCGGAAGTAAAGTATTCCCGTTCTTTTCCGCGCTCTCGTTAAGCACGTACACCAGCCCTGCGCGCAGACGAAATTCACTGTCCGGATTTATTCCGATTGCGCGGGCAATCCTGTCCGCCGTAAGAAACCCCACGCCGCGCACGTCTTCGGTCAGACGATAGGGATTGCTACCGATAACGGCAACGGCGTCCTTACCGTACACGTTGTATATTCTGAGCGCGAGATTGCCCGAAATTCCGTACTCCATAAGGTACGCCATAACGTCGCCCGCCGATTTTATCTCGCCGTACGATTCCGCAATCTGCTTTGCCATTTTGGGACTTATCCCGCTTATTTTCGCGAGCCTGCCCGGTTCGTTTTCTATTATGTCCAGCGTTTTAAGCCCGAATTTCTCCACTATCGCGGCGGCGCGCTTTTCTCCTATGCCTTTTATGAGCCCGCTGCCGAGAAAGCGCGTCAGTCCGTAAAGCGAATCGGGACGTTCGAGACGAACGGAATCGGCTTTAAACTGTCTGCCGAAACGGGCATGCGTGACGAAACTGCCTTCGCAACAGACATAACTGCCTTCTCCGACGGGCGGAAAAACGCCGACGACCGCAAACGGCTGTAACTCCGTTTCGACCGTCGCTATCGTGTAACCGTTTTCTTCGTTACGAAAACGGATTTCGACAACAGTGCCCTTTATTTCCATATTCTCCGTCGAGTGTTCAGCTCCTTGCGCGAGCTTTAAAAATCTTAAACGGCGCGGTAAAACGTTTTTTCCGCGCCGCGTTATTCGTCCGTACTTTAACCGAGAAGTTCGGCGATTTCCTTAACTTTATCCGTTTTTTCCCAACTGAGTCCGTCCTTGCCGAAATGCCCGTAATTGGTCGTTGCCGCGTATACGGGACGTCGGAGACCGAGAGATTTTATTATCTGTCCTGGACGGAAGTCGAATACCTTATTTATTATTTCGAGAAGCCGCGCGTCGTCGACTTTTCCCGTGCCGAAGGAATTAACGCTGAGCGAAACGGGATTCGCCTTGCCTATCGCGTACGCCACTTGAAGTTCCAACCTTTCCGCCGCGCCTGCCGCGACCATGTTTTTGCAGACGTAGCGCGCGTAATAGCTCGCCGATCTGTCCACTTTCGTAGGGTCTTTTCCGGAGAACGCTCCGCCTCCGTGCGGTATAACGCCGCCGTAGGTATCCACTATTATTTTTCTTCCCGTCAGTCCGCTGTCTCCCGCGGGTCCGCCGAGTACGAATCTACCCGAAGGATTAAGCAGGTATTTGGTTTTTTCGTCCGTCCATTTGTCGCCGAGCGCGACGTCCGCAACCGCGTAGCGCAGACATTCTTCGAGCGTTTCTTTGCTCACGTTCTCGTCGTGCTGTGCGGATATAACCACCGTATTTACGCGTATCGGTCTGTAACCGTCGTATTCCACGGTCACCTGCGCTTTGCCGTCGGGACGCAAAAAAGGCAATTCGCCGCTCTTTCTCGCTTCCGCAAGACGGGCTGTAAGACGGTGAGAAAGCACTACGGTAAGCGGAAGAAGTTCTTCCGTTTCGCAACAGGCGAAACCGAACATCATACCCTGATCGCCCGCGCCCAGGCTTTCTTCTATACTGCAACTGCCTTCACGACATTCGAGAGAACGCGTTACGGACGCGCTTATGTCCGGAGACTGTCTGTCTACACGGACTTCCACCTTGCAGGTATTGCCGTTCATGCCCTTTTCTTCGGAATCGTAACCTATGCCGATAAGAGTGGAACGGACTATTTTTTCTATATCCACATTCCCGCCGCAAGTCATTTCGCCGAAAACGAGCACGAATCCCGTGGAAGCGCATACTTCCACCGCTACGCGGCTGTTCTCATCCGCTTTCAGCGCGGCGTCGAGTATATTGTCGGCAATAAGATCGCAGACTTTGTCGGGATGTCCTTCCGTTACGCTTTCGGAAGTAAATAATCTGTTTTTGTCCATTTTTCTTTTCCGTTCGTCCGTTATATATTCATTGTATGCGCTTTAAGCGTTATATGCGGCAAGCATTTCTTTTACAAGCGCGGATATTTTCTCCGCCGCTTCGCCCGAAGCGAATTCGGTTTTAAGCGTTTTGTCGCGCGTACTGACTTCCACCACTCCGCGTTCCACGGTTTTCTGACTTACCACCGCGCGGACGGGCACGCCGAAAAGGTCGGCGTCCGCGAACATAAAGCCGGGTCGCACTTCTCTGTCGTCGTACAATACTTCTACGCCCGCGCGTTCGAGATCTTCCACGAGTTTTTCCGCCGCCGTTTTCACATTCTCGTCCGTTACGCGCAGGTTGCATACTTCCACCTGCCAGGGCGCTATACTCATCGGCCATATCGGTCCGTACTCGTCGCGGCTGTTCTGACATACCGAAGCGCTAAGTCTCCCCACGCCTATGCCGTAACAACCCATGA
>CALWBH010000113.1 GCA_944376015.1 uncultured Clostridia bacterium
CAGCAATGGAGCGAAATTTTACAAAAAATTTCGCTCCATTGCGTCGCTTAACGCAACATCCCCTTATATTTGACGATTCCCGTAAACGGGCTTGTACGAAAAATCCAAGCGGCGATTTACGAAAAACGCCGCATTATCAAATGCGGCGGCAATTGTAATCGGCGAAAACTTGCTTAACGGTGCGTCGAATTCAAAGGCACCGTTACCGAAAACTCGGTTTTGCCGTCCGAACTTTCGCAAGCGATACTGCCGTTCATATTACCCGTTATCACTTTTGCCATAGCGAGCCCGAGACCGAAGCTGCCCGAATTGTCCCCCGCTTTATAAAAACGGTCGAATATTTTATCTATTTTTTCGGGCGGAACTTCGCCGTCGTTCACCGTGGACAATTTGATATGCTTTTTCGCGCGCGTGAGATTGACCGAGATTTTACTCGAATCGGGAGCATACTTGACCGCATTGTCAAGCAAAATCGTAACGAGCTTGTTCCAGCCCTTTTCGTCCGACCTTATTACGGGACTGCCGCTGCAAGAATACTCGATACCGACGCTCTTTTCGAAACACGCCGCTTCGAAAGACAGACAGCAACCCTCGACGAGCTCGCCGAGATCGAATTCCGTGATGAGCGGTTTATACGCTTCGGATTCGAAACTCGACATTTCCAGCATTTCGATTATGAGCTCGTTCATGCGCTTTGTCTGCGTTTCGATATTGGTTATCCACCTGTCATACTCGCCTGCCGGTATGCTGTTCTTTATCACGTCGAGATTGGCGTTTATTATCGTTATGGGCGTTTTGAGCTCGTGGCTCGCGTTCGCGACAAGATCTTTTTGCTTGACGAGCGCGTTTTTCGCAGGCGCGAGCACCACGCCTGATATCATATAAGCGAAAAGCACGAGCACTACGGTAAGCGCGATAAACGAAAACATCATACCCAAAGTCTGTTTGGCGAACGACGAAAGGGTCTCCGAAAAATCCCCGAAGGCGAATATCGCCAGCCGTCCGTCTTTTACTTCTATGTCTCGTCTCGCGATACGGATCTTCCGCCCGTCCTCGAGCTCTATTTTTTTCTCACCGCTCTGAGCGGCGCTCATAAGCCTGCCGAAATCATCGGGAGTAACGCTATCGCCGAGAGGGCCTGAAATTTCGGTGCTGTCGTTACGTATAACGACGATAAGACAGTCGGATTTTTCTTCGATGTCCGATACCCCTTCCACCTCGGCGTTTATCGCCGCTTCGAGAGTATTGCCTATCGATATTTCGAGCGAGATGGTATTTATTATCATCATCGCGGCAAAACATACCGCCATCAGCACTGAGCAAATGACGGCAACGAGCAAGGTGAATTTCGTCTGCATCTTGCGAAACAGACGACCGGTAGTCGAATTTTTTTCAGTTTTTTTCTTCTCCCGTGTCATTCAGCCTGTAACCTACTCCGCGTATCGGCGCTATCGAAAACGGCGCGTTGAGGAATTTCAGTTTTTTTCTCAAAAACGAAATAAATACTTCGAGATTATTGGATTCGAACTCGCTGTCGAAACCCCATACCTTGCTTATAAGCTGGTCGCGCTGGGCGACGAACGTGGGTTTCTCGAAAAAGTATTTGATAATCTCCGCTTCTTTCTTGCTCAGCTTGATAGACTTATCGCCGCTGGTAAGCATATAAGTATAAAGATTAAGCGTAACCCCGTTGTACGACAGACCGTCGTCGGGGATTATCTCGCCTTTTCTGCGAGTGACCGCTCTTATGCGCGCAAGCAGCTCCGACATGGAAAACGGCTTGGTGATATAGTCGTCGGCGCCGCAATCCAGACCCGCTATCTTATCGCTTTCTTCACTGAGCGCGGTGAGCATTATTATAGGGGTGTTGATTTTCTTGGAGCGCAGCTCCCGTACCGCTTCTATGCCGTTTTTACGCGGCATCATAACGTCCATAAGTATGACGTCGTACACTCCCGTTTCGGCATAAGCGACTCCGTCTTCGCCGTCATGAGCCACTTCGACGGTATACTTTTCACGTTTAAGCACGCTTTCGAGCGCTTCGGTAAGGCTTACGGAATCTTCGACCAAAAGAATTCTCATACGTAACTTTCTCCCTTTTCGCATTAATTGTAACACATCCGTCAGGATTTGTAAATACAATATATAGCCGCATAATTAAATAACGGTTAAAACATAAAAGGAAGCCATGCCCGTTCGGTAATACCGACTCTGCGACATGACTCCTGAGGATGGATGATACGGCTGTGTAATGTGACGTAAAGCCGTTCGCTTTACATTTGTTATGATAATATCATTATCTTAAAGGAATATTAAACGCGCGCAAAAAAATTATTTTTTTTGCGCGCGTTTAAGTTTTGCTTTTATTGTATTTTTAACCCGTTCCGTTCTTCGTTCATTCTATAACACTCGCGTCCGAAGGCATACTCCAATCTCCGCGCGGCGATAGACTCACGCTGCCCACTTTCGCTCCGTCGGGCAGACAATTGCGTTTGAACGCCGTCGAGAAAAAACTGCGGAAAAACAGATCCAGCCATGTATCTATCGTTTCGGCGGAATATTCGTCCTCAAACGCCGCAAGCGCAAGTCTTCTTATCTTCGCTTTGGACGAGCCCCAGCGTATGAAATGTTAAAGGAAGAAATCATGCAGTTCGTACGGTCCGATTATCTCTTCCGTAGGCTGAGCTACTTTGTCTTTATCTGCGGGCAGAAGCTCGGGACTTACCGGAGTATCGAGAACGTCGCGGAGCACCGAACGGAGCGCTCCCAGTCTCTCCGCTTCATAAGCCACCAGACAGCGCACAAGCGTTTTTGGTATGCTTGCGTTGACCGCGTACGAGCTCATGTGATCGCCGTTGTACGTGCACCAGCCGAGCGCGAGCTCCGAAAGATCGCCGGTACCCACAAGCAGCGCGTTCTCCATATTGGCGATATCGAAAAGCACTTGCGTACGTTCGCGCGCCTGTGCGTTTTCGAAAGTCACGTCCGTCGTGACTCCGTCGTGACCTATGTCTTTGAGATGACGTTTTACGCTTTGCGCGATATCGACGGTACGGAAACCCGTGCCGAGCAAACGGCTCGCTTTTTCCGCGTTGCCGCGCGTGCGCTTGGTCGTGCCGAAGCAAGGCATGGTCACCGCGATGACGTTTTTCCGCGGCAGACCCAACTCGTCGATCGCGCGGATAGCCACCAGCAGCGCGAGCGTACTGTCCAGACCGCCGCTCACGCCCACAACGCATTTGTTTATATTGCAATTGGACATGCGTCCCGCAAGCCCTGCCGTCTGCATTTGCAATATCTCTTCCGCTCTGTCTCCCAGCTCCTTAGCGTCCGACGGAACGAAAGGATTTTTATTCGGTCTCACGGTAAATTCGGTTTGTTTCAACGGCAGAGAGAATCCCACTTCCGAATATCCGTCCGCGTTATGAACGAAGCTCGTGAGTCTGCGCCGCTCATGCGCCATGTGCTTTACGTCTATATCGGCAACGACCATGTCGTCGCGGAACAGTCTGCCTTCGGAGAGTATCTTTCCGTTTTCGGCAATAATATTGTGCCCGCCGTATACGGTATCCGTAGTGCTTTCGCCCTTTCCCGCGTCCGCATAGGCGTAGGCGCAGCAGAGTCGCGCGGATTGCATTCCGACAAGCGAACGGCGGTATGCCGCTTTGGATATAGTCTCGTCCGAAGCGGACGGATTGCAGACGAGCAAGGCTCCCGCAAGCGCGGAATGCACGCCGGGGCTGTCGGGAACCCAAAGGTCTTCGCACACTTCCGCCGCCACGGTAAGCTCCCCTTCCGTATGACGGAATATAAGCTTGTTCCCGAATACGCAGCCGAGTTTTTCGTCGATCACGTTCTCTCCCGTATACGAAGTAAACATCCTGCCTTCGTAAAACTCCGAATAATTCGGCACGTTCTTTTTCGGAACGACGCCGATTATCCTGCCCCCGCACATCGCTACCGCACAGCTGTACAGCTTTCCGCAATGCATCACGGGCGCGCCGACGATCGCCAGCAGAGCTTTGCCCGCCGTCGCCGCCGCTATTTCCCGAAGCTTTTCTTCCGCTCCGCTCACAAGGCTGTCAAGCAGGAACAGGTCGCCTGCCGTATACCCCGTAACGCAGAGCTCGGGAAGTACGAGCACGCTCGCGTTTTTTTCCGCGGCGTTGTTTATAAGCGCGATTATTTCGCGCGCGTTGCGGGCGACGTCGCCCGGCTTTATATGCGGCGTTGCCGCCGCTATCTTGTAAATTCCGTCTTTCATTTGGTCTCCCCGGCTTTAACGCTGCCGTTTACTACCTCGAACTCGGTCACTTTTCCTATTCTCGCGCGAACGTCGTCGGGCAGATGCGTGCAGGTTATTATAGTCTGATAAGCTCCTATTTTCTTGATAAGCTCGCTTTGTCGCTTATGATCCAGCTCGCTGAGCACATCGTCGAGCAGCAATACGGGATACTCTCCGCTCTCCTGTTTAAGCAGCTCCATTTCCGCAAGCTTGAGCGAAAGCGCCGCGCTTCTCTGCTGTCCCTGCGAACCGTACGTCCTCAGATCCACGCCGTTTGCGCTTATCGCTATATCGTCGCGCTGCGGTCCGTAATGCGTTACGCAGAACTGCTTGTCCCGTTTGCGCCCTGCCGAAAGCAACGCGTAAAAATTACGCTCTATCTCTTCTTTGCTCTCGCCGTCGATCCCGTCGTACCGCACTTCCAGCTTTTCGCTTTCCGCTATCTCCGAGTGTATTTGTTCCGCAAGCGCGTTTATCCGACGAACGAAACCTTTGCGGGACTTTATGACCCCCGCGCCTTCGCGCGCCAACTGCAAATCCCATACTTCCAACGCGTCGTCCGCCGGGTCGCTTTTGAGCAGTCTGTTACGCTGTGAAAGTATTTTATTGTACCGCGTGAGCGCGTAAAAGTACGCCCGCGAAAGCTGACACAACGCGATATCCGCGAATCTGCGGCGCTCGCCCGGTCCGTTTTTGACGATGCCGAGCTCGTCGGGAGTAAACAGCACGGTTTTGACAACGCCCATAAGCTCCCCTATGCGCGATACGGGAAAACCGTTGACAGCAACGCTTTTCGCGTCGCCCAGGCGCACCGTCACTTCGTCCGCGCCCACGTCTTTACGGACGCGCACGTTGACGCTCGCCGCTTTTTCTCCCCACTTGATAAGCTCCTGCCAGCGCGGAGTACGCGAACTGCGCCCGACGCTCGCAAGCCGCACGCTTTCGAGCAGATTGGTCTTGCCTTGCGCGTTATCGCCTATAAACAGGTTAACGCCTTTGCTCGGATATATCTCCGCAAAAGCGTAATTCCTGTAATTTTTGATTGTCAGTCGTTCTATTACCATTCGCTGTCCGACAACGCCTGCGGCGAAATCCGTTATACCGTTGCCACAAAAGTCGCTCCGGGGAAATGCGCGGAAATGTTTTCGGTCATTTCGTTAAGCCCGCTCGTAACCGAATCGAGTATGTCGTCGAAACCGACCGCGGGAAGTACCGCTTCGAGCGCGGAAAGCACTCTGTCGCAGGTAAGCTCCTCTATTCCCGCCGGTCCGCCGTTTTCCGTCAATCCGTTGAAAGATACGATACTCGCCGCGCTACGCGTTATCCCTGTTCCTTCGGTTATCTCTGCCCGCACGCCTACCGAAATAAATTCGGGCAATATTCTGCCTATCGTGTCGTCGGAAATAAGCCCGCCCGCATTAAGCGTGAACACGAGATCGGCGTACTTTTTCCCGCCGTCCGAGATTATTTTTACCGAACGGAGCGAAATACCCGCCTCCGTATCGTACATATCCGAAAGGTCTCTGAGCAACGCGCCGAACATTTTGTCGGTTATACCGAATTCGGAATCGGGATTGCCCGCATACGCCGTCGCTATTCTCAGCGCAAGCTCTTGCTGTTCAGACGTAAGCGCGGACGCGTCCGAAGTTTCCGCAAGCGCCATCAGATCCTCGAACGTATACTCGCCGCCGTCCGTCTTGGTCATGTCTATTCCGTAAGCTTCCGCAAACTCGTCCACGAAAACGTCGTTATACACGTTGGTCATGGTTGCGCTCACCGGCATATTCGGTTCGTCGTAAGCTATCCCCGAATATTCCGCGAAAAGCTTGTCGAAATCGCTCTGGGAACGCACGTCGGTTATGGAAGCGAATCCGCATGCCGCGAGCGCCGCGTCGAGCGCGGATACGTCTTCCGTATACAGATCCACGCGATCGGAAACGTCGTAAGCGTCGTCGTAATCGGTGCAAATAAGCGACTGAATGAGCGCTACCGCGTCGTCTTTCGTGGCGTTTCCGCCCGTTGCGGTATTGAGATTTTCCGTTATGAATTCGAGAGTGTTCGGAGAAAATTCGTTGCCGCCTGCCGACGATTTTTTAACGCTGCCGAGGTCTATGATATCGGCGAAACAGAACGCCGCGTCCGCGCCGTCGCTTTTGCAAAGGAAGGACGTAAGCCCGCTCATGCTCTCCGACAGACTTTCGTTTATGTCAGTGCCCGAAAAGCCTTCGATTATAATGCAAAGCCTGTCGTACTGCGAAACTTCTTCGCCGTACTTGGCTTTCATTTCGTCCGTCATATAATTCATTTTACACGACTGCTGAGCCATGTCGTTGACGTTGAATTTCACGCCGTACGACGCGTCGGTAAGATCGAAGGTCGCGGAGAAATACGCCGCGTCGGGCAAGAATAAATTCAAAAGCCACGTAAACCCGCCCGCGCCCATATTGTCCATAACGCTTTTGACCGTGGTCTTTACGTCAAACGAAAAGGTTATCGTGAGATACACCCCGTCGTCCGTGGCGCCGTAAACGCTCTTATCCGTAGCGTTCATGTCTTTACCCGATTGCAGTATCGTCTGTTCGAGCGCCAATATGTCGCTGAGTTTTTTGCCGCCGAGCATGCCCGAAAGATCGCCTGCCGTTTCATCGAGAGTTCCCGATTTGATGAGATAAGCGTTAAGGAATGCGGCAAGCTGACGGTCGGTCATAACGGCGGCACCGCCGCTACCGTCCGTAGTATCGTAAGCGGCGAGCTTTTCGGCGGAGAACGAATCGCGAGATATTATGCTCGTGACCGTACCCGAAAAATCGCCCGACGCCGCCGCGTCCGTCAAGCTACGGATATAATCTTCGTCTATCGTACCGTCTTCAAGGAAAAGCGAAGAGTCGAGCGCAACGTAAAAACCCGCTTCGTCCGCTTCTTCGTAAGGATTGGTAACTATCTTTTCGGCGTCCGCTTTTTTAAGGTCGGACATACATCCCAGAATATCGTACAGGGACACGCCGAAATTGCTTTTGAGCAAATGATTGCCCACGAGCAGTCCCGTTACCACTATAGCCACGATCACCACGACAGTTATTGCGAGCGATATAAGAAATTTTGCAAGGCACCCGAGTTTTTTGCGTTTTTTAAGCACCAACTCGCCCTGCCCTTCCTGTCCCTGAGGATACAAAGGTTTTCTCGCCGACATATTATCTCCCTTGCGCACGGATAAGCGCATACTGTTTCTGAAATATTTTACTATTATTTTTAACGTTTAGTCAATGCTTTTTCCGGAATTTTATCTGTTTTTAACATATTTCTAATATTTTTTATTCCGACGCATTTTATCGTTTGTTTCACGCTTGCATAACGCGGTTTAAAATGATATAATCCGAGCAGATGATCGAAGAAAACGGACAACAGCCGCAGATTTACGGATTTTTCAGCGGCAATATACTCAAACTCGTTGCGTGCGCCGCAATGCTTACCGACCATATCGGAATGATATTTTTTCCGTCCGTCGTATTGCTTCGCATTATCGGCAGACTCGCCATGCCGCTGTTCGCTTTCACCGTTGCCGAAGGATTTTACTATACGCGCCGCAAGACCGTGCACCTTATCGTCATGCTCGCGATCGGAGCGGCAGTAAGCGCCGTGTTTTCATTCGCCGAAAAACGCCTGCATTTCGATATTCTCATAACTTTTTCGCTTTCCGCGCTCATCGTTTACGCGCTGCATAACCTGAAACGCTGCGCTTTCGACCGCAAAGGCGCGGACGCCGCCGTCGCGGCTTTCGCGCTCGCGGCAGCCGTCGAGCTTGCGATTTTCGTATGCCTTAACGCAAAAGTCGAATACGGCATAGCGGGAGTCATGCTGCCGGTTACGGTAAGACTGACCGACTTCCGCCGTTACGGCGCGCAAGGCATTCTCGCCGCGGCGGATAACTTTCCGGCGCGCGTAGCGTGCTTCACTCTCGGACTTTGCGCCGTCTCGTTTTCTCTCGGCTCCGTTCAATGGTTTTGCCTGTTTGCCATGCCTTTCGTCGCAATGTACAACGGCAAGCGCGGCAAAGCGCGGCTGAAATATTTTTTCTATATATTTTACGTCGGACATTTTATCCTGCTCGGCGCCGTTTACGCGGCTATTCACCCCGACGCCGTACAAGCCGTTCTCGGGATTTAGGATAAACTACCGACACCGCGTTTCCGCATAAAAACGTCCCGGCGACTTTTCGGGACGTTTACTGTTTATATTTTAAAGACTAACGCGTTCTGCTTAAAGACAAACGCGTTTTTGCGCAGTCGCGCCGCTGTCCTGTAGGCGCGCAAGCGTCATTTGAGCTTGGATACTATCCGCCTGCCGATGAACACGTATATCACGTCTACTATTATAAATATCACTACCGAGATCAGAGTCAGTACGGTATAGCCTACTGCGAAATTATTGCCCGAAATGCGGTCTATGATCTCGTAAAGATTTATATACTCGAGAATAAAATTAGCGAGTTTATAAAGCAAAAATACGTCCAGACAGGCAAACGCCGCTACGCAGGAAACGCGCACGGCGACGTCGCGCGGTCTGGAATATCCGAATCTTGCAAGCGGCATACACAACAAGCTGTAAGGAACGAACGTCACCGCCAGCAGGACGAGTATCACGACGTTAGCCGCCGAACAAAGAAATCCGAGCGTAACGCTTACCGCAATCGTTGCGATGCCGTAGCCTATGCCGCACCTTTCGGTCACTATATTATAGCACAGCGATATCAGTACGAGCGGAGCCACCGTCACGGGGAGCCACGCCGATATCGTTATCATCACCACGCTTAACGCCGCGCCTATCGCGCTGTAAGTGACCTTCTGCGACGGACGGAGTCTGCGGCGGCGGACAGGACTTCCCTTATCCGAGCTTTCGCTATCGGAAGGCTTCCGTTCGGATTCCGCCGAGCGCCCGTCTGCGGACGGCCCCGCGTCTTCGGGCTTGTCGTAATCTTCAAACGGATCGGAAGTTTCGCGGTCGTCTTTCCGTCCGTTGTTGTTCTTGCCGCCGCTCAATGACAACCTCTTGCCATCGCGCAGCACATTTCGGTAAGGCAGTAAGCGCACATACAGTTCGCGCAGGTGTTGGCGGTCGTATCGGTCTGTTGCTGCTGATAGAACTGCTGCTGTTGCTGCTGCTGAGCGTTCTGGTACGGACCGTACTGCGTTCTGCCCATATCCTGTGCGTTCACTCCCGAATTTCCCATTACCATGTCGATCTTTCTCAAACTTTCCTTATACTTGGCGTTGTCCGGTTCGAGCTGAATGGCAAGCACGAGCTGCGCGCGGCTTTCGCTGAGCCACTCGCGCTTATAGAATATTATGGACTGAAAATAATGCCATTTGCCGTTCCGTTCTGTTATGGAATCGAGTACGTTCTGAGCCCTGTCGTAATCGCCGCGCTTTATGCAGTCTTCCACTTCTTCGTAACCGCCGCTCGCGTAACGCTCGTTTTCCAAATCGCGGCTTATGAGCTTCCAGCTTTCTTCGAGCTCGTTCAAAAGACGCGCGCCCTCGTTTCCGGCCTCGCCTTCCTGAAAACGCTGTTCGCTGTAACGCGCTTTAAGTTCTTCGTATCTGTTGCGAAGCGACTGAGCGTCGCTGTTTTTACTCATGCCGAGTACTTTATAAGGGTCTTTCATAATTATTCTTTTCCGTTTTCCTTATCCGAATTTTTTCTCTTTTTGAGCTCTTTCATTTCCTTCTTGGCTTCTTCGGACGCCTTTACCGACGGCGGCGGCAGTTTTTTGTCCGCCGAAAGCAACTCGTCAGTTTTTGCGCGAAGACCTTCGTATACTATATTCCGCAAAAGGTCGTTGACCTGCGTGAGACGTATGTGATTAATACATTCGATAGCCCTGTTCACGGTGGAATTAAGCGCGAATTCGAGCTCCGCCCTATGGCGTTTCTTATAGTCGCGCGGCTTGCCCTTTTCGTAATCGGGCATTACAGCAAGCACGGGGTTGTATCTTCCCGCCCTGAAATCTTCGTCGATATCGTCCACGGCGTCGGCAAGATACACGAACTTTCCGATATTATAACAAAGTTTACGCATATTGCCGCGGTAGTATTCGTCGGCTTCGGGATCTTCCGCTACCGAGACGAACAATTTTTCCAGCGCCGTCGCGAAATAATCGCTGGCTCTGTCGAGAGAAGCGAGCTTTTCTTGCTCCGCTTTTCTCAACCCCGCGTAGCATTCCTCCATTATCCTGTCCGCTTCCGGCAAACGCTCCTTCGCGAGTAAATACGGTTTTTTGAGAATGTGCCGCGCCACGGAATGTTTTTTCTTTCCGTCCGTAACGTCGTCGCACGCCTTATACCAGCACAGCAGTATGTTGACGTCCGCCATTTTCCGCATGAACTCGCTGTCTTTGGCATACGGCTTTTTACGCGCGTCGCCCAGGCATCTGCAACTCCCGAATTCGATAACGGGACGCAAACATTCTATCGCAAGCAACGTGAAAGCGGTTATGTCGTAATTGACGGTAAACCGCGCGAGATTGCCGTACCTTTCTTTGGTAGTAAGGCATATACCGCAATAAAGCGCGCGGAAAACGGAATAATCGCGCAGCGAAAGCGTTTCGCTTTTTGGCAATACGTAACCGAACATCAGACTATGAAACCGACCTTTCTGTACACCTTGGACAAAGTCTTGCGGGCGATATAAGAAGCTTTCTCCGCTCCGGACTTTATTATACGGTCGAGCTCGCCTTTATCCGATATATACGCGGCGTATTTTTCGCGTATCGGACGGAGATGCTCTATAACGGCGTCGGCGACCTGCTTTTTGAATTCCGCGTACGACGCGCCTTCGAATTCCTGCTCGGCGGTCTTTACCGTCTTACCCGTTACTACCGAGTATATCCCGAGCAGATTGGTTATGCCCGGTTTATCCGCGCCCGCGCGTATCTCGTTACCCGAATCGGTGACGGCGCGCGCGAACTTGCGGCATATCGCTTCGGGATCGTCGAGAAGGAATATGACTCCCGAAGCGTTGTCGTCCGTCTTACCCATCTTTGCCGTGGGATCGGTCAGACTGTATATTTTCGACGTGCTCTTATTGCCGAGATAACCTTCGGGAAGCGTAAACGTCGGACTGTACCTGTTGTTGAATCTTTCCGCTATGGTGCGAGCAAGCTCGACATGCTGCACCTGATCCTTTCCGACGGGAACGAGATCCGCCTGATAAAGCAGTATGTCGCTCGCCATAAGCACGGGATAATCGAAAAGACCGACGTTTATACCCGCTTTTCCCGCCTTTCTGCTCTTGTCTTTGAACTGAGTCATTCGGCTGGCTTCGCCCATCATGGTGTTGCAATTGAGTATCCAGGTAAGCTCGGCGTGCGCGGGAACGTGGCTTTGTACGAAAAGCACCGACTTTTCCGGATCGAGCCCGATAGCCAGAAACAACGCCATAAAATCGTAACTGCGACGGCGAAGATCGGCGGGAACCGTGTCTACGGTCAGAGAGTGCATATCCGCCACGGTATAAATGCAATCGCAGACGTCCTGCATCGCTACCATATTGCGGAGCGCGCCTATATAATTGCCGAGCTGAAGGTCGCCCGTGGGTTTGAGCGCGGAATATACTCTTTTCTTTTTTACGTTTTCTTCCATAACGTTTATTCCCCGTCTCCGAGCGCGCGGGCAAACTCCTTTACGGCGTCGCTTACTTCGCTGACTTCTATCACTTTTCCGAAACGTTCCTTCATACCGAAAAGCGCGTATACGCTGTCGGGTACGGGGAACGCGGTAACTTCTTCCATTTTACGGAGCGCCGCCACATCGTCCGCGGGAACGCTCTCTCCTATGCTTTCGAGCACGGTGGAAGCGAACTTGACGGGCGAAGCGGTGCTTACCACCACGACGGGTCTGCCGTCGGGCGAAGCGTATTTCTCGCATACGTTAAACGCGACCGCGGTGTGCGGATCGGCAAGATAGCCGTACTCTTCGTACACTTCATCCAGCGTTTCGGCATACTCTTTCTGCTTCGCATAGCCGCCGTAAAATATCTTACGCACTTCCGCAAGCCTTTCTTTGCCTATGTCGTAACTGCCGTTTTCCCTGAGCTCTCTCATCCATTCGCTCACGACGGAACTTTTGCGTCCGGCAAACTCGAAAAGCAGTCTTTCGAGATTGGAGGAAACGAGAATGTCCATCGAAGGAGAAGTGGTCTTTATGAATTCCCTGTCCAGAGAATATACGCCGCTTTCCAGGAAATCGGTAAGCACGTTGTTATCGTTAGACGCGCACACGAGAGTCCCTACGGGAAGCCCCACGCGCATAGCGTAATGGCCTGCGAGTATATTTCCGAGGTTACCGGTAGGCACGCAGAAATCGACTTTATCGCCCGGCTTTATCTGACCGCCGCCGATAAGATCGGCATACGCCGAAAAATAATACGCCACCTGCGGCGCGAGTCTGCCGAGATTTATGGAATTGGCGCCCGTCATTTTGCAACCGTAAGCCGCGAGCGAAGCGCGGAGCGCCTCGTCCCCGAACGCTTTTTTCACCGCGGTCTGCGCGTCGTCGAAGTTGCCTTTGACAGCCACGACGGACACGTTGTCGCCGAGAGTGGTAACCATCTGTCTGCGCTGCGTACGGCTTACTCCGCCGTCGGGATAGAATACGATGACCCCCGTGCCCTCCACGCCCGAGAATCCTTCGAGCGCGGCTTTGCCGGTATCTCCGCTCGTTGCGACCGGAATAAGGCAACGCTCTTTCTGCCCCGCTTTGGCTTTGAGCGCGGTCATGAGAAGCGGCAAAACGCTAAGCGCCATATCCTTGAACGCGTGCGTTTTACCGTGCCAGAGTTCGAGCACGTAAAGCCCGCCGTCCAGTTTTACGAGAGGCGCGGGATCTCCGTCGAAAGAAGAATACGCTTTGCGCGCGATATCCAATAATTCTTCCTGCGAGAGTTCGTCGAAAAACAAGCCCATGATACGGGCGCTGCGTTCGCAGTAGTCGAGTTCCGTCATCTTCGCTATTTCGTCGAGCGAAACGGAAGGGAAAGTTTGCGGAACGTAAAGTCCGCCATCGGGAGCGAGTCCCGTGAGTACAGCCGTAGAACCGCTTACGGTCAGTCCGTCGTTTCTTGTGGAAATATACTTCATAAAGTCCTTTTGATTAAACGTATTTTTTCAAAAATTTAGGCAGTTTGTCGCAGGTAAGAGAAATACAGAAATCCGTACCGCTTATCTCCGACAGATTATCCAGCCGCGCAAAAAAATCGTCGAGATCTTCCGCCGCCGTGCCCAGCGTGCGCACAAGACCGTCTATGTAAATCTTCTTGACGTCCGCGTTGGAAGCGATGACGCCTTTGACGAAGCCGAGCAAAGCCGTTTCGCTTATCTTACCGTTTTCGGGTAAAAGCTCGCATACGTTAACGTAACGTATGGCGGTGCTTACGCTGCGCGAATACTCCGCGGTATCCGTCAAGTAAACGATATCCCCTTTGCATACGTCAAGCTCGTTGTTTGCCGCAAGGATTATCTCTTTGGTTTTTCCGCTGCCTTTAGGTCCGTAGATCAAACTTATCATTATTTCCCCCTTAAAGTCCTTAACGGACTTTGTCGTATTTGAGTATATTTTAATCGGCTTGCATTAAAATAGCCTTGATATCCGTACGATATCCCGTTATTCGAGCGACGAGGTGAACGCCGCGATACGCTCCAATCCCTTTATTATCTCTTCTTCGCTCGTAGCGTAAGAAAGTCTTACGTATTCGGGTGCGCCGAACGCCGCTCCGTCAACCGCCGCGACAAGAGATTTTTCCAGCAGTTTGTCGCAGAAGTCGCTCGAATTGCGGATGACCTGTCCGTCGCATTTCTTTCCGAACGTACCCGATACGTTCATCATTACATAGAAC
>CALWBH010000114.1 GCA_944376015.1 uncultured Clostridia bacterium
GAGCTATAGTTACGGTATAACCGTCCTGCGTGGTATACCTGACTTCGGTCACTTCTCCGTCATATACGGCGTCAACGGGCGTACCGCTTTCGGCAATGAAATCGGTGCCGTTATGAGTGGCGTACCATTTGAGCGTATCCGACCACACCAGCTCGTCCAGACTGCAAAGTTTGCCGAGCGTGTACGAAGCTATGGGCATACCGTACTCGGGCACGGTTATCGTGGGCTCGTCGGGTTCGTCGGGTTCGTCCGGCTCATCGGGTTCGTCGGGCTCGTCGGGTGCCTGAATATTATCGGACGGGCCGGGAGCTTTGTCGCTTCCGCCGAGGCCTACCGCCAGTGAGACGGCGACGATCGCGATTATCGCGGCTATCGTACAGGCAAGCAGTATGATGTAAAGTTTTTTGTTTACGGGTTTAGTTTCTTTGTTCATTTAAAAGGTTCCTCCGATTTTATTGCAAGCGGATTATTTCCATATCATATAAAATTATACATATAAACTTAAAACATTTGCGTTTTATTGCCGTTTATGTTAAAATGTAACGGTAGTCGATATAAAGAAGGCGAAAGGTAAGGGCGGGCTATGCTTTTTAAAGCCGCGCTTTTTTTGACCGAAAAGGCGGCGCGAACATTCCTGCCGACAGGTAAACCGATAAAAAAGGAGATAAAACTATGGCTATAATAAGCGGAGCAAACTCACCTGAAATCAAAAGACTGACGTCGATCTGCGAACACAATTCTACCATAGACTCGCAGCTTTTCACCGATTATAAGGTATATCGCGGACTCCGCGCTCCCGACGGCAGAGGCGTGCTTACGGGGTTGACGGAGATCTCCGACGTTATGGTAAACGTCGAAAAAGACGGTAAACTCGTACCTTGCCCCGGAGCGCTTTATTATCGCGGTTACAACGTGAAAGACATCGTTTCGGATATAAGGAGCACGATGCGCTTCGGTTTCGAGGAGATAACATATCTTCTGCTTTTCGGGAAACTCCCCGATAAGACCGATCTGACGAGTTTTAAGGAACTGCTGTCGCTTTATCGCCGTTTGCCCGTGTCCTTTTTCCGCGATATAATAATGAAGTCGCCCAGCGTGGACATCATGAACGCAATGGCGCGTTCGGTGCTGACGCTTTACTCTTACGATCAGGCGGCGGACGACCTTTCTTATTCGAACGTGCTCAATCAGTGCCTGTATCTCATAGCGACGTTCCCCATGCTCGCGGTTTACAGCTATCAGGCATACGCATATTATAAGTCGGACAGCAACAGCTTTTTCATACACGACCCCGATCCTTCGCTTTCGACGGCGGAAAATATTCTGCACATGCTGAGAATAGACAGCAATTATACCAATCTCGAAGCGAGAGTTCTCGATATAGAGCTCGTTCTGCACGCGGAGCACGGCGGCGGAAACAACTCGACTTTTACCACCCGCCTCGTGTCCTCAACCGGCACGGATACGTATTCGGCGATTGCGGCGGCGATAGGCTCGCTCAAAGGTCCCAAGCACGGCGGCGCGAACATTAAGGTCTGCCGTATGTTCGACGATATAAAGAGTCACGTAAGCGATTGGAAAGACCGAGACGAGATAAGAGCGTATCTTACAAAAATACTCAATAAGGAAGCGTTCGACAATACCGGACTTATTTACGGTTTGGGGCACGCTATATATCAGATATCCGATCCGAGAGCGGAAGTTTTCCGCAACAGCGTGGAAAAGCTTTCCAAAGAAAAGGGAAGATCGGACGAATTCGAGCTTTATACCGCGATAGAAGAAATAGGCGCGGAGCTGCTTACGGACAGACGCAAGTCCGATAAAGGCGTTTGCGCCAACGTCGACTTTTACAGCGGGTTCTGCTATCAGATGCTCGGACTTCCCATGGAGCTTTTCACTCCGATATTCGCGGTTGCGCGTATCGTCGGGTGGAGCGCTCACCGTATGGAAGAGCTCATCAATTCCAGCAAGATAATGCGTCCCGCGTACAAGTATGTCGGCACGCATAAAGAGTATACGCCGATGGATAACAGATGAGACATGCATAAAATACGATAGAATAAATTCAAATGGTCTGCCGCATTCGTATGTGCGGCAGACCATTTTGCAGTGCTCTGTTACTGCAAAACAATGTTGCTTTATTGCGTAAGTTTCAAAGTTTCGCTTTCTGTCGAGCGAGAGAATTTTCAGGATGAATATGAATAGATTATTCTGCTATTTATATTGTTTCCGCTATTATCGATTACATTTTGCCAGTCGCTTTCGGTTCCGTTATAATAATACCTTATATTGTAATACGCTCCCCCGAATGCCATTCGTTCTATGCGTTGCAATGACTTAGGTAAAACTACGGAATTAAGTAAATTGCAATCGTAGAAAGCCTGTTCTTCGATAACTTTTACGCCTTCTTCTATAATAACTTCGCGAAGTCCGTAAGTATAAGCAGAACAACTGTAAAAAGCATTGTATGGTATAGTGCTTACACCTCCGGGTATGGTGACGGACGAAAGCTTATTACAATTCGCAAAGGCGGCGTTTCCGATCTTAGTCAGGCTGTCGGGCAATCTGACGGACGATAAATTCGAACAGCCGTTAAACATACTTGTGGCAATCTCCGTTCTTCCGTCGGCTAACTCGACCCGAGTAATGTTTTCGCACGAGTAAAACGTTCCGCTGTTACTTTCTCCCGTGATGTACACGTTTTTAAGAGAAGAAGGAACGCTTAACCGATTTTCAGAAATGGTTTTCGCGCCGAAAATAAATCCGAAATTTTCTTTTTCGGGCAGATTTCCGCCGCCGATAACGGGCGCGGTGTAACTTTTCAGATTGTTGCAGCCTTTAAAAGCGGAAAAGCCGATTTCCTGTATGCCGTCGGGAATGTTTACATTTTCGATGGAGATAAGTCCATTACACGCTCCGTCGCCTACGGCGAACACCTCAATGCCGTCGATATTAGCCGGTACTTCGAGCGAAGAGGCATTACCGTCGTATTTCAGCAAGGTTATTCTGTTATCTCTGCGGAGCATCCATTGCCAACCGTCCGAAGTATTTCCGCGCTTACCTCCGTAATTCCAATATACAAAGCACAGATTATTCCAATCATCCTCCCAATTTATGCCCTTTTCGGCAGCAAAGCAGAAGATTTTCGTTTCTGACGGCGCCGGTTCCGAGAGACCCTGTTCCGGTTTAAAAGCATTTGCGCCGATTTTCGCTACGTTTTCGGGTATGATAATTTCCGCAATTCCGTTACAGCCGCCGAACGCAGAAGCTCCGATACTTTCCAGTCCGTCCGGCAATATAATTTCGTCAAGTGCTTTGCAGCCGTAAAAAGAACTTGTTCCTATGCTTTTTATGCCGTACGGCAGAGCGATTTCGGTAAGAGCTGCGCAGCCGCTGAAAGCATAGTCGCCGATAATCTTTACGCTTGTCGGGATATTAATTTCGCTTAAAGAGTAGCAACTGCAGAATGAAGCGTCCGATATTTTTGTCAGTCCTTCGGGCAACGATACCCGCTCTAAGCCAACGCAACCTAAAAACGCCGATTCTCCTATTTCCGCAACCTTTGACGGAACATCGATATTCGTCAGCTTTTCACATTCCGCAAATGCCTGTGCGCTTATCGTCTGTAATTCGTCGGGCAAAGGCGCTTCGCGTAGATTTCCGCATTCGTAAAATGCTTTCTCGCCGATTGTTTTTAATTTTTCCGGAAAAACGATTTCATTTAATTCGGTACATCCGGAAAACGCGCGGTTTTCTATTGTTGTCAGTTCGCTTTTGCCTCTGAACCTTACCGTTTCGAGGTTAGTGCAGTTCTCGAATGCGCCGACAGAACCGCTTCCGTCACCGATTCCGGTGAGAAGACGTGGAAGACTGACATTTTTTATCAAAGTATTTTCAGCAAAAGCTCCATCCTTAATGTTTGTAACGGGTAAATTTTCGTATAGCGTCGGTATATTTAATTCCGCGCCTATAAAAGTTCCGACGCCTGCGCACGAATATGAAAGCCCGTCTTCGTTTAATATAAATTCAAGCCCATCCGAAAATGCGGCGGACCAGCGAGCGGTAAGCGTCATATTTTCCGTGATCGGCGTACCGTTTGTTATCTGTGAGGCATTTATATCCGATCCGTTAAACCAACCGGTAAAGATATAGTCTTCACGTTCGGGAAGCGGCAATTCGATTGTACCGCCTTTGTCTACCGACAATACGTATGAGCCGTTCGCAATGGTTCCGCCTGCGGCGTCAAGATTGATTGTAACCTTATTTTTTGACGACGCATTTTCGCAGGCGGCAAGTATTGCCGTAAAGCAAACAAGCAACGTTAGCGTCAGTATTAACGATAACGCAAATTTTTTAG
>CALWBH010000115.1 GCA_944376015.1 uncultured Clostridia bacterium
GGGCGGATTCACCAACATGAAAAAACGCGGCGTCGGTTTCCCGTCGGCATTCGTTCTCGCGCAGTCTTGGAGCGAAGAACTCGCGCTCCGGTTCGGCGCGGCGTTCGGACATGAAATGCAGAGCGTAGGTTTAGCGGGGATCTTCGGACCCGGTTGCAATATACATCGTAATCCTTTCGGCGGACGTAATTTCGAGTATTACAGCGAAGACGGATTTCTTTCCGGTAAAATAGCGGCGAATTCCGTATACGGGATGAAAACCGAAGGCAGATACGCGTTCCTCAAACATTATGCGGCAGCGGAGACCGAAACGGGTCGTGATTCGTATTATTCGTGGATGAGCGAACAGGCGCTCCGCGAAATATACGTCAAGCCGTTCGAAATCGCCGTAAAAGAAGGCGGTTGCGTAGGTATAATGTCGAGTTACAATCGTGTAGGCGCGCGTTGGGCGGGCGGAAGCGTCGGCTTGCAGGAAGGACTTCTTCGTAACGAATGGGGATTCCGCGGAGCGATAATCACGGATTTCTCCGACCATAATCAATATATGAACATGAATGAATCCATTCGTATGGGTGGCGACCTCGGCATGTCGACGGGACTTACGTCCGATTATGACAACGCAGGGAATCGACTTGACCATGAGATACGTCAGGCAGTCAAAAACGTGCTTTATATGTGGCTTAATGCCGAGTATACGGCAAGCACGGTCAATCTCGACTATGTTTCCAGCGGTTCGCTCGGCGAGCCTTGGATATGGTGGCATCCGCTTCTCATTGACCTGACGATAATAGCTTTCGCAAGCTGCGCTTTCTGGGCTTTCCTGCTCGTGCTCGGTATATTGAAAAACAGAAAAGCGAAACTTGCCGTCGGTAAAGAGAAAGCCGCGGCTACGGCAGACAACGGCAGCGAAGGAGGTAAGGGAAATGACTAAATTCGGTAAACTCAAACTGATAGTCGGCATCGTCCTTGCCGTCGCTGTCATCATCGCGGTCATAGCGGTGCCCCTCGGCTCGTATCTTCCTTATAAGCAGAGAAGCGAAGCAGCGCTTAAAGCCGTACAGAAAGCTGATCTTGAAACTCTGAAATCGATTACCGCAGAACTTAAGGACGGAGTCGTTTATTATGCGGACGGAAACGCCGAAGTTAGCGTGGAAGATTTTATTGTCAAAGCTAAATACGGCGGGAAATACGTAGAGGCCAAATATGTGGACATAGCTCCCGAGGACTGCGTTATAAACGTGCCTCAGACTTTCGCTCAGGACGGCGGTAAAGTTACGATAATATACCGCAACAAGAGTACGGAAGTGGATATAGCGCTTTCACCGCTCGTTGTTACTGAGCTTACGATGGTTGAGCAGCCTTATCTCATAGCATATTCCGCAGGCTCGGTATTCAATCCGCAGGGAATGAGATTGAATGCGACTTATAACAGCGGACTTGTAAAGGAAATAACGTCGTTTACCTGCGACACAACGCCGCTTGTTGTCGGACAGGAATCCGTTCGCGTACAGTATACCGAAAACGATGCCACTGTTTCGTGTATGATCCCCGTGACGGTGCAACAGGAGATCGATAACGGAAAAATAACTGCCATAGAACCGGTTTGCGAATATTCGGTACTTTCAGGCGAAAAGCTCGGTTCGGTAAGCGTACTTGCGACTTACGGTAAAACGGGTAATCGCCGATTACTGGATGAAAGCGAATACAGACTCAGCGTACCTTCCGAAAAGATCGATTTGGGAAGCAATTACAGAGCCGCCGTAACGCTTGTAGCTGATTCCGGCATATCGGCTGAGTTCCTCGTAAAAGTACGCGACCGTTACGAAGGCGAAAACGCGTCGTTTGTTAATGCAAGTGCGGGAAATAACGTAACCGAATGGCAATATGACGGAGAAAAATATGCCGCTGTTGGCACGGTAGGCTATGGTTCGACAAAGGGAAGCGTTGTACTGAAGGGTGAAGAATCTTCTGTCATGTTTAACGTTACTGTTGACGTAGACGGCGAATACGAATTAACGCTTCGCACTTGTAACGGTTATGTCCTTTCGACCGGTCAGGAAATAAATACACATTATGCAAGAGAGCTTAACCTTTCGCATATCATGGATATAATCGTTGACGGAGGAGAAGCCGTATCCGCGCCGGAAGATGCGATACTCAGTTCTCTTCCGGCGGGTACGCAGGATCAGATATTCAATACTTATCAGACGGTAAGTCTTGGTACACTGAAATTATCTGCCGGAACGCATACCGTCAAACTGTATATGCACGGCAGCGAATACGGCGAAACAAATACCTGGAACGAACCGCCTTGTTCGATGAATATTGATTGGATAGAGCTTTCTTCTTTCGGCGTTCCTTCCGAGCATACGCATGAACTGGTATATCATGCGGGCGTGCCTGCAACATGTGTTAGCCGTGGAACGAAAGAATATTGGCAGTGCGAAGAATGTTTGCAATCGTATGCCGACAAATACGGTATAGAGCGCATAACCGACGTTACGTTGCCGATGAAATCGCATAATTTCGGAGAATGGGAAAAAACCGATAGCGAGCATTCAAAAACCTGCAAAGATTGCGGCTTCTCTGTAAAGGCTGAACATTCTTACGTTTCGGTCGGCGAAGGAGATAATCATTCGCATAAATGCAGCGAATGCGGTTACGAATCGCAGGGAATGAGTCTTGCGGGTATTAAAGTATCGTCCATGCCCGATAAAACGTTGTATACAGCCGGAGAAACTTTGGATACGACGGGGCTTAGGATAAGCAAAGTTTGTGCTTGCGGAGACGAGCTCGGCGAAGTTGAAGATTACGTAGTAACACCTGAAAACGGATCTGTGCTTAATTCGGGTTCAGTAGTAAAGGTAACATATACTGAAAACGACAAGGAATATTCCGTAGCTATACCCGTATCCATAAGCAAAAAGTATGAAGCGGAAAGTGCAACTTTGATAGGAAGCAACGTCAAGGGCAGTTCCAGCGCGGCATATTCTTACGATTCTGCAACAGGAACCTTTACCCAACTCGATGACGTGACTATTCTGAGTGAGCCGCTGAAAACCAAGATTTCGCAATATGACGAATCGGTGGAAAAATCGATAACATTCAACGTCACGAGCGAACGCGAAGGATATTTCGACATAATCGCAAGAATCAATAACGCTAACTGGCGAGGCGGCGATACTTCTTTGACCGGTACAAAGTGGGATGCCGCAGAGTATAAATTAGGGGACGTTTACGATTTATATATTAACGGAACAAAGATAAATATTTCCGAAAGCGTAATCGTTCCCGAAGTAATCACCGGCGAAGATTTAGACGGGCAGGAAAAAGATACTCCTGCGTGGACGCGTTTACGCCAGACGTTCATGGATATCAGGATCACGCATATAAAGCTTAATTCCGGAAGCAATACCGTTAAATTCAGAGTTGCGCCCAAACCCGGATATTCGGGTGACGTCTGGAACGAAGTAGGCTCCGAGATGTGGGATTATATCCGCGTAGTCAATTACGGTTCGGATTACGGGCATGATTTCGTTTCGGTTGCCGCTACGCCGGCGACATGCGAGACAGCAGGCAATATCGCGTACAAATACTGCAAAGAATGCGGCGTTATGTACGACGAAAACG
>CALWBH010000116.1 GCA_944376015.1 uncultured Clostridia bacterium
CCCAGCTTCCGTCGTCGCTCATTTTGAACATACGGTCGCTCGCCGCTTCGAACTCCTTTTCGAGTATCACGAGATCCTTACTGCGGAAGCCGGCTATCGTAGTGACCTCGCAACCGAGATCGTGCAATTCTTTCGCAACGGGATACGCTATGGCGCAACCTACGCCGCCGCCCACGATACATGCTTTTTTAACGCGTTCCACTTCGGTGGCATTGCCGAGCGGTCCGACGAAATCGCAGATATACTCGCCTTGTTTTTTCTCGTTCAGTTTCGCGGTGGTAGCGCCCACTATCTGAAAAATAATGTCAACGCTGCCCTTTTCTCTGTCATACCCGGCAACGGTAAGCGGTATACGCTCGCCGTCTTCATCGACGCGGAGTATGATAAACTGCCCCGGTTTGGCTTTCTTAGCCACAAGCGGAGCTTCCACCGACATAAAAGTAACGGTAGGGTTAAGCTCTCTTTTTTCAAGAATCTTGTACATTTTCTTTCCCTCTCGGTCAATACTGATAAATTAAAATGCGCACACGGCAGACTGAAAGCCGCCGCGCGCATTTTCACTTCCCGATAATTATAATACATATATACGCGTTTGTCAACGTTTCGAAAAAATTTTTACCCGTCGAGCGACGTCGAAAGCAGTATTGCAAGCAATACCGCGGACCTTTTCACGCCGACGGCATTCCCTTCGGCGGCGCAGCCTATGAGCAATGCCGCGCTTTCCGCCGCCACTTCGCCCGCGTCGCAATCTGAATAACCGCCCAAAAACACCGCATATTCACCCACCGTAAGCGACGCAAGACTCTCGCTGGTCTTTCCGTCGTCAATTTCGTCCGACAGTGCCGACAAATCTTTTACCGCCTTTGCCGCAACGGTATAAAATTCCGCGGTTCGCTCCGCGCGCTCGCCGGAAAATCCCCTGCCGTTCAATACCAGCTCCAAAACTTCGCCGCCTTGCAACGCTCTATCCTTATCCGTATATAACCGCTTGATCACAAACCCGTCGTGTATCACTCCCGCTTCGCCGTCACGTCTGTAACCCGCCGCTATAACCGACGCGGTCTCGTCGCTCGCGCTTTCTCCCGAAAGATAAAACGTTGCACGGGCATTTACCGTTGCGCCCGGCGTTATACCGCGCATTGCCATATATACGCCGCAAACGAGCGCGGTGATCCCGCATATAACGCATATAGCCGCCGCAAATACCGCCGCGGCACGCCTTAAACTTTTGCCGAAATCAGACACAATAAATTATTATGCCGCGAAAATTTGTTTAAGAACGCACGCCGTCGTCGGTATCTTCCTTTTCGGACGCCGCGCGCTTTTTCCTTTTTCCGACGAGTTTCGAAATAAGTCTTGCTATGCCCGCAAATAGCAATAATACAAGCGAGAACAAAAGCGATAAAGTCATTACGCACGTCATGGTCGCGCCCGCTTTCAACACTCCGTCTGTGACCGAGGAAAGCGCGGGTATACCCGAAAGCGACTGCAATAAAGCGCATATCAGATCGAGCGCCGCAAACGCCGCGACTATAATCAGAACGCCGAGCGCGCTGCATTTTACGTCCGCGGGTGAAAGATCCACGTGGAGAGCTATGCAGAACGCAAGCGGAAGAAAAAGCCAGAACGGACCGTGCGCAAAATTAAGAGGAGAAAAAACGGCTATGAAAGATTTTCCCGTCGCGACGAAAACTCCCGTCACGCTTTCGACCGCGCCGCCCGATATCCCTTCCGCTACCGCCGCGCTCACTCCGTCGAAAGCGGGGCGAGCGAGCAGGAACAGCAACAATAAAATCGCCGCGTTGCCGAGCAGTACGGGAGCTACGCCTATGAAAAAATTCCCCGCCTGTTGATAAACGTTACGGGGATTGTAAGTGTGCTTTACGTATCCGAGCACTCCGCTCTCTTTGTCTATCTGAAAAAACTTTATTTCGGTTATTTTATGTCCGAACAAAAGACACATAAGCGCGTGGGCGCTCTCGTGTATCGGTGTTCCGATAACGCCCGTAACGTAGCACACCGCGCGCCCGCCGCCGGACAGTTTATAAAACCGCTTATTCGCAAAATGAATGAGCAGACCGAATACCGTTATCGCGCCGACGGTAAAAAGCAATTGAAGAAAAAGCGAAAGAAAATAAGCGCCTACCATAATATTATCGGTTCGTTCTCCTTCGCCACGCTCAATCCTGCCGCCGCCGTTCTTTCCGCCCCTCCGACGGGATCGATATGTACGGCTACCACTTCCGAGCCCGACTCCGAGCGCAAACGTATCCCGTCCGACGGAGTCATGTGCGGAGCGCCTTCCCCGAAGCTGCAATCGGCGAGCACCAGCTCGCTCCCCTTACAGAATCCGACGAGACCGTCAAACCAAGCGGTATCCGAAGTATATACAAACGATCTGTCGCCTTCCGAAACCCTGACCGCATAAGTTTCGACGCCGTGAGCGGTGCGGGCGAACGACAGCTCGATACCTTTTATCGATATACGCGCGCCTTCGCCTATCACCCTGACGTCGAGTGCGCGCGAGTTTCTGATAAGAGTAAATCTGTCCGCCGGCGTCGACGGGCAATAAACCACGTGTCTGCCTGGATAATAGGAAAGCGGAAACAGATCGCAATAATGATCGTAATGGAGATGAGTGATTATGTACGCGTCCACCAAAGCCGGATCGATAAGTCCGAGAAGGCGCGAAAAAGCTCCGCAACCGATATCCAATACTATCTTTGCGTTTCCGCTCTCTACAAAATAACAGCTCGTAGCCCCGTAAGCCGCAGGATACGACCCGTAAATACCTATCGGCGTTATCTTCATCGCGTCTCCTTTTTTACGACACAAGTCGAAATACTCTCTTTATAATAGTAGCTAACACAAAATCAAGCTTTTGTCAATACCTTTTTGAAAAATTTTTCCGAAAATATTTTTTAAAAGAGTATTGATTATCTCTTTTAAATGGTATATACTATACTCGTAAAGCAGTTAAATGCCTGCGGCTCACGTTAGTTGCTTAATATATAACCTCAACACACAAAAGGGCTTATGGCGCGTTCGTATACATTATGTCAGGCCTCAGAAATTCTCACCGTAAATACAAGACTGCGGTCAGCGGAGGAAGACAGACGGTATAGACAGCCTGCCCACCTGCCTTTGGCGGGTTAGTATTTGCAACACGACGGCTCTCGCGGGTGAACATTTTGGGGCTGTCGCATAACAATGCGACAGCCCTTTACGTAAAGCGTTATCCAGATTTATCGATGGAAACGCGCTTTACAAAGAAACCGACATACGCAACAGATATTTCGACTGAAATACGGAATTTAAACAGACGGAGCGGAATCGAAATTCCGCTCCGTCTGCCGCTAAGCTCGGCGCAAGCTTCCCTATCGAATAAAAACCTCGTCAGCCCGAAAACGCGCTCGTCGCAGTCTTTCGAAACAAAGCGCAATACAATTTAACTTTCCGTTATTTTCACGGACAGTGAAGTGCGCCATGTCTCGGACGGCGACAAGGCTATGATGTCAGGTTTACTTTCTATGTCTTCCACTACTCCTGCGCGCCCCGGAAGCATGGACATAGTTTCGACGCACACGAAAGAATTCGGCATGCGCGACGACCACACTCCGAAATAAGGAACGTCGTATTCCAAGACGATCTTTTCCCGACCGCCGTCCGCACGCAGTTCCGCCATTTTTCCGGTATTCCTGAACGCTCTCAGATCCCGCAAAAAATCTTCGTGTCTCAAACGCCATTCGCCGTTATCGCAAACCCGCTTCTCGTTTACTCCGATATCCAACACTTCGTCGGAAAAAATACATTCGGACAATTTTTTTACATTCGGAAAACGTATGACGTGGTCTTCGAAGTTTCCGCCCTTGTCAAGAGGCAGGTTGAATCCCGGATGCCACCCGATGCCGAAATACAGTTTTTTCTCGTCCGTGTTTTTCAGCGAATATCCGACGGACAGCTTTTCGCCCGCCAATTCATACCTGACCGTAAGCGAAAAACGGAAAGGATACGCGGAATACGTTTTTTCGTTTTCTTTGAGCTCGAACGCCATTGCGGTATCCGTTTTTTCTTTAAGCGCAAATTCGGACGTATAAGCAAACCCGTGTAGCGGCATACGGTATTCTTTGCCGTCGTAACGATATTTTTCCTTGAAAAGCCTGCCAACGAACGGAAACAAATGATAAGCCGTTCCGCCCCAGTATTCGGGATCGCCCTGCCACATATATTCGTGACCGTTCCCCGTTGACTTAATCGAGCGTATTTCCGCGCCCATAGTATCCGCAGTAACGGTCAGATATCGGTTTTTTAACTGATAACGCATAATCTATTTTACAACGGTAATCTCCGCCGCGGCGTCGCCGTACGCGCTATGCGCGGTTACGGTCATTACGCCCGCCGTCTCCGGTTTTACGATCGCCAAAACTTCTCCGAAATAGGTGTCGGACGTATCGTTGAGATATCCGCGCTCGGAATAAGCGCAGCCGTTGCCGAAACCGAGCAATTTTCCGCCGCTCACGGAGAGAGACACGTCGCCTCTCGCCAAGGGTTTGAGAACGCCTTTTGCGTCGGTATAACGCAATGTCAAATAAGCAAGTCCGTTCATTCCGATCGTCGCGCTCTCGGGAATCGCTCTGAGCTCGGTCTCGTCCCCCGCCGTTACAAGCGACGCGGAAGCGAGTTCTTTACCGTCGGCGTCGTAAGAGACGGCTTTGAGCTCTCCGTCGCGATAACGGATATTAAAAATCGTCCTGCAATCTTTTTTGATTTTTTTGCTCGCGACTTTTTCGCCGTTGACAAAAAGCGCTACTTTCGCCCCGCGCGCATACACTTCGACTTTAGCCGTCTTTCCGTCGCATCCCTTCCAGGACCAGCTTTCCAAGGCGTTGTTCATTCTCCACGCCGCGGGAGAGTGCTTATCCCCTGTGTGATTTACGGGTACGACGGCAATTCTTATTTTATCCAGCTCGAACGCCACGCGCGTATAAGCCGCTTCTCCCCACGCCCGTCCGGTAATATCCAGACGTCCGCTTCCTGCGGCTATCCAGCCCGCGCCGTGCGAAAAGTCGGGCGCATAATCGGCGTATTCCCACGCGCCGAGTCCCACTTCTCCGAGATAGTCTATGCCCGTCCACACGAAATCGCCTATCAAAGACGGGTGTTTTTTGGAAAACTCCCAAAATTTATACGCGTCGAAAACGAAAGTTTCGCTCCCGACTATTATTCGGTCGGGGTATTTTTTCACG
>CALWBH010000117.1 GCA_944376015.1 uncultured Clostridia bacterium
GTACATTAACTATTGGAATAATGAGAGAATATCTCTCAAACTAAACGGAATGAGTCCGATTCAATACCGAACTCATTCACAAGCAATTTGATTTTATTTTGTCCAAACTTTGGGGTTCATAGCAAAAGTTGAACAAACTTTAGGCGGTGCATTTTATTTACGGTTCGTCGCTATCATTTTTCCAACGGCATAACGTTCATACGAAACGCCGAGTCTTTTTGCAAATGCTTCTTACGTCAATAGCAATTTCATCCTTGTATACTTCACTTTCTCGGAAAATTTCAAATCACACATTACTCATCCTTATTTGTATCAATCGACCCCAGTCTTGCTTCAAACAAAACCTTCATTTGACGTATCGCCGCTTTATTCAATTCAAAAAGCCGTTCCGATTGACTCATTCCGCGATCAATCAAATACGCATTCAAGTTTTCGAGATTTGAAAGGCAAACAAGTTGTGATATTTCGGCATAGTCACGGATATTACCTTTTTTATCGGGATTTTTGTCTCGCCATTGTTTTGCTGTCATACCAAAAAGAGCGACATTCAGTACATCGGCTTCGCTGGCATAAACAAACGCAGTCTGCTCTTTGGATATTTCAAGTGGAATAATAATATTATCCTTTATCGCGTCCGTATGTATCCGATAATTCATTTTAGCAAGTTCGCGTTTTACGGACCAATCCAGTTGTTTCTGTTCTTCGGATTTCAACCGTTGGAATTCTTTGATGATATACAGATTGATTTCCGGCGAGATCCAGGACGCAAATTGCAGGGCAATATCTTTGTGTGCGTATGTTCCCGCATTATATTTACCTGCTTTGGAAACCAGTCCTATGGCATTAACACCTTCAATCCATTTCTTCGGAGAAAGCGTGAAATAATTATGCCCAGCCTCATTTCTAAACCGGTCGAATTCGACCACGTTAAAGTCGGGATTATTCAACCGCTCCCATAATCCGATAAATTCTATTGTGTCCTTACGTCTAAGCCAGTTTTTGACCACATCGGCAGGTGCCTCAGAATTTTTATATTTCGCAATGTCCGTTAAAGAAAAATAATCATTCTTATTGACGTGTATCGTCTTATCATACACCGTTATTTCCTTGTTTTTCATTCCTTTGCAACCCCTTGATATCTTTTAATTCATTTTAGCATAATTTGACAAAATAATCAAGAGTAAGAAGACCGTATACCAATCGTCGATAAATCTTGAGATATAAAAACGCAAAAAGAAGAAGATCCCACATGCGTGAGATCTTCTCTTTTTGCGTCGGTACGGTTTATGCCGTGCCCGACAGTGGAGATTGGTCGTTTTTAGGACAGCTGCTGTTCGGGAGTAACGAGGAAGGAATAGAAAGTAATCTTTCCGAATATGTCGCCGCCTTCGTTGCTCAAACCACCTATATCGTGCGAGCCTTCACCGGGCAAAGGAATAGACGAATCCGTCGGCGTGGAGCAGCCTACTCTGACGTAAAGCGTAGTGGAATCGGTATCCTCGAAGTATTTTCCTACTCCGTAATACAGCGCGTACATATTACTGTCCGTTTTTCCGCCGCTGAGAATATTATCCGCCTTTTCTTTAATATCTGCGGGTACTTTACGCGTTCCGGTGACTTCGAAGAGCTGCGTGAATGTATCTCCGTCTGTCGAAACTTCGACGGACGTATGTACTCTCGTGTCTATCGCGTAGATCATGAAGCCAGCCATCGAAAGATCGTCCACGCCTGCCGACGAGAAGTCGAATTCGAACTGGATATACGATCCGTCTACGGTCTGACCGTCCGTCTTCGCGCGGAGACGCGCGGCTACCGAACCGTCGTCGAACTGACGGTCTTCGCTTTCGTTTCTCACCCATCCGCCTTCGGAAACGGTGTAATTATCGGGATTGTCGAAGGTAAGCTCGCTCGCAACCGTTCTGTCGGTATATACTTTTATCGCCTGCTGTACCGTTTTAGTGACGTCGCCGTGCGTATACGATACCGTAACGTAAGTTTCGTCGCCCGTAAACGTACCGTCGGGGGAAACGGTATAATCGGTTACAACCATATCGTTGCCGTCTTCAAAATGCGCGGTGACTTCCATTCCGTTCGGATCGAAAGCTTCGCCTTTCAGATATTGAGTCTTAGTCGGAGCTTTTGTTATTTCTATGCGTTCAAGTACCGCGACGTATTCGGTAACGCTTATGCTCTGCGTTACGGTCTTGGTCACCCCAGCCACGGTCAGTCCGAAAGTTACCGAATCGATATCCGTGATAAGCACTTCGGTCGGAGATACGGAATAGCCTTCCGTCACTTCCGCTTTGCTTCCGTCGGCAAATTCCGCTTCAAGCACGGTTCCCGTCGGGTCGAACGTCTCGCCCGCCAGGAAGGAATCTTCGCTGTAATACTCGAAGTTTCTGCCGAGATAAGGCGTTCTGTGCATATTAAGTCCGTAGCCCCAAAGTCCCGTTACGCCCGCGTGAAGCATGTCTTCGCCGAGGCACTTGCCGAACAGATGCGAAAGCTCTTTATTGAAGGTTGCCGCTCTCGTCGGTTCGCACGGCCAACCCATCGAGCGGCGCGCGGTCATCGTCGAGAACGTAACGGAAATACCGAGCGGTCCGTTTTCGTCGCGCGTTGCGGGTTTGTTTATCGATTCGACAAGCGCGGTGGTATGATAGCCGTTGGAGCAAAGTTCCGCTTGTTCTTCCCAGGACATCTGATCGAGCAATTCGTCCCATTCGGGAGCGTCGAAAGGCAGATCTTTCATCTGTATGAGCGACCAGCCGTTTTTCTGCTCATACTTTATTTCTCCGTGTTCTTCGTAGAACTTTTTCGCGTCCTCCCTCGGCTGTTCGAGATCGCGAAGATGTTTGAGCATATCCGCCGTTTCGGCGTTCATTGTCAGACGGGGCGAAGAGGTAGGAAGCGTGCCCGTCCAGTCGTTACGGGTAACGTAAGTTACGCTTTGTCCGTCGTTATACTCGTAAAGATTGAAATCGGCGAAATCGAAAAGGTTTTCGATCTTTTCTCCGGTGTGTTCGGACACGGAATACGTCTCGGTATCCGTTTCGTCAAACGTTATCGTCTTAACCATGGACGCGTCGCCGTTGTAATCCATTCCGTCCGCGGTGGTCTTTCCTTTGACCGCGAGAATATTGTTGAGCGCGTCGTGCGCGTTGTTGCCGACGGCAAGATAATAATCCCCCGCTTCGCGGATATACGTTCCTTCGCCGAACGTTCTTCCGAGCACAAATATTGCGGCGTCGCCGAACTCGGCGAAAGAAGAGCTTACTCCGTCGCCTTCTATGACGTTCCAGGGCACTTCTCTCGTATAAAGCGCTTCGTTAGCTCCTATACCTTTAAATCCTTTCTGAAGAAGTCCGTAACCCGCAGAATCGCTTCCGGCGCCCTTTTCGTAAAAATCCCAAAACTTATTGTTTACTTTGAAACCGTATTTTTCCAGGCTCTCTCTCAAATTAACGGCTCCGTCTACTTTGATCGATCCGGATCCCGTACCTGTAAGAACCATATCCACCGAAGTATTTGCAAAGCAGCTTACGGCAGACTCTTTCTTCAACGGTAACGACCCGTCGTTCCAAAGCAGTACGCATCCTTCGTTTACGATCTGTTGCGCTACGCGTAAATCGTAATCCCAAAGCGCTTCGTCGTCGTAATTGCCTTTAGCGGTGACAAACGAAGACTTGTAATACTCGGTATCGGTATCTTCGTCATCCCCTACCTGTTCCAGTCTGTAAGGCAAAATGTCGAAATAAGAGTTAATTGCCGCCGAATTATAATTTGCGATATTGCTTCCTATTATCGAAGCTATAAAAAGCACGGCAAGTAACGGTGTCAGAATAATAAAAACTATTCGTGACGCCAATCCTTTTTTCATTTCTTCCTCCTATTATTTTTTACGAGACAAAATTTATCTCGTTTCTATTATATCACCCCCCATTTTGCAATTGCATTTCTTATATTAAAATATTGCAATTCTTATACTGTAAAAATTTATTTGTTTTTTTTGTTCGCTCTTTGATAAAAAATCCGAAATAAACAAAAAAATTAATAAAAATAAAAAAATCTTACGCTTGGCGCAAGATTTTTTGCTTTTTCTTTATCGTTTATTTTTTTAATGATTTATATGATTCGGTTTATCCACGGAACAGCGTACCACTTCTCCGAAATACAAGGTATGATATTCGCGATTGATATACATATCGTGCGCGATTATCGGATCGAGTTTGCTTTCGCGCATTTCGCTTACGTAAATCACTTTACATTCGAGATGAAGCGTACATTCCGCTATACTCACTGACTTTATCTGCTTTGCGGGAATGGGAGCGAAACCGAGCTCCTTGAATTTATCCACTTCTCTTCCGGACAGAGACGAACAACGCAAAAGCTGAGCCGTCATGTCCGACGTCGGAACGTTGACCACGAAACATTTGTTTTTGTCGATGAGATCATGGGATAGCTTCTTTTTTCTGACGGGAAGCACGAAAACGTCTCTGTTCCACATTCTGCCGAGCGTACCCCATCTCGTATTCATTATATTGATTTTTTCTCCCGTTCCGCTCGTTATAAAAACGCCGCCCATTTTTATCGCGTTAAGAACAAGATTTCTCTGCCTGTCTGTCATTTTTTTTCAACTCCTTATCTGATTTAAGTCTATCACTAAAGCGGTATTATGTCAAGTGAAAATATTTTCATAAAAGTTCTTAATTTTTTATCTTTTCTTAACGCAAAACGATTTACTTTTCCGATTTATCAACGGTTAAAGGAGATAAACGGGGTTTGTTGTTTTTTCTCGGATAACCGACGGGTGAAGCGCCGATCTTTTCTATCAGTATTATTCTACGGTATGTATTTTCGTCCAGTTTTTTTTCTTCTATTCCCCTTATTTTTCCGCCCAATAATTTTACGGCGTATTCCGCTTCCTTTATCTCTTCGTAACAGTCCGCCGCTTTATACGCCACGAGCAGTCCGCCTTTTTTTAAATAAGGCAAAGCGTACTCGGCAAGTACGTTCAAACGCGCCACCGCTCTCGCCGTTACCGTGTCGTAATATTCTCTTCTTCCGATATCTTCTATGCGGCAATGCAAAGCCTTGATACTTTCAAGTCCGAGTTTTTTTATAACTTCGTTCAGATACGTCACTTTTTTTCCCACGCTGTCTACCATCGTGATATCCGTTTCCGGCAATTCCGTTTTTATTACGAACGCCGGAAAACCGGCGCCGCTTCCTATGTCAAGTACTTTCCCTTTTATATAAGGCAAACCGAGCATACTGTCCGCAATATGCTTTAAATAATAATCTTCTTTGCTTTTTATCGCAGTCAGATTGAATTTGGAATTATACTCGCTCAGTATGTCGTACAATCCTTCGTATATTTCTTTATGTTCGTTTATTGCGTTTTCGATTTCTTCCATTTTCTTTTTTTTATTATTTATTATAGATTTATTATTATTGTTATTATATACGCTGTGGAAATGTGTATAACGAAATTTTATACAATATCTTGTGCTTTTACATTATTTTCAAATCAATATCTGCCGATTTTTTATCCACAACGTTATGTGTACAACAGCCGTTTTTGCGCACATCGGCTGTGGATAACCTTGTTTTCGCAATCCGAGCATTTTATTTGATTATCGAGTGAAAATCGGTTTATCCACAATGCGGTCAACATTTTATCCACTTTTAAAAATCTTACGAAAGCAATAAGCGTTAACAGATAACGCCGCCGCCGAGACAGCGGTTACCGTCATAGAAAACCACGTACTGACCGGGAGTAACGGCGCGTTGGGGTGTTTCGAAAACGACGGTGGCGGTATTATCCGTATTAACGGTGACGCGGCAAGGCTGATCGGGTTGGCGGTAACGCGTTTTCGCGGTGCAGTTAAATTCTTTAACGTCGGGAGCGCCGCCGATAAAGTTAAGCGAAGCCGCGGTAAGCGAGGACGACATAAGTCTGTCGTCTTCCCCGCAAGAGACGATAAGCGTATTTGACGGCAGGTCTTTTCCGATGACGAACCAGCGTTTCGCGTCGTAGCCTGCGCGGCCGCCGATACCTAAACCGCGGCGTTGACCGAGCGTGTAATACATAAGTCCTTCGTGAGTGCCGAGCGTATTCCCCTCTTCGTCGGTGATAGGACCGGGTTTGGACGGCAGATAAGCCGAAAGAAATTTTCTGAAATTGCGCTCTCCTATAAAGCAAACGCCGGTAGAATCCTTTTTCTTGGCGACAGAAGCGAGCCCGTATTTTTCCGCAATCGCACGAACTTCGGTTTTATGCAGGTTAGATAATGGGAAAAGCACGTTGTCGAGTTGCCCGTCTCTCACCTGATTGAGAAAATATGTCTGATCTTTTCCGCCGTCGGCGGCGCGAAGCAATTGCGTCACCCGCTTTCCTTTATAAACGGCGTCGTGCGTTATGCCGCAATAATGCCCCGTAGCGATATAATCGGCGCCAAGCTCGCGCGCATAACGCGAAAATTCGTCGAACTTGATCTCGCGATTGCATAGCACGTCGGGATTGGGCGTTCTGCCCGCTTCGTACTCGCCGAGAAAATATCGGAATACGCGGTCGTAGTATTCTTTTGAAAAATTGACCGAATAAACGGGTATGCCGATTTTGGAGGCGGCGTTCTTTGCGTCCGCCCAGTCTTCTGCGGAAGTGCAAGCCCCGTCCGCTTCGCTCTCTTCCCAGTTGTTCATAAACAGCCCTATCACGTCGTAACCCTGCTGTTTGAGAAGGAGCGCGGCTACCGCGCTGTCCACGCCCCCGCTGATGCCCGTTACTACTGTTTTTATCTTTTCCGACATATAATCATTATACCGCGTTTTTAACGCTATTGCAAGCGTTGCGCGGCGTAAAAACTCAATGCCGACGGAGTGGCAAAACGACGATATTCGAGCTTTCGGAAGAATTTTATTCCCGGAGACCGCGACGATCAGGTAAATGTATTGACAAAACGCGGTATCATAGTTTAAAATATAATAGGTTAAAATATAAGGGCGGCATGTCCGCGAAAAAATAAAGGGGGCGCGTTTTGTAGCGCGTACGAGCAGTATGACGAGTCCGAAAAAACTGTTTTATATTATGTTTATGGTAGTGGGATTAACGGCGGTCGCGGGAGCGTGTATCCTGGTGTTCATCATGTATGTTACGGACAAATTCGAGCTGATTTTCGTCCCGATGATCCTTATAGCCGTCGGCATAGTCTGTCTGATCCTGGCGTCGGTCGCTCGGTATAAGTATAAAAAGACGGAGTTTGACGCCAATGTAAAGCAACAGATGAATTATGCGCCGCGACCTTATTCCGTAGATCCGTTTTTTACCATAGATCCGTTTGCCGACGCGTTTACCGATAAAATGCCCGGCGAGTCCGTCGGCGCTCAAAGCGAAAAGACAGAAAAATTTTGCATAAACTGCGGTGCTCCGCGCCAGAGCGGCGATAAATTCTGCCCTTTTTGCGGAAAGAAATACGAGTAATACAGCCGCCCGATAATAAATCGAAGTGCGCTCCGAAAAATCGGACATAAAAAATTGTGTTAAGCTAATGTTATAGAACCCAAAAGTTCGGACAGTTTTTTGCTTTAAACCCAAAAGAGTCGGACAACTTTTCGAAATTATTTTTAATGAAGAAGTAGATTGTTTTTGCGCAGATTTATCGCAAAATAAGACAATTGCCGAGCGTTTTTACAAGCGGGTTTAAATAAAGCGAATTCGCACAATCGGCTTTCGGGGAATAAAAGATTTAAAGTAAAAGATAAAATTCATCTATTCACATCTGTTGCGCTTAATAGTATAATTCACCATTACGACAAAAACGACCGAGCATTTACGCTCGGTCGTTTTTATCGATTGGGAGAAACTTAAACCGACTGATCGACGGAAACAAGTTTGATGTAATCGAAGTTGCAAGCCTTGTCTTCGCTCGTAATTACGGTAAACGTAATCGTGTATTCGGTATCCGCTTGCAGTTCCAGCGTGCAGAGTTTCACTTCTTCGGAATCTAAGCGGTCGGAACGTATGCGGATTATGTCG
>CALWBH010000118.1 GCA_944376015.1 uncultured Clostridia bacterium
TTTTCTCTGTTGCGCGATTTATTGCTCATTTCCGTATTCAGTATACTCGCGGAAGTAGGCGCGGAAAAAAGAAAGTACGGGTGTTGCGTGCCTTTCGTTAAACTGTTTTTGAGAATTTTGCCGATCGCGGTAACGTCGCTTATAATTTGTCTGTTGCAATCCGTTATGCTTTTGTTGTTTTCTTTTTTCCTCTGATTACATATTTTATCGATATTTACGCAAAATGTTTTTGTGGAGGAATTTGCGTAAATGAAAAGTATAAAAAAACTTACGATAGTTATTTGTGCCGCAGCGATACTTGCGGCATGCAGCTATTCGGTACCTATAATTTCGGCGGCGGAACCGCCTGAGTTTTCTGCGCCGTCCGTCGTCCTTGCCGATGCGGGAACGGGAACGGTATTGTTCGAACAGAACTCGAAAGAGCACAGACCTATCGCAAGCATGGTAAAGATAATGACTCTTCTGATTGTTTTCGATAATGCCGAAAACGGAAATCTTGCTTTTGACGAAAAAATAACGGTCAGTGAAAATGCGGCTTCTATGGGAGGCAGTCAGGCTTTTCTTGACGCTCATGCCGAATATCTTGCGGACGAGCTGATTAAATCTATAGTGGTTGCGTCCGCCAACGATTCGTGCGTGGCGCTTGCGGAAAGAATATCCGGTTCCGTTGAGGGTTTTGTTTCGGAAATGAATAATAAAGCCGTCGAGCTGGGCATGAACGATACTAATTTTGTTAATTGTACCGGTTTGCCGGCTCCCAATCAGTATTCGTGCGCATACGACGCGGCGATAATGTTCGGAGAGCTTATCAAGCATGAACGTTATTTTGATTATGCCAAAGTATGGATGTTCGATTTCCGTCATCCTTCGGGAAGAGATACCGTACTGACCAATACGAATAAAATGATAAGATCGTACGAAGGGTGCGACGGAGGGAAAACAGGATTTACAAACGAAGCTATGTATTGTCTTAGCGCGACCGCGAAACGCGGCGATACAAGACTTATAGGCGTTATAACCGGAGCGGATACGTCAAAAAACAGAAACTCGCAGATGTCCAAGCTTTTCGATTTCGGTTTTGCCAATTATAATACCAAACAGGTCATTTTCGGCGGACAGGAGTTGCCCGAAAAACTGGAAATTCCTTCCAGCAAAGAAAAAACCGTTGGCGTAGCGCCCGAAAAAGACGGCTTTTATCTCACCGAAAGGGGTGAAGAAAAGGATGTAAGTTATATCTGCGAATATTACGATATAACTTTACCGCTTGCCGCAGGTTCCAAAGTGGGTAAGATCAATGCGGTGGCGGACGGAAAAACGGTTGCCGAAAGCGAGCTTGTAACTACCGGTAATCTGAATAAAATGACTTATTTCGATATTGTAGGCGAAATAATAAAAGGTATGTAACGGATAAAAGCGGTTGACTAATTATTTCATAAATGCTATACTTGCCGTACGGGTCGATGATCCGTGCGGCAGGAGTTTTTTATGTGGTTTGTAATAAACGTTTTCAACAGTACCGAAGATATTATACTTGTTTTCGTTGCGTTAGCGGCATTTTTGCTTGCCGTTTATTTTGCTATCATTCCGCACGAAATAGCTCACGGGCTCGTCGCGAAGTGGAACGGAGATCTTACGGCAAAGGTGAACGGCAGACTGACGCTTAATCCCGCGGCGCATTTCGATATCGTGGGATTCGCGATGCTTGTATTTATGGGGTTCGGTTTCGCTAAACCCGTTCCCGTAAATCCTTATAATTTCAAGGTGCCGCGTCGCGGACTTTTTACCGTTGCCATTGCCGGCGTTACCTATAATCTTGTCGCAATGATACTCAGCTGTTTTTTCCTCGCTTTGACGATAGCCATAGGACCGCTGGAGATTTATTCCTATTGTTTTTTCGAGTGGTTTTTCAGACTCAGCGCGCAGATAAACGTGATGCTTTTTCTGTTTAATCTGCTTCCTTTGGGACCGCTTGACGGTTTTAAGATAATAGAGGCGTATGCGAGTCGGGAAAATTCTTTCATAGGATGGCTCAGACGTTACGGACTTTATATTCTTATAGCGCTTTTCGTCATTCATATGGGGATATATTATATAGGCGCATACGGCAGACTTGAATTTATTAAATATTTCGATCTGCTCGGGCTTTATCTTAATTACGGCACTATGGGTATCGCGGGTAGCGTTCAATCGCTGTTTAATTTGATATTCGGTATAGGCGTCAGCGGTTTTGACGTTACTTTCTTTGGGGTCGGATAATGATTGACGATGAAATAAAAGATTATGAACTCGATGACGACGCATTGGAAACGGAGAGCGGTTATCGGGTAAAGCTCGATATGTTCGAAGGTCCGCTCGATCTTTTGTTGCATCTTATAAAACGCGCGAAAATACGTATTTGCGATATATTCGTTTCCGATATTACTCGACAGTTTCTTGAATTTATTGAAAACGATATCGATAACATCGATCTCGATAAAGCGTCAGAGTTTCTCGGTATGGCGGCGTATTTGCTCGAAATAAAGGCAAAAGCATTGTTGCCAAAACCGGAAACGCAGAAAGAAGACGGGGAAGAAGACGACGGAAGCGAGTTGATAAGACGCCTCGAGGAATACGAGCTTTATAAAAAAGAAATGGATAAGCTCAAAGATCTCGAAACGGTCGGCGTCAGGTTTCGCGAACCGGACATTACCGTGGGCGACGAGCGTACCGTGCTTAAAGACATGACCATGGAAGGGTTGCTTTCGGCGCTTCAAAAACTTTATGAGAAAGCGGAGCGACGTTCGCTGGATACGACTCCGAAAGAGATAGTCCGCGATCCATATACCGTAGAAGAGAAGCAGGAATACATAATAGAGACCCTTACCGAAAAAAAGAGCGTGCATTTTACTGAGCTTTTCGGCGAAGAGCCTACCGTAAACGAGATAATAACAACGTTTCAGGCATTGCTGGAACTTATGAAACTGCAATTTTTGACTGCCGAACAAACCGAAGTATTCGGCGATATAAATCTGATTAAAATTTAACGGGACGAAGAAATGGATATCGAAAAAATAGACAACGTACTTGAATCATTGCTGTTTGTTTCGGGTGAAGCGTTGAAAGCGGATGATATAGCGGCCGCGTTAGAGCTCCAAAAAAGCGAGATAAAAGCCGCCGTGAAACGTCTTAAAAGCAAATACGGTGGAAAGTGCGGAATACATTTGATGGAATATAACGGCAAACTGCAATTCGGGACAAACCCCGCGTACAAAGAAGAGGTTGCTGCCGTACTGAATCCGATAAAAGAAAAGGAGCTTTCAAAAGCTACGCTTGAAACGATTGCGATAATAGCTTACAAACAACCCGTTACCAAGCTCGAAGTGGAATCGGTAAGGGGGGTTAACTGCGACTACACCATGCAAACCTTGCTCAATCTCGGAATGATAGAAGTAGTCGGAAGAAAAGAAGCGATAGGCAACCCTAAATTATACGGTACAACCGACGAGTTTCTAAAAAGGTTCAGGCTTGAAAGTATAGACAAGCTACCCGATTACGACGATCTGCTCCGTAGCATTGAAGAGCTTAAAAACAGGCATGTCGAAAGCGACAGCTTGTATAATCAGTTCGAAATACCCGAAGAGCAACCGCCTGAATTTTTACAAGGCGAGAATTATGAAAAGATAGAGCTTCCGCTCGAAGCCGCGGCTACTCTTACTCCGGCAGCGGAGAAAGAGAGCGGGGAAAACGCTTGACGCAAGCGTCCGATGCGGCGAAGCTTGGCGCACGCTACGGTTTAAAGATATACCGACGAATTTTTAAATAAATTGCGTAAGCGGTGATTTTTGCCTGATTTATACGGAAAACAAAGCGATTAAATTTTCAAATATCGCGTTCTGTCCATAAAATTTGAAAATACCGACAAAATATAAGTATGTCGGTATTTTTTGTTATAGTAATCGTTACCGTTGCATTTTTGGGAAGCGAATTGCAAGCGTCCGTAGTTTTTAAGAGCTCTGCGCCTGACAAAATGTATCTCAAAGTTTTTCTTTTCGGTATAAGCATAATCCGCATCGGAATGAAGATCGAAAAACTTATGCCTTCTTCCGCATATCTTTTTGTGCGCGTAAACGGAAAGAGAACGGGTATCTCGTTAAAACCGGACAGAACGGATAAGGATTCCATAATCAACTATCTTACGAGCCCGCTATTCAAAGCCATAGATATTAAATATATGGATATATTCGCGGAGATAGGCGTGGAAAACGGCAATTTTGCGGCTGTAATGATCGCAGAACTGTTTCGTGCCGCGTACTGCGCGTTTACGTCTTATATCAAAAGTAAGCAGTTGTTGGCAGAAAAACACGTTTTTACGGCAAACGGAAAGCAAAATAAGCTGTTTATACGTTTTTTCGGGATAATTAGGGTCACGCCGGCAAATATTATATATAGTTTATTTGCCGCGTTTGCGAGAAAAATGAGTTTTATGCGAGCGGCAAAAAGGAAGGTGTGAAATGATATTGAATCCCGATCAAAAACCGGTAGAACGCGTGCTCGACACAGCGTTTACGAAAATAAGAACGCTTGTAGACGCCGACACCGTAATAGGAAAACCGTTATTGCTCGAAGACGGAACGGCGATAATTCCCGTAAGCCGCGTTACGATGGGCATGCTTACGGGCGGCGGGGAATATAGCGACGTTACGGGTAAAAGCTGTGAGTTTCCGTTTGCCGGCGGAAGCGGTATGGGCGCGTCCGTGGTTCCGATTGGTTTTCTTATACGCAACGCAGAGGGTTTTAAACTTATAAGATTTACGGACAAATCGGTTTTCGATAAAGCGCTTTCACTTATACCCGATATAACGGAGGCAATAACAAATGCGTTTAAAAAAGATAAATAATGTATGTATTATATCTGTCATAGTACTTGTTTTTGTGTGTTTTTGCATTAATTCCACGTTTTTGTCGGCTAATGCGCAAACCTACGAAACTTGTGCGAAAAGCGCTATCGTGGTGGAAAGGACGACAGGCAGATTAATGTATGAAAAAAATCCTCATGAAAAGTTGCCTATTGCGAGCACCACGAAGATTGTAACCGCTCTTACCGTTATAGAATGTACGAGCGATCTGGAAAAAATCGTCGAAGTCCCCGACGAAGCGGTCGGGGTTGAAGGGAGCTCGGTTTATCTCGCAAAAAATGAAAAACTGAAAATTAAAGATCTGCTTTACGGTCTTATGCTTCAATCGGGGAACGACTGCGCGGTAGCGCTTGCCGTTACTACGGCGGGGAGCGTAGAAAAATTTGCCGCGCTTATGAACAAGACGGCAAAAGCGGCGGGCGCTACGGAGTCGAACTTTACAAATCCGCACGGTTTGTCCGATCCGCGCCATTATTCCACCGCGGCGGATATGGCGCTTATATCGTGCGCGGCAATGCGAAACGATACTTTCCGCGAGATAGTCGGTACTAAAACTTACAAAGACTGTCCGTGGAAAGACCATGAATACAACAGAACTATAAATAACAAAAACAAAATACTTACCATGCTCGAAGGCGGAAACGGGATTAAAACCGGTTATACGAAAGCCGCCGGCAGATGTCTTGTGTCTTCTGCGGAACGCGACGGCATAGAAATGATATGCGTGGTACTGAATTGCGGTCCCATGTTTGAAGAAAGTTGCGATCTCATAAACGCCGCGTTTGAAAATTTTTCCGAGAATAAATAACTTTACTTTATAACTTAAATATTATTCCATAATTCATATAATTTCGTTTCGGCTTTCGATTTATGATTCGGTTCCGAGAAAAAGATAAAACTTTCGTATAATTAAAAAGTGCGTCTCAAACGTTTGCAAAATGACGTAGCATAATGTAAAATATACACGTTATGAGAATAAACAAATATCTTGCCGAATGCGGACTTGCGAGCCGCCGCAAATGCGAAAGTTTTATATTGAACGGAGAAGTGACCGTAAACGGAAAAACGGTCACCGATCTTGCGACGCAGGTCGAACACGGGGATCACGTTGCCGTAAACGGAAAAAAGATAGTGCCTCCGCGAAAGCATATTTATCTTTTGATAAACAAACCGAAAGGGTGCGTTACCACGGTTTCAGACGATAAAGGAAGAAAAACGGTGCTTGACATAGTACGCGCGGATTATCCGGACGTCCGACTTTTTCCGGTAGGTAGATTGGATTATGATACCGAAGGAATGTTGATACTTACAACCGACGGAGATCTCTGCAACAGGCTTACGCATCCCGCAAGCGAGATAAAAAAAGTATATTCCGCGCGCGTTGAAGGGGAAGTGGGCGAAAAGGAACTTTCAAAAATCCGTAGCGGCGTGGAGATTGACGGAAAAATAACAAAAAAATGCAGCGCTCGCATAGTTAAATTCGACGGCAAAACCAAACAGACCACGGTGGAGATCGCCATCAGCGAGGGAATGAACCGCGAAGTGCGCAAAATGTTCGAAGCGGTAGGAAAAAACGTGGTATTTCTCAAAAGAGTGGCAATCGGAGATCTGCGTATGCGAGGAGTGGACAGAGGCGGCTATCGCAAACTCACCGCGGAAGAAATAGAATATCTTAAAAACGTCTGAATAAATTGTTTCGGCTATACTACGGCGCGGCAGGGCTATCGTAAAGTCACGCTTGGAATACCGTCAAAATGTGATCGAAGCGAGTTACTGTTTAAAGCCGTTCGAAATATTATCGGATAAAGTTTCATGAGTTTCTGACCGCTTAAAAATTGTTTAAAATTTATAACGCGAGTTTAATCGGTTAATAAAGGCGGCGGAGTATAAACGAGCAACTGTGATTTTGACTGAGCGTCTGGTGAGCTTTTGCAGTACCGCATATAAGGAAAGCCTGAAATCGCAAACGCAAAAAACGCTCGGAGCGGAAAAGTTCGCGGCGCAAAATATGTAAAATAATGAAAAACAGCATTTTAAATTGCTTGTTTTTCATTTTTGTTTAGTGTATAATTTCAATGTAAAAATATTACTTGGAGGTATTTACATGAGTTCCGGATTAAAAAGTACGCTTTCGTCATACGCGTCGGCAACGAAGAAAGTCCGTCAGACCGTTAATTCGGTTATCGACGAAAATTCGTTTGTCGAGCTTGATGCGTTTATGGGCGGGGCGAACGAACTCGGACAGATCAGGGGTGAAGGCGTATACTGCGGTCTTGCCACGGTTGGCGACAGAGACGTTGCGGTCGTAGCGTTTAATCCCGAAGTCTTTTCCGGCGGTATATCCAAACGCGGAGCGGAGAAGGTAGAACGTCTCGTAAAACGTGCCTGCGACGCGTCATTGCCGCTTATAACGTTTATCGACTCTGCCGGTGCGAGAGTTTTGGAAGGCGTTGACGCGCTTTACGGTTACGATCTTATTCTTAGCGCTTATTCGAAAGCGTACGGTACGGTTCCCGTAATAACCGCCGTGACCGGCAAATGTTTCGGTATGACCGCTTATCTTTCCGGTCTTTCCGATCTGTTCGTATGCGTAGAAAAAGCCAAAGTTTCCACATCGAGTCCGCTTATTCTTACGGGCGACGATACGAAAGACTGTTCCGGGGCGAAGAATCATTATAAAACGAGCGGTATCGTCACTAATCTCGTCAAAGACGAAACGGAGCTTCGCGGGCTTATAATGACCGCGCTCGAAGATCTTTGCGACGTAGTTTCTTATTCCGACGACGATCCCAACAGAGTATGCGAAACGCTTTCCGCTCGCAGCAACGTAAAGAATGTGCTTGCCGAAGCCTTCGATGCGGACAGCGTGCTGGAACTTCGCGGCGGAGTTGCAAGTGAAGTTACGACTGCTTTTGCAAAGCTCAACGGCATAACGGTTGCGGTCGTCGGCGTTGACGGAAGACTTACCGCCAAAGGCGCGGCAAAGATAACCGACTTTATCAATACCGCGGATAATGCCGGCATACCCGTAGTCGATCTCGTTAACAGTACAGGCGTTGTGATCGACGCGCATCAGGAAACGCATTGTCTTATAAGAAACGTAAGCGATATGATATACGCTTACAATAATCTCAGCGTACCCAGAATATCTTTGGTTTGCGGCAAAGCGGTAGGCGCGGCTTACAGCATTTTCGCGTCCAAGACATCCTGCGACTACACGATGGCGTGGGACGTTGCCGTTATATCGCCGATGGAAAAAGATTCCGCGGCTTACTTGCTTTACGGCAAGGATATAGCGAAGGCAAAGAACCCGGCGGCTGCCGAGAAAAAATTCGCCGCGAAGTATTCGGGCGAAAATACCGCGATGTATGCCGCAGAAAAAGGCTATGTAGATACCGTGATATTGCCTAATCATTCCAGACAATATCTTATTGCGGCATTGCAGACTATGGTCAAGAGGTGAAGCCTATGTTGATCTCTACTACTGCGGCAGAAACAGCCGAAGGCGTTTTCAATCAGTACAGCGCAGGTGAGTTCGGCATTTACAGCCTTATAGGTTTCTTTATCGTCATAGCCGTGCTTATCGTACTTATCGTACTGCTTATCGTATTCTCCAAACTGCTCAATTTGGTTTCTTCGATAAAGGTAAGTAAAAAGGCGAGCGGCACTCCGTCGGAAACGGCAAGCGCGGTTTCTGCGGAAGACGATACCGAAACCGTTGCCGCGATAACTGCCGCGCTTATGGCATATTACGACGTACAGACCACGGTAAACGGGGAAGACGACATGCCCGTTCCGTTTATAATCAGATCCATAAAAAAAATTTGAAGGAGATATAGATAAATGCGTAAATTCAATGTTACCGTAAACGGTAAATCTTATAGTGTAGAAGTCGATGAAGTGGGCGGAGCAACCGCTCCCGTGGCTGCTCCCGTCGCTCAGGTCGCAGCTAAGCCCGCCGCGCCTGCTGCCGCTCCCGTTGCAGCTAAGCCCGCCGCGCCTGCCGGCGGTAGCGCGGTAAAATCCCCGATGCCGGGCGTAGTAAGGAAGCTTGCTTTCGCTAACGGTGCGGCCGTCAAAGCAGGTCAGCCCGTTGTCGTGCTCGAAGCTATGAAAATGGAAAACGATATAGTTGCCACTGCGGACGGAACGATCACTTATGCCGTCGAAGTCGGAGCCAGCGTGGAGACCGACGCAGTACTCGCTTATATAAAGTAATTTCGGGAGGATAGTTTAATGCTTGAATCCATAGTCTCATCGGGCGATGTCGGTGTGAGTCGTGGCGAGAGTCTGATAGATCTTTTGAGCAGTACGGGGCTTGCGCAGTCAAACGCGGAGGACTG
>CALWBH010000119.1 GCA_944376015.1 uncultured Clostridia bacterium
GCAATAATCGTCACCGTCGCCGTACTGCTTTGCATTCTCGCAACGGGCGGCAAAAAATGGGATCAGGGCGATAACGAAAACGTAGGTTACAAAAACTACTGGGAACGCAAGAAAGAAAAAGAAGAACGCGAAAAGCAAGACAAGGAAAACCGCGACGAATAAATTATTTAACGGCTTGTTTTTGTAAAATCGGTTAAATACACGGCTAAACAAAAAACCCGACTTATGATATGCACCCCAAAAGTTGGACGAACTTTTGGAGGTGCATATTTTTATGTCAAGGAAAAAGAGATTCAACACAAAGTACTCGCCAGCGTTCAAGATATCTGTTATAATGGATATGCGCGAAAATCATCTAGGGTATAATGAAACGGTACGGAAGTACGGTTTGGGCGTCACAGAAAGTGGTGGTGCGAGGCAAATGCTGCACAGATGGGAGCGCATATACTTAGAAGAGGAGCGGCAGGACTCATGGAAGAACGTCGCGGAAAGAAAAGCACAGGCAGACCGAGGAAACAGCCTTTGGATAAATCTGTGGAAGAAGATTTAATAGCCGAGAACCAGCGCCTGCGCGAACGCAACGAATACTTAGAAGCGGAGCTTGAATACCTAAAAAAATTAGATGCATTAGTTCGGGAGAGAGAGCAACGGAGCGGGAAAAAACCCAAGCAATAAAAGCACTAAGGCACAAATACAAACTCAATACGTTGCTCAAAATATCCTGCTTGCCGCGCAGCACGTTCTACTACCATTTAAAGGCAAGCAAGACGGACAAGTACGCTGCGGACAAGCAGTCGATCATGGAAGTCTTTGAGAAGAATGGGCAAAGGTACGGATACAGGCGTATTGCGCTTGAATTGCAGGCAAAAGGCATAATAATTAACCACAAAAAGGTGTTTAGGTTAATGAAAATGCTTGGTATTCGCGGCAAAAAACGCAAAAACGAGAGATATCATTCGTATAAGGGCGAGGTTGGGAAAGTTGCGGATAATCTTCTGAACAGGGATTTCAATGCGGAAGCCGCATTTGAGAAACTTGTCACGGATGTCACACGGTTTAAAGTGAAAGACACGCAAGTATATCTTTTTCCTATAATGGACTTATACAACAACGAAATAATGTCTTACTCTGTATCGCTTCATCCCGACCTTGCACAGATAAGAGAAATGTTGGATGAACTTAGCAAGAAATTGCCAAAAGGTGCAACGCCTATCCTGCACTCAGATCAAGGCTGGCAATACCAACATGCAGAATACCAAAGATATTTAAGGGAACACAACATAACACAGAGTATGTCACGCAAGGGCAACTGCATGGATAACGGCGCGATGGAATGTTTCTTTGGGAGATTGAAAGTAGAAATGTTCTATGGTGAAAAGTTTGAAAACGTGGAAGATTTCATACAAAAGTTGCACGAATACATATCCTACTGGAACAACGAGAGGATCTCTCTCAAACTAAAAGGAATGAGCCCAGTGCAATACCGAACTCATTACCAAACATTTTAATTAAATTTTGTCCAAACTTTGGGGTTCACTTCAGCGGATGGGGTGGACGATTATTATTAAGATATAATTAAGACAGGCTTTCTCGGATATGATCCGAGAAAGCCTGTCTATTTAGAACTCGTTGGAACGGTTAAAGGTAAAAATTGTCATTATTCAAAAAGAATAGTGCCAGGAACATCCTGTTCGTGATATGGGTTGAGGCGCAAATTATCGCGCCCGGTCGTTATGCTAAAGTTTTATTGTTTTTAGTATATTCCCTTGTGAAATGAAAATCACCTCGACAGTAAGGCCATCGCTTTTATTCCCAAGATCACCAACCAATGTAATTTCATTTAGTTCGTTGCAACCGACTTGAACAGTCTTTTCTTCTTCGTCTACGACAGTACCATTTTTCTTCACAATGAGCTTTGCCGTTACATCTGCAGCTGTACTTTTAGTGTTTTCTATGATGGCAGAATATACAACTTTTCCGGATTCGTTTACAAGGTCTGTTAATTTTTTTCCGTTTTCGTTTTCAAATAGACCGCATAGTACGCGAGTTTCATTTATGATAGAGCCATTCTCAAGTTTAAAATTACGAACTTCGCAATTGACGGGTTTAGAATCTTTTGTTGAGTCGTTACGAGGATCGTCCGCACCTATTTTAATCATATCCGACGGCGGTGTCGTGGCATTGGGAAGACCTTTTGATTGCGCATTTTCCCACAACAAATTACCGTCGACATAAAGAGAGTAGGTTAAATCGTCATTTACCACTACCATATAATTATGCCATATCGAAGTATCTAATTGAGCGGAATATTGTGATTCGGAAGCGTATCCGTCTTGAGCAACTCCCATTTTAGGGTTATTATGATTGTATTTTAGCACTACTTTGATTTGCGAGAGTTTTTTGCCGATGCGTACTGTAAACTCGGCCATACTATCAGCGTTACCGTCCGAAAGTTTTATAGCTGGTCCAAGTTTCGCGGTAAAGGAATAGGTAAACGCACCGGAGGGAGCTTTGAAGTTTTTACGGGTAAGAAATCCATGACTTTGCTTATTTGCTTTATTTATGATAACACTGGAATTCCTTTGAATTATCAAGGTTTCGCTGGGTGCTTGTGCGGTTGTTTGCCAACCGATGCTATAGTTATCGAACGTATCACCAAATACTAATGTATCGCAATAATTATCGGGAATATTACCTGCGGGCATCACTTCTGGTAGTTCTGTGTCTTCGTTCGTATCCCAAACGCCGGGCCTTGAATTTTGGGTGATCACTGCGTCATAATTTTCCACCAGTATATTTTGTAGTTCTTCTACGCTTATATCGTAAAGACTTGTTTTTTGTCTTATAGATAGTGATGCCGCAACTCCGGCTGCTTGTCCGATTATCATGTATTGGGGTTCCATGCGTATACTTGAATATGCCACATGGCTTGCGGAAAATGTGCATACGACAGATAGATTTTCCACTTCATCCCTTTGTGGTAATATCATGCGGTAGGGTATTTCATATGGATCCACGCGTACTTCCATATTACCTTCATTTCGGATAAATCCGTCCGAAGTTATATAGCGTTGCACATTATGTGAATCGCTGTTATAAGAACCCATGCCTATTGAGTCGGTTTTAGTGCGACCGACGCTACCTCGCTCGATGTCTTTTTGCGTCATCACATATTCACCTATCATTCTGCGACCCTCGCGGACATAAAGTTGGAACGGCCAATTGTTTGTATCGGTAAATTCATCTTTACATAGTCCCCATGAATTTACAGATTTGCGTGTTTTTTCTGGTATGCTTTCATCGTTTGCGAGAAAATAGAGCAATCCCGCCATATAATTGTAATGATCTTCCCATATCATTTCGCGTTCGGCGTACGTTCCATCTGGATATTTATAGCTGCCTCCGATATAGTCAGTAGAGAATGCACCCTTATTGTTCATGTCATATTTCCCGGTCGAACCAATTTGGTTGAGTATGAACAGGTCGTTGGCAGTAGGTTCGCCTTTTGCGTTAACATAGTCGGCAAGCAGTTTATATCTTGTTGGGTCGTAACCGTCGGGTTTTGGCCATGGAACCATGTTTTCCTTATTTTGAGTTACGCAAAGGCGAAAATTATATGCTTGGACTTTTTTGTCGCCGCTATTGACAGGGGCAAGCGGTTCGTTTGATACGGCTTCAGGATAAAGCGGCAAGCCGCTTTCATCCAGTCCCGCTATATTCATTTCAAAATTGTGATTCTTGGCTCCCGCGACTGTCGGTGCAACGACACCTGCAAGCGATTCATTATAAAAAGAACCGGCTTCGCGTCCAACTGTATAAGTCACACCTGCTTGCGCCATCAGATCGCCTTCATATGTAGCGTCAATGAATTGCTCTGCTCTGAATATTTTGCCGCTTTCACAACTGATTTCGGTAATAGTGTTGCCGTTTTTCTTTACTCCGTTTTGTTCTTTCAAGCGTTCGCCTTTATAAGTGATGACCGCATGATCGTTCTCTTTGGTTTCGTCAATCATTTCCCATAGTATAGTGGTCGCTACGCTGGGTTCAGCAAACCAATCGACAGTGCCTGGGGTTTTTCCTTTCTTAATTGCGTTTCGCTCATAAAACTCTCGCGCCAATCCGCCTATAACACTTCCTCCGTCGGGACCAAGATCTGTTGAACTGAGCCCTCCGGTGAGCATACCCCCTAAATTTTGCCCGGGAGCCACGAGAGCGGTTTCTAAACCTTCTCTGCTTGCCGTTATCGCTGCGCTGACCGCTGCCGCAGTATCTCCGTAAACGACAAGGTCATACTCGTAAACATCCTTTTCAGGTTCGGGCTCAAGCTCAGGCTCGGGCTTTTGGTTTTCATGGGGGGGGTGGGTTGAGTTTCGGCGCATCCAACGGGGATGCCGACAATCAAACCGAACACCAACAGTACACATAAAAAGAGTGTTGTGATTCTTAACTTTGTTTTCATTTGTCCCTCCTTAATTATATTTTTTGATGGTTTTAATGGATGAAAACAATTAAACCGATAATAGAGTACTATATAATTTATACTGTGTCAATATAAATGGCATAGACTTAAAATAAAGAGGCATGCACTTATCTGCACCGGAGAGAATCGTACGGGATTACGCGCACGTTGAAATAGTCGCTGTCCGTAAAAGAATGCACGGTGCATTCGCCGCCGCGGGCTTCCCGTGCACAGCGTTCGCTCAGGGTGTGCAGAGCCTGCCGATCCGCTTCGGTTTCTTTAATCAATGCAATTTGCGGCATACTTTCCCGTTTCTTTGCGGCAAATAGTCGCGCAAGGGCAACTGCATGGATAACGGCGCGATGGAATGTTTCTTTGGAAGATTAAAGGCGGAAATGTTCTGCGGTGAGAAATTTGCAAGCGTGGAAGAGTTTATACAGAAACCGCACAAATATATATTCTATTGGAATAACGAGAGAATTTCTCTCACTTTAAACGGAATGAGCCCGGTACAATACCGAACTCATTTCCAAACAATTTAATTGAATTTTTGTTCAATCTTTGGGGTTCACTTCATTACCGTCGTGTTTTTTGTTTAGCTTATAACATTACGCTTTTAATTTCGGCCAATAAATTGTTTGCGCATATTTACAGATATGTTCAGACGTTGCTTGTCATCATATTCTTTCTGTCTTTTCTGATGCGCAGTGCAATCATTATTCCCTGCCACGTTATCAGCCCGAAGATCACTACGTTAAGTCCGACAAGCGCGAGTATCCACCAACGGAAAGCCTTTTCTATTTCCGTTATTTCCACAACGCGAGTAGGATCGAACGTCTTTGCCCTGTAATAGGTATTGCAATAAGTGTAAAGCACGTTCTTGACTGCCCGCACTCCGCAGTATACGTCCGCTTTGTTGCTTGCGGAAAGTCCCGCGTCGCCGTCGTTGGGATTAAGCTTTATGTCCCCGCCGCTGCGTATGAACGTTTTCGGATCGCCCATACCGTAGTCGGTGATAACGCAACCCTCGAATTTCCACTCGTCGCGAAGCACCGTTGTCAGCAGCGTATAGTTTTCGTTTGCGTTTACGCCGCCCACACGGTTGAACGCGCTCATTACCGCGTTTGCTTCGCCTTCTTTTACCGCAATTTCAAACGATTTGAGATAGATTTCGCGGAGAGTCTGCTCGGTCAGCCACGTATTGAGATTATTGGGGTTCTGTCCGGGTTCCGAAAGCGCCAGATGTTTCAGATACACGTACATACCGCGCGTAGTAGCGCCGACTAACAGCCTTGCCGCCATTTTACCGGAAAGGAGCGGATCTTCGGAGAACGCTTCGAAATTACGGGTATTGACGGAAGTTCTGTGCAGATTGACGCATACGCCGTAGTTTCCGTCCACTCCGGTCTGCTGTCCTTCCGTGGCAAGCGCCGCGCCGAACTCGTAAGCTATATCCGTATTCCAGCTCATACCGACAAGGTTTTCGCACGCATAACCCGTCCAGATATCCATGCCCCCGCCGATAACCGAACCGTTGAATCCCGCAGGTCCGTCTTTATCCACGAACTTGGGTTTCCCTACGCTTTCGAGCGCTTTTGTCCCGAATCCCGCGCTCGCAATAAACCTGCTTATTTCTTCTATGGAAAGCTGCGCAAGCACCTTATCCCAAAGCTCGTCGTCATAATCCTTGCCAAGCTGCATTATAAGCTCCTCATTGGGAACTATCTTGTTGCCCGATCTTTCAAGGTCGTTCAGCGAAGCTTTATTCCCGCTTTCGAGCGTAAACAGATAAAGTCCGTTATCCTGACCGAGAGGAAGCATGGGTAAATCGGCATCGCTGTCGTAACCGTTATACCATCCGCTCTGATTGACGGCAACCCCGCTGCGGTTGGGCGTACGCGACGTCGGGAACGACGCGGCAAAATTTTCGCGAGTCATATAGTTTACGGGTTCTCCGCCCGTACTTCCGTCTACGGGTTTATAAAGCGACGTATCGCCGGTAAAGCGGTTGGTCACATACCCCTTTGTGTCGGGATCGAAACGGTATGTGTATCCGAAAGGCGCGCTTACCGTTCCCATATTCGGAACCTTCCATGTTATATCATAGTCCTGAATCGTGGGATCGTTAGCATGAGCGTTATCCATAAGCTTGAATACGTAATCGCCCGGATCGAGTTCATACCCGTATACGCCGTTATTGTTAGCGTCATAACAGTCGTAAGACGCTATGTCGTAAAGGTCAAAACTGAGCGTAACCGTCTGAGAAGTCGGATAATCTTCAGGATCGCCGTCCTCGGGTATCTCGTAATCCGCAGGATACAGCGTATCCGTCTTTGCAAACGCGGCAAGAGTAACATGCGCTTTTTCGATACCTCCGCGCGTGTAAGGCGGAGTAACGTAAAGCTGCACGACGTCTTTGCCCGGCACGTCGCCCGTGTTGGTCACCTTTACGGAAAATTTCACCGTGGTTTTGGGGTTTTTAAACACGTCGCCGTCCGAAGCCTTGCTCCCGACTCCGTCTACGATCCATTCCGTGCTTTCCGTCACTCGGTCGAAAGTCGTATAGGACAGACCGTACCCGAACGGATACTGCACCGTTCCGTCGTAGCCCGTACCGTAAGAATTGCTTACATCGTCGAAATAACCTTCCGCGTCCGCGGTCTCGTACCAACGGTAACCGATATATATGTTTTCGGCATAGGTTATCTGACTGCCGTCCGTAACGTTATTCGCCCACGTCGGATCGGATGCGATGTCGTAGACGAAAGTATCGGTAAGCCTGCCGCTTGGGCTGACCGTACCCGCGAGTATTTCCGCAAGCATACGTACCGACTTCATGCCGTAGCCGTGATCGATCGTATTGTTTTTTGTGGTAACGGGCAAGCCGTTTTCGAACTTTATATCGCCTTCGTATCGGTTATATATACCTATATGCACAAGTCCGCTGCTGCTTTTGACGGAAAGGCTCACCGAACGCAACTCGCGGTCTAATTTCATCACCGCTTCTATTGCGTTGTCGACGAGATTGCCGAACAGCGAGTAAATATCTCCGTCCGTCATAAACGACAGCTGCGCGCCGTCCGCGATACAGGACAGCGTTATGCCTTCGTCGTTGCAAAGCAGACTTTTTTCGGTCAGTATGACGTCGAGCGCTTTATTGCCCGTCTGCACGCGCGAGTCGTACACCACTATCAGCTTTTCTATCTCTTCCACCGCTTCGGGGTCGATAGAACTGTTTACGCCTATGCTGCGTATGCGATGTTTAAGGTCGTGACATTTGATGTCTATGCGGTTGATGTTGTCTTTCATCAGCTCGTACTGCGCGGCTTCGCGCTTGCGCAGATTTTCCACCGCCGCAAGATCGCTTTCCAACCGTCGAACCAGCGCGACACTGAACTGTATGTACAGCGCGAGCATACAGCACATGATATTGGTTATATTGAACAGTATGACGTACACTTTATCGAACTTTTCAGCCGAATATTGCGCTACTATCGCGCTCACTATTATGTCGATAAGCACGACAAAAATGACCAGCACGAGAAGTGCGGTCGAACGGAGATGCACGCTGTCGCTGTTTTTCAGCCGCGGCGTAACGAATTTATAAAACGCGAAATACGCAACGCCGTATATGCCGAGATAAAACATCAGCGTAAACGGATTGAGCGCGATCGTACTCTGTCCGCTGCCGTATGCGAGCAAAGGAAACGCAACGATGGGATTGGAGCCTGCCGCCGCTTCGGCGCCGTCGAGACCGGTGGCGACCACGAAAACTTCAAACAACCCGTATGCGATGTGTTGCGCCGTATACCCCGCTATACCGCAGAATATCGCCGTTTTCAGGCTTTCTTTGAAACAGAGCTTTATCGCGCCTATGGTGAACGCGAATATGACAAGGTATAAAAAAGAAGTGTATAACGCCGAAGTGCTCGGCACGGGCATTGCGAGCGCAAGCCCTATACACCCTGTCACGCTTAACGCCGCCCTTAACGCGAATTTTCTGCGCCTGTGAAGGTGGAGAACGATAAGCGTTTCCGCAATAAGCAGCTCGACGGTGAAAAGCGCCTTTTACCAGAAAAAGGCGTTGAGTTCGTACATTAATTAAGACCCCCCCGTCGCCGATATACTCCGCCATCGCGCGAAGAAAATCCTTTTTTCTCGATTGACTGATTTTCAATTCTTCCGCGCCTATCGACACCGTCTGCGTTTTTACGAAAGTCACGTATTTCATATTGACTATATAACAGCTGTTTATACGCACAAAATCTTTTTTCGGCAAAACTTCTTCCAGCTTGCCGAGATTGCCGCACATGACGTATTCCCCGTGAGTAGTGTGCCAAAGCAGCTTGTGCCCCGTAACCTCCACGTATTTTATATCAGTAACGGGCATCATGTGCTCGACGCCCTGTGAGTAAATTCTTACCTTTTTTCTTCCGACGAAGCGAGTTTTTCCGTTATTCTGTCGAGTTTAAGCGTGAAGTCGCCGTAGCGTACCGGCTTTACCATAAAATCGAACGCGCTTACTTCGTAGCCTTTTACCGCTAATTGCGACATATTGGTCACGAACACGAGCATAACGTTCGGATCGTATTCGCGCAGTTTTTTCGAAGCCATAAGCCCGTCCATCTCGGGCAGCATTATGTCCATAAGCACCAGATCGTAACGCGGCTTATACCCTTCGAGAAAGGAAATGGCGTCGGGAAACCGTACGGTATTGAATTCTACCGCACCCTCGCTCTCCTTCGCATAGCGTTCGAGATACCCGACGAGCTCACCCGCGATTCTGTCGTCATCTTCAATGAGCGCAACGCTTACCATCATACTCATTATCCCCCCAAAAAACCGATTCGCGATTACGAACAAAGCGGCGTTTCGCCGGAAAAAACCGCTTTTTCCGTATTTTGTCAAATTATATAATTATATTATAATATTTATATTTAGCGCGCTTTGTCAATATATTTTTTTTGCCGCCACTCCCGCCGTTTCCGAAAAAACCTTTCGCGTAAACTCCGCGCGCCCGAAAATTCCCGTAAGGGTTTTGGCGCAAAATACTCGTTACGGCTTTAAAGCGAAACATTAAACTGCCGCAAAAACGAATGCGGGGCGAACGCTTCTTTTTACAGAAGGGCTCGCCCCGTAAAAACTTTCGGAAAATAAGCTCAAAGCTCGACGCGCGATTCTATGGCGCGCGAAAGCGTGACTTCGTCTGCGTACTCTATGTCGCTGCCCATACTTATGCCCTGGGCTATCCGCGTTACCTTTATGCCGAGCGGTTTAATGAGCCGCGCAAGATACATTGCCGTCGCCTCGCCTTCCACGTCGGGATTGGTCGCTATAATGACCTCTTTGACGCCGTTCAGCCTTGCAAGCAGTTCTTTTATGTGGATATCGTCCGGTCCCCTGCCTTCGAGCGGCGAGATAGTGCCGTGCAACACGTGATAAACGCCGTTAAAGCAGCGCGACTTTTCCATTGCCGCTATGTCTTTGGGATAAGTTACCACGCAAACGACGTCGGACGGACGTTTGGCGCAGATATCGCATATCTCTTTTTCGGTGAAATTACCGCATTTAGCGCAGTAATGCACGTTCTTTTTAACGTCGGAAACGGCGCGAATGAATTCTTCCGCGTCCGCTTCGCTCATGGCTATGACCGCGTAGGCATAGCGCATAGCCGTTTTTGCGCCCACTCCCGGTAAACGGGAAAACTCGTGGGCGAGTTTAAGTATACTGTCCGTCATAACTTCACATAAGTCCGCCTGCGCCTGCGGGCAGTTTTTCGTCTTTGAGTTCCTTGGCTTTGGAAGCCGCGTCGTTATAAGCCGCGATTATGAGATCTTCGAGCATTTCGATATCGTCGGGATCCGCCGCTTCGGGCTTTATCGAAAGCGCGCGAAGCGCGCCGTTGCCGTTGACGGTAACTGTAACGAGACCGCCGCCCGCGCTGCCGTCTATCTCCGCTTCTTCCAGCTCCTGCTGAGCCTTTGCCATTTGTTCCTGCATTTTGCGAGCCTGCTGCATGAGCGACTGCATATTCATTCCGCCGCCGAAGCCGCCGAAACCGCCGTGTTTTGACATAATTTCCTCCCTGCCTTTAAGGCTATATCGCCGCGGATCCTGCCGCGGACCGTCGTTTTTTCCGTTTACCGTCTTACGCTGCGACCTTTGCCGTCCACATAAGAAATTTTAAGCCCTTTCGCGCTCTCCGCTATGACGTCGATTATACTCGTTGAATTTTCGGGCAGTTTTTCCACTGCCAGACTGTAATCGCCGAGCGCGGACAATATTCCGTTTACGGTATCCGCGTTTTCCGCCGACGCAAAAACCGAAAACGAACCGCTCTCCACAAAAACGGTGAATATGTTACCCGAAAGCTTAACTCTGCCGTCCGCGAGATCGGCATATTCCCCGAAAAGCCGCATTTCGCCGCGCTTACGCAACTCGTGCCTTACGTATCCCAACACGCGTACGGCGTCATCGTCGCGCGCGCTTACCGAAGTTCCCCGTTTCGTTTCTTCCGTTTCGGGAGAGCGAGGGGCGTTGTTCGTTGTACTTCCCTGCGGCGCGCCGCCCGACGACGGGGCACCGCTATGCGTTGGGAAAGGTCTGTATTCTCCCGTCACCCCTTCGCAAAGGGAGAGCAACGCGCTTTCGAGTACGATGCGCGGAGACGTGGAATATCGCAGTTCCGCTTCGCTTTTGCCCGTTTCGCGTATAAGCCGTACGAGAAAAGGTATGTCCGCGCGCTCCGCAAGCCCGCGCATACGCTCCATGGATTCGGCGCTCGCGGCGACGTCCGCTTCCGCGCCCGCTTTAATCAGTATGAGATCGCGCGCAAACAACGTCAGTTCGTGAGCCAGCGCGGACGCGCTCCTGCCGGACGCCGTAAGCTTTTCCACCGACCGCACTATACCCTTCACGTCGGACGCCAGCACTTTTTCGAGCAACGCCGCGGTGTCTTCCGTCCTGCCCGCTCCGGTCAGTTCGAGCACCAGTTCTCCCGTCAGTTTTTTGCCCGCGTACATGCACCTGTCCGCAATCGACAGACAGTCGCGCACGCTGCCTTCGCCCAGCCGCGCGATATGCCGCACCGCGTCTTCGTCCGCTTCCACGCCTTCCTTTGCAAAAATATCTTTAAGAAGCGCGGCAAGCTCGTCCTCTCCGACCAGACGGAAATCGAACCGCATGCACCGCGACAATATCGTCGCGGGAAGCTTGTGCACTTCGGTAGTGCAAAGCACGAAAATCACGTGCGCGGGCGGTTCTTCCAACGTTTTGAGCAAAGCGTTGAACGCGCTTACCGAAAGCATGTGCACTTC
>CALWBH010000120.1 GCA_944376015.1 uncultured Clostridia bacterium
GCTTATATGAGATAGGGCATTAAGCTTTTTTCTTAATGCCCTATCGAAATATAACAATCGGCGCGAATATGCGCGGTGCGTATAAATTTCAGTCTTCGCCGAAGGTATGGTCGTTTTTTGTGAGCAGCTTGTTAATTGCGCCGATAAGCGCTTTTATGGAAGCGCGCATAATGTCGTTGTCTACGCCGACCGCCCAGACTTTGTGGTCGAGCGCGTCTGTTATCCCGACGTAAGCCGCCGCGCGCGAATGCGAGCCTTCTTCGAGCGCGTGTTCGGAGTATTGAAGATTGCCGTAATTGACTCCGAGATTTTCTTTGAGCGCATTGGATACCGCGTCGAGCGCACCGTTACCCGTGCCTATGAAATCGCTTACCGTCTGCCCGCGGCGCACGGTTACGCTTGCTCGTACGCCGCCGTTGATGTTTGTAAAATCGTAACGGACAAACGAAACGGGACTTTCGATATTAATGAAATTATCCGAGAATACCGCCATGACTTCTGCGGGGGGAAGTTCTTTGTGCGCGTGGTCGGAAGCGTTTTTGACCGCATAACCGACGGACTCGCGCATGTTTTTGGGAATATGGTATCCGAAAGACTGTTCGAGCATATAGCTCACTCCGCCTTTACCCGACTGACTGTTTATGCGGATCACGTCCCCGTCGTAATTTCTGCCTATATCCGTGGGGTCTATGGGCAGATAGGGAACGTCCCATTGCTTTTTACCGTGTTCTTTGCGGTAGGTGAGACCTTTTGCGATAGCGTCCTGATGGCTACCCGAAAAAGCCGTGAACACGAGTTGCCCCGCGTACGGTTGGCGCGGCGGTACCGTCATGTTCGTTAACCTTTCGTATACCGCTTTTATCGCGGGCAGGTCCGTGAGATCGAGTTCGGGATCCACACCGTGCGTATACATATTAAGCGCGAGCGTGACTATATCCACGTTTCCCGTGCGTTCGCCGTTGCCGAAAAGCGTGCCTTCCACTCTGTCTGCTCCCGCGAGCACGCCCATTTCCGCGTCGGAAACGCCGCAACCGCGGTCGTTGTGCGGATGAAGAGATATCTGTACGCAATCGCGTTTGATAAGGTGCTTGTGCATGAACTCCACCTGGCAGGCATAGACGTGCGGCATACTCATTTCCACCGTACTCGGCAGATTGATTATAAGCGGCTTGTCGGGAGTAGGGTCGAACACTTCGATCACCTTATTGCATATTTCGAGAGCGAATTCGGGTTCGGTACCCGTGAAGGATTCGGGGGAATACTCGAAACGGTAGTTTCCTCCGTCTTCTTCCGCAAGCCGTCTGACGAGTTCCGCGCCGTCCGTCGCTATCTTTATGATTTCTTCCTTGCTTTTTGCGAAAACCTGTTCGCGCTGTGCGACGGATGTGGAGTTGTAAAGATGCACTATGGCTTTTTTACAGCCTTTAAGCGCTTCGAACGTACGCTTGATAATGTGCTCGCGGCTTTGCGTAAGCACCTGAACGGTAATGTCGTCGGGAATGAGGTTGTCGTCGATGAGCTTACGCAGGAAATTGTATTCCGTTTCGCTTGCGGCGGGGAAGCCGACTTCTATTTCTTTAAAGCCTACTTTGACGAGCAGGTCGAAAAATTCCAGCTTTTCTTCAAGGCTCATCGGCGTGATGAGCGCCTGATTACCGTCGCGCAGGTCGACGCTACACCAGATCGGCGGCGCGTCTATATGGTCTTTTTTCGCCCAATCCGTACAGGACTCCGGCGGCATAAAGTAACCCATATTGTACTTTTTTACGTTTTTCATGTCCAACTCCTTCGGGGCTGAAAAAAGGCCCCTTAACTGAAATAAGTTAAGAGACGAACGAATCCGCGGTACCACTCTTATTCCGACGTAAAAGTCGGCGCTTTGCAGGATACTGACATATCCCTTCCCGTCTGACGCGGGGAACACGTCGCAGTCTACTCAGAGAAACGTCTCCGTTCGGTGCGCGGCTTAGCATCCTTTATGGTGAGTTCGTTCCGCCCTTCGCCATCGTTCTCGCACCGACCGAACGTTCTCTGTGCGCGAAACAACGGAATTACTGCTCCTGTAAGGCATCGCCTTTGATATATTATATTAGAGTATACCCGAAACGTTGACCGTTGTCAAGGATTTTGCGTAAAAAATTTCCGGACCTCGGCAGGCGACGGCGTCCTTTTCGTAAGCGAAAAACGCTTACATATTGCCGCAGGCTTCGCCGCGTACATAACGAAGGTATCTTGACAAGCGTTTATGTTTGTGCTATTATGATTCGGAAAATATTTGCGGGAGAATGACTTATGATAAACGCCGCGATAGTAGACGACGAACAATCGGCAGGCGATCTGCTTGAAGGTTATTTGAAAAGATATTCGGATGAGTGCGGTACAGGCATCGGTTTCAACGTAAGCCGTTTTAATGACGGACTCAGTTTTCTCGCGTCCGCGAAAAGCGGTTACGATATAGTGTATATGGATATAGATATGCCAGATTTCGACGGAATGAAAACCGCGGAAAAACTTCGTTCGATCGATTCGTCGGTAGTGATAGTGTTTGTCACGAATATGATGCAGTTTGCCGTTAAAGGTTATGAAGTCGGCGCGCTCGATTTTCTCGTGAAACCCGTTTCTTACGATAATTTCGCGCTCAAACTGCGTCGGGCGATAGAGCAGATAAAAGTATCGGGCGCGGACAGAATAATTCTTGTGTCCGACGGCGTGACGCGGGCAGTGCGCCGCCGCGACATAAAGTATGCGGAGATAATAAGTCACGATATCGTTTATCATACTTCCGAAGGAGATATACGGACGTACGGGAGTCTGAAAAAGGCGGAACAGCTGCTTGGCGCCGGTTTCGCGCGCTGCAACAGCTGTTACATAGTTAACCTCGCTTTTGTGGATTCGGTAAAGGGCTTTTCCGTTATCGTGGACGGTAAAGAACTTTCCGTAAGTCACCTTAAAAAGAAAGAATTTATGAAAACGCTTGCCGATTATTACGGGGGAAAGATCTGATGTACGAGTTTACCCCGTTTTTTCTGTATAAATTACAGTTTATGGCAGAACTTCTTGTCGCGGAAGGCATGATGTGTCTGAAACTTAAACGCAGGTCGTTTTTCGTTCTGCGCGTTCTTCTTTGCATTGCGGCGTGCTTCGTTTTCGCATTTGCGATTCCGATAGTTGCGTATAACACCGTTTGGTGCGCGGCGTTATTCATAATAATGTTTGCGTTTACGATCCCTATGCTGAAAACGTGTTTTTCGGAATCGTGGTCAACCATAGTGTTTTGCGCGATAGCAGGTTATACCATGCAGCACATGGCGTACGAATTGTTTGATCTTATAATCGTACTTACGGGACTTAACGGAGGTTCTTCTTTCGGCAATTACGGCAACGGGGAAGTTACGACCGATCCGAGACTTGGCGGAGTGGGCGGTTTTATATTTACGTCTAATCTGCTCGTAATCGCGGTGTGGCTACTGGTATATGTCTGGACGTTTTGGATGGCTTTGATATTCGTATCGCGTAAAACCGACAAATGGAGAAATCTGGAACTGAAAAGTCAGTCTCTTCTCGTCGTCGTCGCGATGATAGTGATGATCGACATTATATCAAGTTCGTTCGTGACTTATTACAGCGCGGATAATTTCGACAAAGGGTACGTCATAGCGCTTTATCTGTATAATATTTTCTGCTGCGTGCTTGCTATGTATATACAGTTTGCGGTTGCGCTCCGTCGCAGACTCGAACGCGACTACGAAGCGCTCAGCCGTTTATGGTCGCAGAAAAAAGAACAGTACGAATTGACCAAAGAGAATATCGAGCTCGTCAACATGAAGTGCCACGATCTCAGACATCAGATACGTACGATAGCAGGTCGCGGTTCTGTGGACGAGGGAACGCTCGAAGAAATGGAACGGGTGATCGACATATACGACAGCGTCGTCAAAACGGGCAACGACGCGCTTGACGTCATACTGACCGAGAAGAGCCTGCTTTGCAGCCGCAGGAACATTCATTTGTCGTGTATGGCGGACGGCAGCAGTATGTCGTTTATGTCGGACGCGGATCTTTACGCGCTGTTCGGCAACCTTACCGACAACGCGATAGAAGCGGTCAAAGATCTTCCCGCGGACAAACGTACGATAAGCCTGTCGATAAGAGAGGTGAAAGGATTTCTTTCCGTCAACATACACAACCTTTACGAAGGTGACATCAGGTTTGAAAACGGACTTCCGTTGACTACCAAAAAAGACGTAGCGAATCACGGATTCGGAATGAAAAGCGTGCGCATGATCTGTCGCAAATACGGCGGGGAAATGACGATAAAGGCGGACGGCGGGGCTTTTAATCTGAATATGATATTCCCCGTGCCGTAACCGTCTGAATAATCACGAATATGATAAAAAAAGGCATAAATACGTTGATACCCTTGTTTTTATTTTTTTATATGTTATGATTGCAAAAAAATATAAAGGAGGGTAAAAATGAAAATAAAACATATCGTCGGTTTTTCGGTAATAGCGGTCATTGTCATATTTTTTATAGTGGCAAACTGCATTCTGTTCAATCCTACAATGTCGAACATAATTTCAGCGCAGCTTTGTCCGCCGGTTACCATAGAAACATTCGAAGACGATGACGAAGCTTCCGAAGGACAGGAAGTAGCAAAACGTGTTATGGAGGAGGGCGCCGTTCTTGTGAAAAACAACGGAGTCCTGCCTTTGTCTGTCAGCGAAGACAAAAACGTAAATCTGTTCGGCAGAGCAAGCACCGACTGGCTTTACAGCGGATCCGGTTCCGGACAGGTCAGACCTGAAGAAAACGATGAATCGGCAAACGTCGATCTTGCGAAAGCGCTTTCCAACTACGGTATAAACTGCAATAAAGATCTTGCTGCGATGTATCGTAGATTTCTTTCGCCGCAGGGATACGGCGGTGCTATAGGCGGCGGTCCGAGCTATTATAAAATAGCCGATCCCGACATAGACGACAAAAACTTTTATTCCGATTCTTTGCTTAACGGCGCGCTTGCGCATTCAAAAACCGCTTTCGTGGTTATAGGCAGACGAGCGGGCGAATCCACCGACCCTACGAAGTATCAACAGAAATATATAGGGGAAACGGATTACAGCCGCCATTATCTTGAAATAAGTACGGAGGAAGAAAAACTTCTTCGTTACGTCGGGCAGAATTATCAGAAAGTCATAGTTATCATAAATTCGCTCAACGTAATGGAACTCGGTTTTCTCGATACTATTCCCGGAATCGACGCATGCCTTATCGTGGGCGGAACGGGAACCCGAGCGGCTTCCGCTATTCCGGGAATTCTTTACGGAGACGTTTCGCCTTCTGGGCATTTGACGGATACTTATGCGTACGCAATGGAAGATCACGTCAATTTTAATCATGTCGGGTTTGACGGAATAACTTATTACGGAAATGCCGAGGGACTTTATCCCGGCGGAACCGAACTTAACTCTTTGCCAACTGTTCCTACGGGACCGTATTATATCGACTATATCGAAGGCATATATGTCGGTTATAAATGGTTTGAAACTGCGGACGAAGAAGGCGTATGGAACGGCAGAACGTTGCAGGTTCTCGATCCGAAAGATAATAGCAAGAACATAACAAAGAACGGTTACGACGCCGTTGTGCAGTATCCGTTCGGTTATGGATTGTCCTATAATGAATTTGAGTGGGAAGTACGCCCCGAAGCGACGACGTCCGATTTCTCTGCAATAGACGGAAAAACGGAAATAAAGGTAACCGTACGCGTTACCAACGCAAAGGGAGATCGACCCGCGAAAGACGTCGTTCAGCTTTATATGACGCCGCCTTATCATGAAGGACAGATAGAAAAATCTTCCGCTGTACTCGTTGCGTTTGCAAAGACGGGAGATATAGATCCCGGGCAGTATGAGGACGTGACGCTGACTCTTACCGGTTATGAGCTTGCGTCCTACGATTGCTACGATAAGAACAATAACGGTAACAAAGGTTATGAGATAGACAGCGGCGATTATGTGCTTTCGCTGCGCACGGACAGTCATAACGATAAAGAAGGCTGCGCTCCGATAACTTTCAACGTGCCGAATATAGTCAATATAAAGAACGATCCTACGACGGAAGCCGAAGTGAAAAATATGTTCACGGGCAAAGATGCCGTGGACGGCGTATCCGTGGACGGTCTGGGTGCTGAAGGCGGAAATCAGAACGTGGCTTACATAACGCGCGCGAATTTCCCGACAAAAACGCCCGACCGTGCTGCCGCACGCGATATTCCCGATATCGTAAGAGAATACAATCTTTTCACTAAAGCAGATTCTACCGCATGGAACAACGCAAAAACGGACGCTTTCGGAAACAAGGTGGATAATTCTTCCGTTACTTTTGACGCTGACAACGGGTTGTCCGTTTACGATAACGCGAACGGCATAACCGAACTCGGTAAAAAACTCGGCAATCCCGAAAATTACGACGATCCCGATTGGGATAAGCTGCTCGATCAGCTTAACCGCAGTCAGGCGCTTGCGATGATCGGCATAAGTGCGGCAGGCACTCCTGCGGTGTCTTCCGTCGGCAAACCCACATTGCAGGACAGAGACGGTC
>CALWBH010000121.1 GCA_944376015.1 uncultured Clostridia bacterium
TTAAGGGAAACCCTTTCTTTGCCGAAAGAAAGGGTTTCCCTTAAAAACTTATCAAAAAAAACTCAAAAAACTTAAATCTTATCCAGCTCGGCTTTTAGCGCGCCGCGGTCGAGATTCTGCCCGATAAACACGAGTTTTATCATACGGTCGCCGTATTCCATATCCCAATCGTGAGCGAACTTAGAGTCCGTTGCGAGCAACCGATCGATTTCGCGCGCGGGCAGGGTCGCGTACCACGGTCCGTTTTCGGACAGATATTTCTGCTTACCCGCCTGTTCGTAGACGTAACTCATATCGTTTTCGTCGGTGAAATAGACGAGCCCTTTACTGCGGATTATCATTCTGCCGTAGTCCTTGTTCGCCCAGTCTTCGAATCTCAGTCTGTCGAAAGGACGGCGGCGGTAATAAACGTAAGTGCCTATGCCGTATTCTTCCGCAGTACCCGAATCGTCGTTCTCGCCCACGCCGTGTTCGTGATGATGGTGATGGTGGTGATGTCCATGATGCTCGTGTTCGTCCTCGTCATCGTCGTCTTCGTCATGGTGATGGTGATCGTCGGCGTCGTGTTCGTTGTCGGGATCGTCGAACTCCTGCATCCAGCCCGCGCTGTTGACTGCTTTTTCGAAATCGAACAGACCCGTATCGAGTATGCTCTTAACGTCTATGCGGCAATAATTAGTATCGATAATCGTCGCGTTGGGTTGAAGTTTGCGGATTATCGCCTTAATAGCCGCGAGCTGTTCCGCCGTAACTTCGCCTGCTTTATTGAGCAGAACGATGTCGCAGAATTCGAGCTGTTGAATAATAAGGTTTTCGATGTCTTCCTCGCCGCGCGTCGCGTTTTGCAGACTTTCGCCGCAACCGAATTCGTCCGCAAGGCGGAGCGCGTCGGTAACCGACACGACGGCGTCGAGCTTACAGAACTTAGGCATACCGCGACGCTCGAACTGCTGTTCGAGATAGGTTATCGTCTGCGCTATGGGAACGGGCTCGCAAATGCCCGACGCTTCGATAAGTATGTGATCGAATCTGCGCGTTTTGATAAGCGCGGCGAGCTGTTCGATGAGATCTTTTTTAAGCGTACAGCAAATACAGCCGTTTTGGAGCGCGACGAGATTATCGTCTTTTTCGGCTACTACGCCGCCTTTCTGTATGAGATCGGCGTCGATATTCACTTCGCCGATATCGTTTACTATGACCGCCATTTTATAACCGCCCGCATTTTTAAGCAGGTGATTTATAAGAGTGGTCTTGCCGCTTCCGAGATAACCGGTAATAAGAGTAATGGGTACCGTTTTCATAATAAATACATATTAGTCCTTTATTTTACTTTTGTCAAGGGCGCAGATATAAATTTAGCGTTCCGCCCCGTTTTTTAAACGCGCGAGCCGTCGGCAACCGCCTTTAAAAATCCGCTTCTTTGAGTATTTCCAGCAATTTTTGCTTGTCTTTGCATACCATTGCGGCGTTGCGTATTCGCTTTATGTCAGGCACGCCTTTGAGATAAAACGGGAGAAAACTGCGTAACGACGTGAAAATATATCTTTCTCCGTAATACGCTTCGCCGTATTCCAGATGTCGGAGTATCACTTCGTAACGCGTGAGTTTTCTCTCTCCCGCGAAAATCTGCGGGTTCGCGACCGCGCCGCGACCTATCGCCACGCCGTATACGCCGTCAAGGCGCTCGGCGATATTGCTTTCGTCCACGTCGCCGTTGCCGAGCACGGGAACGCTTACCGCAGCCGCGACCTTGCGTATCTCGTCCCAGTCCGCCTCTCCCGAATACAGCTGTTCGCGCGTTCTGCCGTGCACCGTGATAAGGTCTGCGCCCGCGTCTTCCATGGCCTTTGCGAAATCGACCGCGCCGCGCTTATCCGTTACGCCCAGCCGCATTTTTACCGTGACAGGTTTGCCGCTTGTCTTTAACGCCTTAACTATCGCCGCCGCCCGCGGCGGATCGTTAAGGAGCGCGCTTCCTTCCCCGTGACCGAAAACCTTACGCACGGGACAGCCCATATTAACGTCTATGATATCGAAACGCGACACTTCGCGGTGTTCTGTCGCCCGTCTGAAAAGCTCGGGATCGCTGCCGAAAAGCTGAACGCAGGTCACCCGCTCCGCTTCGCTCGTGAGCATAAGCGCGTTGGTTTTTTTACTCTTATAATTAAGCCCCGCAACGCTTACCATTTCGGTCACAGTAAGATCCGCGCCGAACTCCGCGCACAGCCTGCGGAACGCCGCGTCGGAATAACCCGCAAGCGGCGCCAGCGTTTTGCAACCTTTTTTGAGTATAGTCTTTATATCCATATCGGCGTTTTTTATTCCAGCCCGCTTACGGCAGTCACTTTGCCTTCGAGATAGCTTTTCGCAAGCGCGTTTATCTCGCGTACCAGATCGGGTTCGAGATCCGCGCCGCTTTTAAGCGCGCCGCATACGGCAAACAACAGCTCCCGCACGCTTATTTCCCTGCAATCGTTGACGAGCCCGTTTTTGACGAGCTTTTTGACCGTTTTTTGCGCTTTTATGAGCGCGGGAAAAGAATCGGGTATGCGCGCAAGCTGTACGGACAGAGCTTCCGCGTGCTTTTCCTTTGCCTTTGCCGCCTCCCAGTGTTTAAGCGCCTCGTCCGCGTCAACGGCTTTATCGCTGCCGAAGATGTGCGTGTGACGGCTAACGAGCTTGCGCACGAGCGCGTCTATCACGTCGAGACGGGTGAACTCCCCCGAGCGCTCGGCGATATTGGCGTGAAAAACCGCTTGAAGCATGAGATCGCCCGTTTCTTCCTTTAAATTTTCGGTGTCAGACGAATCTATCGCTTCGCTAAGCTCGTACGCTTCTTCTATCGCGTTTACGCGTATGCTCTCGTGGGTCTGAGCTCTGTCCCACGGACAGCCGTCTTCGGCGGTCAGTCTGTCCATAACGTTGACGAGATCGCCGTCCGTGTATCTGTCCTTAAAAAGGCTGTCCTGCCCTTCGATATATATCTCTCCGTCGCTGATTTCGAACTCGCGCTCGCCGTAAAGCTGAACGAGACGGGCGCGGAGACGCGCAACGTCTTTTATTTCCACGACATGCAGATCGAAACGGGTGTCTATCACCGCGCGTTCGAGATCCGCCGCCGTTACGGTCATTACGCTTTTCATGCTTTCACCGCCGCATAACCTGCTTTTTCGACGGCGGCGATCACCTGTTCGTCCGTAGCGTCGCCGCTCACGGTCGCCAGTCCCGTGTCGAGATCCACGTCTGCTTCGAGCCCGAGCGCTTCGAGCGCCGCTTTTACCCTGCCTACGCAGTGCATACACATCATACCTTCGATCTTGTACGTTCTCATTTCAGTCTCCTTTTTGCTTTCCGTTTGATTATCCGCTTTTTCTCCACATTTGTCAAGCGTACAAGCAAAAGATACTTCCGCTGTCGGATCGCGCTTGACGAGCTTACGGTCTTTAAGCCCCGCGTTGAGTCTGAGCGAATTGAGCACCACGCATATACTCGAAACGCTCATCGCCGCCGCGCCTATCATCGGGGTGATGACTACGCCGAGCGCGGCGAACGCTCCGCCCGCTATCGGCATACAGATAAGGTTATATATAAACGCCCAGAACAGATTTTCTTTTATTATGCGCTTGCTCTTACGCGAAAGCTTTATACCGAAAGCCGCTTTTTCGGGATTATTTCCCGTCAGAACGAAATCCGCGCTGTCCGCCGCAATATCCGTACCGCCGCCCATCGCGAACGAAGCGTCGCTCGCCGCAAGCGCGGGCGCGTCGTTTATTCCGTCGCCCACGAACGCGACGCGTTCGCCGCGCCTTTTGAGCGCTTGAATGTATTCGTATTTTCCTTCGGGCGTAAGCGAGTAAACGGCTTCGTCCATGCCCAGCGCGCGTTTAACGCTTTCGGCGGCGCTCTTACCGTCGCCGGTAAGCATGACCGTCCTTATCCCCGCTTTTTTCAGTTCGCTCACCGCTCTTACCGCACTGTCGCGCACTTTATCGGCAATCCCGAACACAAGCGCCGCATGTCCGCCCGTCGCCGCTATAACGGCGCTGCCGCCGCTTTCGGAAACGCGCGCTATATCGTCCGCGAATTCATCCGAAGTTATTCCGCGCTCTTTGGCGGCGCTTTCACTGCAAACGACATATTCCCTGCCGTCCGCAATGCCCGATATGCCGCCGTAAAACTGCGCGAAGTTTTCCGCCCGCAATTCTGCCGCGCCCGCGCTTTCGGCATATTCGACGATCGCCGCGCTAATAGGATGCGAGCTGAGCCGCTCTATCGCGGCTACCGCCGCAAGGTGTTTTACGTCGCCCGCGACAAGCATCACGCGCGGCTTGCCTTCGGTAAGCGTGCCCGTTTTGTCGAATGCCACGACGGTCACCCGTCCCGCGTTTTCGAGCGCCGCCGCGCTCCTGACTAAAATGCCTTCGCGCGCCGCCCGACCTACTCCGACCGTGACCGCGACCGGCGTCGCGAGACCGAGCGCGCACGGACAGGATATGACAAGCACGTCCGCCGCGAAAATCACGGCGCGCGCAACGTCGGGCGTACCGTAAACGACTCCCGTAACCGTCATCCATACCGCGAACACGAGCAGCGCGACGCCTATTACCGCGGGTACGAATATGCCGCTTATTTTATCCGCCAGCCTGCCTGCGGGCGCTTTGTCTGCGGACGCGCTTTCCACCGCCGCTATTATGCGCGATAACGCGGTGTCTTCGCCCACCTTTTCCGCACGCGCTTTAAGATAACCGCTTTCAAGCAGACACGCGCCGGTGATCCTATCGCCTTTGCGCACGTCGCGCGGTATGCTTTCTCCCGTCACGGCGGCTTCGTTCACCGCTCCTTCGCCGTCCAGCACCTCTCCGTCCGCGGGTATGCTCTCTCCCGCCTTGACGACGAAGACGTCGCCGACTGCCAGCGCGGCGGCGGACAGCATTTCTTCCTTGCCGTCACGGAGCACGCGCGCTTTATCGGGGCGCATGGATATCAGTCCGTCGATAGCTCCCGTAGTGCGTTTTTTGGACAGCGCTTCGAGAAACTTCCCAACCGTTACGAGGGTAAGCACCATTGCCGCCGAATCGAAAAACAGAAAATTTTTCGCGCTCGCTATCACCGCGCTCTCTTCCGCGCCGATACCGCTTATAAGTATCCCTATACCCGCGCAGCTCACCCCGAACGAAGCTATACTGCCGAGAGACACGAGCGTATCCATATTGAACGAGCGGTGACGCGCCGCTTTTACCGCGCTGATATAAAACCGACGGTTTATAAACGCGACGACCAAAGTCAATGCCGCCTGCACGAACGCGCTGACGATCGCTCCCGTCAATCCCTGCGGCTGAGGCAGACCTATCATTCCGCCCATTGCAAGATACATTATCGGCAGTAAAAATATAACCGACAGTATCAAACGATTAAAAAGCCGCGCCGCTTCCTTGGCGTGCGCTTCGCTCGCTTTGTGCCGCTCCGCGCGTTCGCTCGCTCCGTAGCCTACGGCGCATACCGCGCGGATAATCTCCCCCGCGTCGCCGCCTTCGACGGTAAGCGTAGCCGCAAGCAGATCGACGGAAGCGTACACTACCCCGCTCACCGATCTCGCCGCCCGTTCCACCGCATTGCTGCACGCCGCGCAACTCATTCCCGTTATGTCAAATATTTTTTTCATTTATTCTTTGACGTTCTCCGTTTGATAGTAAAATAATTAACCTTGGTTAATAACCTATAAACATATATACCACCGTTAAACCGTTTTGTCAAGAATTTTCGGCGAAATAAAACAAATTCTATTGAGCTCATCACAAAATCGGCGAATTCACGGCGACGTAAAAATTACAGATCGAAAAATTCGTTAGGAGTTATATCGAATTTTTTGCAGATCGTGACAATATTTTCGTATCCGGGTTTTTTCCGACCGAGCAGCCACTGACTCACGGTTGTTTGGTTAACCCCTATTTGGTCGGCAAATTTTTGCTGACTGAGTTTTTTTTCGGACATAATCGCCTTTATGACGTAAATATAATTCAATTCGACTTTTGTTTCCATATAAAAATTTTATATAAAATCAGGTCAAAAGTCTTTACATAGGTCAAAAGACCTGATACAATTACAGTATAAACTTTTACGGAGGTAAATATTGTGGGGTTTTTAAGTGCATTAAAAGGCGCTAACAACAATTGTTTTAACTTTAAAAAAAGCACGAGCCTAATAAAGCACATAAGCAGCGATTGCGGAGAGATTTTCGAGATAGAACGCGCGTTCTTTCACCGAGCGTTATGCGAGGGCAGCCGCCGTCTGAGTGACCTCGCGGCGGCTGAAAAACGCGTGTTATAACCGAAAAGAATCCGCAAGCGCGGATATATATAGCGCAACCCAGCGAAAGAAAAACCGCGAAAGCGTTTTTTCTTTCGCGGCAGGGTAGCGTTAGCGGTGCGCTAGTATAAGAGATCCCGCAAGCGCGAAGATTGTATTGCGCACGCCTGTGGCGAGCGTTAGCGGTGCGCAATATATTAAGAATCCGCAAGCGCGGGTATATGTTGCGCAACACAGCAAAGGAAAAGCCGCAAAGGCTTTTTCCTTTGCGGCAGTGTAGCGTTAGCGGTGCGCAACAAATAAAGGGCGTTCGCGCTTATATGAGCAAGGGCATTAAAACGTTATTTTAATGTCCTTGCGAAATATAACAACCGGCGCGAAATATATTAGCGGTGCGCTAATATAAATGAATTATTTTCCCGTTGCCATTCCGACAAGAGTGTCGAGCACTCCGGGGAAGAACATAAGTATTACGCAGCCTGCCACGAGAATGAGATATATTATCATCAGCAGGACTCTGCGCGAAGCGAATTCAAGTCCCGAAAGCGCGAGAGTGAGCAAAGTCGCCCAATACTTTATATATTCGAGCACGCCCGTGGCGTCGCCGAGAAAATGATAACCCAGAATGGACTCGGCGGAAAGCGCGGAGTTAAGCAAGCAAAGGAGCCAAAGCGCCACGGTGAAGAACGCGAGCACCTGCCCCACTATGTTTGCAATGTTCATCAACATATTGTCTTTTTTCATAATTACCTCCCTTTATGGATAAATTGTATCATTTACACGAATGCGCCGTCAATAAGTTTTTTCAATTTTAATAAACTTCTAATAAACACCCGTATGCCTTTTATTCGTTAAACCGTCGTGCGGCGTCGATTGATTTTACGGTTGTAATTATTAAATTCGATATACTCAAAAATTATGCAAAAGGCTGCCGCACAATTAAATGCGGCAGCCGCGTTATGGTTTTATTCGCCCGACGCTTCTTCCGACTCGTCTTCGTACGGGGCGGCTTTGGCGACGCAAACCACCTTGCCTTCGCCTTTTATCTTCATCATGCGCACACCGCGCGTATCGCGGGAAATCTTACTTATTTCTTTCGCGCGCATACGGATGATAGTGCCGTTATCCGCAATGAGCATGATATCTTCGTCGGAATTGACGAGTTTAAGATTGACGAGTTTGCCCGTCTGATCGTTAAACACGCCGGCTTTTACGCCTTTGCCCGCACGGGTCTGCAAACGGTATTCGTCGATATCCGTCCGCTTGCCGTAACCGAACTCGGATACGGTGAGCACTTCGCAACCCGAATACACGACGGTCATGTCTACGATCACTTCGCCTTCGTCCAGCTTCATGGCGCGTACGCCCATCGTATCCCTGCCCATGGCGCGAACGTCGTCTTCGCTGAAACGTATGCACTTGCCTGCGCTGGAAGCAATTAGTATCTCGTCGCGACCGCCGGTGAGCTGAACGCTGATGAGCTCGTCGCCTTCGTTGAGCGCGATCGCTATCTTTCCGCCCTTGCGGATATTTTCGAACTGATCCATTGCCGTCTTTTTGATAAGCCCGCCGCGCGTAGCCATCATGAGGTTGCCCTGATTGCGACTGTCTTCTTTGACGGGTATGACTGCGGTGACCACTTCCCCTTCGCTCAGTTGGAGCAGATTGACTATCGCTCTGCCGCGAGCGGTGCGGGCGGCTTCGGGCACTTCGTAGGCCTTGATACTGTAAACTTTACCTTTATTGGTAAAGAACAGCAGGTCGTCGTGAGTGCAGGTAGTGAGCATCGTTTCCACGAAGTCCTCTTCCTTCGGCTTATGCGCGGTAATGCCTTTCCCGCCGCGGTGCTGTATCTTATACTCGGTAACGGGAAGACGTTTTACGTAACCGAAATGAGTCATGGATATAACGACGTCTTCGCGGTCTATGAGATCCCCGATATCTATCTCGTCATAATCCACGCAAAGCTCGGTGCGGCGAGGAGTATTGTACTTGTTCTTTATTTCGATAAGCTCTTCTTTTATGATATCGAGCACTTTGGACGGAGTGGCGAGTATGCTTTTAAGCTCGGCAATCTTGTTTTCCAGCTCGATAAGCTCGTTTTTGAGCTGATCCACTTCGAGCGAAGTCAGACGCGCCAAACGCATATCGAGTATTGCATTCGTCTGCTTATCGGAAAGATAGAACTCGCTCATAAGCTTTTCGCTCGCCTCGTAACGGTCGCGGCTCTGCTTGATTATCGCGATCACGCGGTCGATATTGGCTTGCGCTTTAACGAGTCCTTCGAGAATGTGCTCGCGTTCTTCCGCTTTTTCGAGATCGAAACGCGTTCTGCGCGTGATTATATCCTTCTGATGTTCGAGATAATAATACAGCATGTCGCGCAAATTGAGCACTTTGGGTTCGCCGTTCACGAGCGCGAGGAATATTATGCCCGCGCTTACCTGAAGATTGGTATGTTTGAACAGCATATTGAGCACTACCTGCGCCTGAGCGTCGCGCTTGATGTCGATAACGATACGCATACCTTCTCTGTCCGATTCTTCCTTGACGTCGGATATGCCTTCGATACGCTTGTCCTTGACAAGATCGGCTATCGATTTTATGAGCAACGCTTTGTTTACCTGGTAGGGCAGCTCGGTCACTATTATACGCTGACGCATGCCGCCCGGAGTATTGTGCTCTTCTATCTCCGTTTTAGCGCGCATAAGCACGCCGCCGCGACCCGTTCTGTAAGCGCAGCGCACGTTAGCCCTGCCCATTATCAGACCGCCCGTAGGGAAATCGGGCGCGGGGATATATTTCATGAGCTCGTCGGGCGTTATTTCGGGATTGTCTATAAGCGCGCAAACGCCGTCTATGACTTCGCCGAGATTGTGCGGCGGAATGTTCGTAGCCATACCGACGGCTATACCGTCCGAACCGTTCACGAGCAGATTGGGGAACCGCGCGGGAAGCACGCTGGGTTCTTCCAACGTTTCGTCGAAGTTGCTTTGCCAATCCACCGTTTCCTTATCTATATCGCGCAGCATTTCCGCGCTTATCTTGGAAAGACGCGCTTCCGTGTATCGCATAGCGGCGGGCGGATCTCCGTCCACGCTACCGAAGTTACCCTGTCCGTCGACGAGCGGTTCTCTTATGGAGAAATCCTGCGCCAAACGCACGAGCGCGTCGTACACCGATCTGTCGCCGTGGGGATGATACTTACCGAGCACGTCGCCGACGATACGCGCGCACTTGCGGTACGGCTTATCGGCGGAAAGACCGAGCTCGTTCATGGAGTAAAGTATCCTGCGGTGAACGGGCTTGAAACCGTCGCGCACGTCGGGAATGGCGCGGGAAACGTTGACCGCCATCGCGTAAGCGATGAAAGACTGTTTCATCTCGTCGTTCACGTTGACTTTGAGATATTTGGTATTGTCGGGCACTCTTGCCTTGTTATCGTCTTTAGCCATAACTTCTCCTTATCATACGTCGAGATCTTTGGTCTCGATAAGCTTGGCGTTTTCTTCGATAAACTGCCGTCTGAGTTCGGGCTGATCGCCCATCAGAGTGGAGAATATCTCGTCCGCTTCGAACGCGTCGTCCATCGTTATCTGTATAAGCGTGCGATGTTCGGGGCTCATGGTCGTTTCCCAAAGCTGATCCTTGCTCATCTCGCCCAGACCTTTATAACGCTGTACTTCGCATCCCTTTCTGCCTATGCTGTCAAGTTTCGCGGCAAGCTCTTTGTCCGAGTATGCGTATTCCACGCGCTTGCCCTTGCTTATCTTGTAGAGCGGCGGCATCGCGCTGTACACGTGCCCTTTCTCTATGAGCGGACGCATGAAGTTGAAGAAGAACGTGAGCAGAAGTATGCGGATATGCGAACCGTCTACGTCGGCATCCGTCATGCATATTATCTTGTCGTAACGCAATTTGCTTTCGTCGAACTCGTCGCCGATACCGCAGCCGAACGCCGTAATCATAGCCTTTATCTCGGCGTTTTCGAGCACCTTGTTAAGGCGCGCTTTCTGCACGTTGAGTATTTTTCCGCGGAGCGGGAGTATCGCCTGGAAACGCCTGTCTCTGCCCTGCTTTGCCGTGCCGCCCGCGCTGTCGCCCTCGACGATGTATATCTCCGTATTGCGGGGGTCTTTATCCGAACAGTCGGCGAGCTTGCCGGGAAGAGTGCTGCTTTCAAGCACGCCTTTGCGGCGGGTAAGCTCTCGGGCGTTTCTTGCCGCGTCGCGCGCGCGTTGCGCGGTTATCGTTTTGAGCACAAGCTCTTTCGCGGGAGCGGGATTTTCTTCGAGATATGTTCCCAATCCGTCGATAAGCACCTTCGACACGATCGTGCGCATCTCGCTGTTGCCGAGCTTGGTTTTGGTCTGACCTTCGAACTGCGGGTTTTTGAGCTTGACCGAAATGATCGCGGTAAGACCTTCGCGGACGTCTTCGCCCGAAAGTTTGTCTTCGTCTTTAAGCAGGTTGTTGCGGTGCGCATAGTCGTTTATGACTTTGGTGAGCGCGTTGCGGAAACCTTCGAGATGCGTGCCGCCTTCTTCGGTATTGATGTTGTTGGCGTACGCGTATATATTTTCGCTGTACCCGTCGTTATACTGCATCGCTATTTCCACTTCGCTGTCCGAAAGAACCTTTTCGATATAAAGCGATTCGGGGAATATCGTCTCTTTCGTGCGGTTGAGATAATCGACGAAATCGAGTATGCCGTTGTCGAATTTAAAGGTTTCGTTCTTCTCTCTTCCGACGCGGTTGTCTATAAGATTGACGGTAAAGCCCTTGTTGAGATAAGCCACTTCGCGCAAACGCGAACGGACGGTATCGTAACTGAAATCCACCGTTTCGAATATATCGGGGTCGGGCATAAACGATACCTTCGTGCCCGTCTTGTCCGTCTTCCCGACGATTTGAAGATCGCGCATGGGTACGCCGCGATTGAAACGCTGACGGTAAATTTTTCCGTCGCGGTAAACCTCGACGTCCAGCCACTCGGAAAGCGCGTTGACAACGGTTACGCCCACGCCGTGCAATCCGCCCGAAACGTTGTATCCCCCGCCGCCGAATTTACCGCCGGCGTGAAGATGAGTCATGACGACTTCCACGGCGGAAACTTCCACCTGTTTGCCGTTTTTGACTATTTTTTTCATGTCCACAGGTATTCCGCGCCCGTTGTCGGTAACGGAAACGCTGCCGTCGCGAGCGATCTCGACGGTGCAGGTATCGCAATATCCGGCAAGAGCTTCGTCAACGGCATTGTCCACGACCTCGACGATAAGGTGATGCAATCCCCTTTCGTCCGTCGAGCCGATATACATTCCGGGACGTTTTCTGACGGGATCGAGCCCTTCGAGCACCTGAATATTATCGGCGGTATAACTGCCTTTTACCTTTTCTTCCATGGGAACTCTCCTTTATATGTAAGATTATACCACAATGCGCCGAAAAAATAAAGCGTTTTGCTACAATTTATCGTGTCACGGCATAAAAATTTTCCATTGCTTACGCTCTGACGGCTTGAATTGCGCCTTAAAGCGACTTTATATGCGCTTGCGTATCTCCCCATATTCTCACACAATAACGGCGCAGAACGCAATATTTATATTTTTCTCAAAAAACCGTCACGGACGCGATATGCCGCGGCTTCGCGGAAAAAACATAAAAAAACGCTTTGCGGAACGCAACTTCGAAAAGCGTTTTTTTATGTTTGACGAATTTCATCTTTTATTGACTTTACACGTCCATTCGATCACTTCAAGCGCGAGAACTTCCGTCGCGGCGAGATATTTTTCGGAAAAGTCCGCTCCGACGTCCTTTGCGTAACGCGACATAAGTTTTTCGAGTCCGAAACGCTTTCCTTCGTCGGTAGCCGCCACGGTAATTTTCCCTTTGCCCATAACGCTCGCATACGAATAAGTGCAGTCGCAGGCGCGCAGTCCTCCGATCAGTCCGTGCGCGCAGTCCGCTTCAAACGAAACGAAAGGACGCTTTTTTATCAGATCGAGTTTTTTGCCTTCCGCCGCGCAATGAAAATAAAGCGTAAGCGCGCCGCCCGAAACGGAATACCCGAAGTTCATCGGCACTATATACGCGCAACCGTCATCGTCGGTAATTCCCAGCCTGCAACAGTCGCAGTCGGACAGCACCGCGATCATTTCGCCGAAGTTCGATATTTCTCTGTCTTTTCTTCTCATAACCCGGTTTTCAGGAACGTTTACCGCGGACGAAAGGTATGCGCGCGGCTAATCTGCGTATCCCCGTTGCCACCGCGCCCACGGCGAGAATCCCGCAAGCTATACCGAGCGCGCCCTGGAACGCAATTATAAGGTTTTGAGCCATGAGCGAATATTCGCCCGAAACCATATAACTCATGAACAGATACATATTCGTTCCGGGAAGCATGGGCAGCAGCGCGGGAGTGAGAAAAACCACGGTAGGCGCTTTAAGCCGCGAAGCGAGTATTTCGCTGATCAAAGTCACCGCGAACGACGCCGCCAGAGTGCGAAAAAACACCTGATCCACTCCGCCCGCGTATTCCATGAGGCATATTATCACCATGGTCACGAACACGTTTGCGAGCGCGAAAGGTATGCGTTTGTATTCGATATGAAAAAACAGCGAAAATCCGAGCGCGCCCACTACGCTCGAAGCTACGCGCACTATCGGGAAATACTCTCCGCCCACGCCGCTTACGACGACGGCGTTCATGGCGTCGCCTACAAGCGGACGGAACACGAGCAACGCGAGCGAAATACCTATCGCAAGCCCGAGCGCGACAAGCACGCTTTGTAAAAACCGCGTCGCGCCGCTTTCGACGTTACCGCTAAGCATATCCCGCATCGAACTCAGTATGGTCAGTCCCGGAACGAGCACGAGTATTTCGCCCGTTATCATAGTCGGCAGATTGTCCCCCGCGCCTATCGCATAAAAAATTATACAGACCGCGCTTGCGAGAAAGGCGGAAAGCGCGGTGGTTACGAATTTACCGACCACGCGGGAAAAATAGTAATTGAGCGAAATGACTATAGCCGCAGCAAACGCCGCTATCAGTCCGTCAAGCATGCTCCCCATAGACGCCACCGTCATTCCTGCGCTACCGAGCGCAACGCCCGCTATCTCCTGCCAGAGCGGAGCCGTTTTTTGCTTAATTACTTCTTTCAGACGTTTTTCCGCTTCGTCGGGCGGCGGCGCTGTCTCGCAAAATTCCCGCGAAAGCGCGTTGATCCGCTCGAACGCGCGAAGATCGACCGCGTCTCTGCGCACCCGTACCGAACGGGTAGTGCGGTTGCCGTCTTCGAACTCCGCGGTAAGAATTATAACTGTTCCCGTAGCGTAAGTGTCGGTAGCCACGGCGCCGTACGCTCGGCACAGCTTTTCCGCCGCATACTCCGCGCGTTGCAATTCCCCGCCCGTTTCTATGAGCGCGCGTCCGAGCTCCAACGCGAGTTCTATCACGTCTTCGTTCGCGTCTTCCCTGCGCTCGTCCGATTCCAACGCCTCTATACGGCTGAGCTCCGTGGTTTTTTCTTCGGTTTCCAAATCCTTTTCTCCGTTGCGATTTATTTCGAAACGCGGTTTCGTCCGCAGATACCGCTCCGCTTACGACCCGCCGCACATCTATACTATGAGTAAATTTATCTATATTTATCAGGAACGTCGTGGACGCGGAACATTCCCAAACGGTTTCGCGGACGTAAAAGTCAAGCGGTCTCTTTTAT
>CALWBH010000122.1 GCA_944376015.1 uncultured Clostridia bacterium
GTGGAAGCAAAAGGTCGTATGCCGAGTGCGGCGGACGTTGCGGCGATAACCGAGCGTTACGCATACGAGTTTGCCAAATGCCGTATCATACTCGACGATTACGTAAAAAACAAACGTTGGAAAAGAAAGAACAGGCTTGCTAAAGAAGAAAAGCCGCCTGCGCTTATAGAATGGGAAGAGACTCACGGCGCATTGTTCGAGGCGGGAAAAAATGTTGCGGATACTGCCGCGGAGTTATGATTCGGAACGGAAAAATATGATCAAAATAGTAGTGGACGTTTTCAGCGGCGACAATCCGCGCGCGCTTATAAAAGGCACCGCGGCTGCCGTAGAACAATATACCGATGTACATATAATCATGCCCGGCGATCCCGAGTTTCTGAACGGCGAGCTTTCGCAGTATGAGTACGACAGATCGAGACTGGAAATATTGCCCGCCAGCGAGATAATAGGCAACGACGAATCCCCGACGGTGGCGCTCCGTCAGAAGCGGGATTCTTCTCTCGTGAAAGGCGCGACGCTTCTTAAAAACGATCCCGAAGTGGGCGGAATGATAAGCGCCGGCAGTACGGGCGCCATACTTTGTTGCGGAATATTCGTTGTAGGGCGTATACGCGGAATAGACCGTCCCGCGCTTGCTCCGTTGCTGCCTACGGCGAACGGCGGCAGCGTTTGTCTTATCGATTGCGGCGCCAATTCCGATTGCAGAAGCGAGTATCTTGCGCAGTTCGCGCTTCTCGGTACGGGAATGATGCAGAGCGTTTGCGGAGTGAGCGATCCGCGCGTGGCTATCGTCAACGTCGGCGTCGAAGGGCACAAAGGCAACATGCTCACCGCGCAGACCGCTAAAATTCTCAAAAACATGCCCGTCAATTTTGTGGGGAATATGGAAGCGCGCGACGCGCTTTCGGGAAAATACGATGTGCTCGTGTGCGACGGCTTCGTAGGAAACGTATTGCTTAAAAGCATAGAAGGCACAGCGCGTTACGTAATGAACGATATGGTGGCGGCGCTTATGAAAAACGCGCCGGCAGGCACCGACGTTTCCTTCATAAACGCTTCCGCAGACGAAGTAATGCGTAACTTCGATTACAATTCGTACGGCGGCGCATTCCTGCTCGGCTGTAAGAAACCGATAGAAAAAGTCCACGGCGCGGCAAACGAGTTTACCATACCGAGCGCGGTAGGACAGACCAGATCGATGATACTTTCCGGTATGGTCGACAAAATCGTTGAAAGACTTGAACAGATGGAGCGTAAAACAACCGAATAACTTAGCGAAATCGCTTGACAATAAAAATTATCGTGAGTATACTGAAAAATAGTTAGGATACTCACGTTTTTTCTTTGTTTTTAATTTACTTTTAATAAACAGGGTATAAGTTAGCGCTTATGGAAAAACAGATATTACTTGAAGAGCGTCGGTTGCACAATCTGATTTTCAGAAGTATAAAGCTGTGCGACGAAAAGAGCGACGCGCCGTTGAGTTACAGACTTCGCGGTATGATAATAGGTTATTTATGCGAGCACGAAGGAAAGGAAGTTTACCAGAAAGATCTGGAAGCCGAATTTTTCGTGCGCGGTTCTACGATGGCGGCGAGTCTCGCTCAGCTCGAAGAAGACGGTTTTATAGTAAGAAAGCAGGCGGAACGCGACAGGCGGCTTAAATTCGTTGAAGCGACGGATAAAGCCAAGGATCTTCACGATCGTTTTGCCGAGCGAGTAAAAGATTGGGAAAAACGGCTTGTCGACGGTATAGATCCCGAAGAACTCGAAATATATTTTAAAGTGGTAGATAAACTTTGCAGTAATATGGAGGCTGAAAAACAATGATAAAACAGCTGTCAAAAAGTATCAGGGAATACAAACTTCCCAGTATACTTTCGATAGTATTCGTGGCGATCGAAGTCGTGCTCGAAGTGTTTTTGCCTATGTTCTGTTCCGATCTCATCAACTTTTTGCAGGGTGTGGAGATAAGCGGTACCGGCGAAGTGGCGCATTACTTCACCGTTATAGGAGTACAGACGGGTATAACGAAGGCTACGATAGACACGAGCAGCATAGGATTGATATTCGCCTATGCGGGGATCCTCATAGGAATGGCGGTGTTATCGCTTACATTCGGTATGCTTTCGGGTAAAATGTGCGCGAAAGCGTCCGCGGGATTCGCAAAAAATCTCAGAAAGGATCTTTATTATAAAATACAGGATTTTTCGTTCGAAAACATAGATTCGTTTTCCACGTCGTCGCTCGTTACTCGTCTTACAACGGACGTCACCAACGTGCAGAACGCGTATATGATGATAATCAGAATAGCGGTGCGCAGTCCTTTGATGTTCATTGCCGCGCTTATAATGGCATTTACAAAGAACTGGTTCCTCGCTTTGATATTCCTCGTAGCGGCGATAGTGCTTCTTGCGGCAATGGCGCTCGTGCCCAAACGCGCGCTTCCGATTTTCCGCAGAGTATTCAGAAAGTACGATAACATGAACCTGCGCATACAGGAAAACGCGCGTGCGGCGAGAGTCGTTAAAGCGTTCGAAAGGGAAGACTACGAAATAAAGAAATTCGACGAAGCGGCTACGGAAGTCAAAAAGGACTTCACCAAAGCGGAAACCATACTCGCGCTCAGCAATCCCATCGTGTATTTCATAATGTTCGTACTCGTGCTTGTTACGAGTACCGTCAGCACGGTATTTATAGTAAGGGAAAAACAAGGTATACCCGTGATAGGCGGTGCGTTGCAGGTGGGCGATTTCTCCGCGCTCATACAGTATGCCATAATGATACTTATGAGTATGATAATGCTTGTAATGGTACTCGTCATGATAACCATGGCGATAGAGTCCGCGTCGCGTATAAATAAGGTGCTTACTACCGAGAGTACGCTTACTTCTCCCGCAAACGGGGAAAAGGAAGTTTCCGACGGTTCGATCGAGTTTGACGGAGTGGATTTCTCCTATGCGGGCGACGATGACAAATGCGCTCTTAAAGGTGTGGATCTTAAAATAAAATCCGGAGAAGTCATCGGCATACTCGGCGGGACGGGTTCGAGCAAGACCACGCTCGTTCAGCTCATTCCGCGCCTTTACGACGCTACGGTAGGTACGGTCAAAGTGGGCGGCAAGGACGTGCGCGAATACGATCTCGAAAGCCTGCGTAAAAACATCGCCATGGTGTTGC
>CALWBH010000123.1 GCA_944376015.1 uncultured Clostridia bacterium
CAAAGAGGGCTACATAGGTACGGAAAAAGTAGTGTCGCAATTGCAAGAGCTGTTCCCGGGAGTGGGAATATTGCGCATGGACAATGACAGTACGCGCACAAAAGACGCTCATGCCAGAATACTCGGCGAATTCGGACAGAAAAAAGCCAAGATACTCGTCGGTACGCAAATGATAGCCAAAGGTCATGATTTTCCCGACGTTACTCTTGTGGGGATACTCGACGCGGATATGAGTCTGCATATGGCGGATTACAGAAGCGTGGAGCGTACTTTTCAGCTTACTACGCAGGTGGCGGGTCGCGCGGGCAGAGCCTCTTTGCCCGGAAAAGTAATTTTACAGACTTATGCGCCTTCGCACTACGTGTATAATTTCGTAAGGAACGGAGATTATAAAGGCTTTTACGAAAAAGAAATCAATCTTCGCGAAGTAACCAAATATCCGCCCTTTTCCACCATAGTGCGCGTGCTTGTCAGCGGAGAAGACGATACAAAGGCGGCACAGGTTTTAAAAAATATTTACGACAGAGTAGACGCGCTCAAAAACGCATTTCCCGATAAATTCATATATCTCGGATACATGCGCGCGCCTCTAAAAAAAATAATGGACGAATATCGCATGCAGATACTTGTACGTCTCGCGCCGGGTTCGGAAAACATAGTTGACGGCATATTTACGGCGGTGGACGAAACGCGAGTACCCAAAGTATCTTCGTATGCGGAAATTAACCCGACAAAATTATCTTAACGGAAGAAACGATATGTCAAGAAGAATTGTAGTGAAGATCGGCGAAGACGTTCTCAGAAAACGCGCGAAAGAAGTTACGGAGTTTGACGGCAGACTTGCGGAGCTTCTCGACGATATGACCGAAACGATGATATTCGAGGACGGAGTAGGTCTTGCCGCGCCGCAAGTCGGCGTGCTTAAACGCGCAGTCGTCATCAGTCCGAACGGTAAAGATTTTTATGAGTTTGTAAACCCCGTGATATTAGGTCATTCAGGCAAACAGATATGCAACGAAGGCTGTCTGAGCGTTCCGGATATACGCGGCGAAGTGGAAAGACCGAAAAAAATCGAAGTCGCCGCTCAGGACAGAAACGGTAGAAAATTTACTTTTAAAGCGGAAGGATTTTTCGCTAATATTTGTTGCCACGAGTTCGATCATCTTAACGGCATATTGTTCGTCGATAAAATGATACGTAAAAAAGGCAAATAAGGCAGGTAACATGCGCATACTTTTCATGGGAACACCCGATTTTGCGGTATATTCTCTTGACGCACTGTGTTCGTCGCGTCACGAAGTCATAGGTGTGGTAACTCAGCCCGACAAACCGGGCAACCGCGGAGTTACCGTATTTTCCGCTGTAAAAAAATATGCGCTCGAAAAAGGCTTGCCGATTTATCAGTTCGGAAAAATAAGAACGGAAGGCGTCGATACGTTGCGTTCGCTGGACGCGGACGTTTATATCACTGCGGCATACGGTCAGATACTTAGCCGCGAAATAATCGAAATTCCGCGCTACGGCATATTGAATATTCATGCGTCTTTACTCCCGGCTTACCGCGGCAGCTGTCCCATACAGCGCGCGATCATGAACGGAGAAAAAGAAACGGGCATAACAGTAATGCAAACGACGGAAGGGCTCGACACGGGGGATATACTTTACGTAAAAAAGACAGGTATTTCCGAATACGATACCGCAGGCACTTTATTTGCGCGCTTGGGCGAACTTGGCGCTACGGCGATAATCGAATGTCTCGATAAGCTTGAAAAGGGCGAGCTGACGCCGATCAGACAGGACGAGAAATCGGCGACATACTATCCCATGCTCCGTAAGGCGGACGGCCTTATAGATTGGAGCAAATCTTCCGATACGTTGGACTGTTTTATACGCGGTGTGACGCCTTGGCCGGGAGCGTATACTTTTTATAACGGCAAAATGCTTAAAGTGCACCGCGCCGCGCCCTGTATAGGACAAGGGAAGCCCGGCTCTGTTTTATCAGTAAATAAAAACGGCATATCGGTCGCATGCGGAAGCGGCGCGCTACTGATAGAAGAGATACAGCTCGAAGGCAAAAAAAGAATGTGTTGCGCGGATTTTCTTAACGGCTGTAAACTGAAAGCGGGGGATGCGTTCGGTGAGCAGTGAATTCGAAAAAGAACGAGCCGCATACAACGTTCTGAAAAAAGTGCTGTATGAAGACGCGTATTCATCGGTAGAACTTGACAGAGCGCTTCCGTCCGTAAATGAAGCGTCTCGTTCCGCAGTGACCGCAATCGTATACGGAGTACTTGACAAGAGCGTTACGCTGGATTACGTTATCGAAAAGTTTTCAAAAAAAGGTAAGGTCAAGAACGATGTTGCCGTACTGCTTAAAATGGGTTTATACGAAATTTTTTACGGTAATTCTCCGATATACGCCGCAACGGACAGATACGTAAGTTTTGCGGGAGAGCGTTTCAAGGGAATAAAGGGGTTTGTGAATGCCGTTCTGCGTGCCGCTCCGAACGTAAAATTTCCCGACGGCGACGATTCTTACGCTCTTTCGGTTCGATATAGCAGACCGGAATGGGCGGTAAAACGGCTTATAAACGATTTAGGCAAGGAATCCGCATTGAAGATACTTTCTTTTTCGGCAGATAAGCGCACTCACATTCGAAGAAACGCTTTGACGGTGAGTAAAGCTGATTTCGAAAGAGAAATTACGTCTTCCGATGAAAAAAGCGAATATTCCGCTACAAATAAAGGGTATTATGTTACACGTAATACTTTAAAAAAGCTCAATCCGACACATTATACCGCGCAGTCTCTTTCATCGATATATGCCGCGGAAGCTTATGCGGAAGGTTTGTCGGGAAAAATCAAGATACTTGATCTGTGCGCGGCGCCGGGAGGTAAAGCGATATATCTTTCGGAATTGCTGCCCGACTCCGAAATAACCGCATGCGACGTGCACGAACACAGAGTGCGACTGATAAAGGCTTATGCCGCTCGGATGAAAAGCGACATAAAAGCTTTACAGAACGACGCGACGGTTTTTCGTAAAGAGTGGGCTAACGCATTCGATCTCGTAGTGTGCGACGTACCGTGCACCGGTAGCGGACTTATATGTTCTTCTCCCGATATTCTTATCGGGAAAAAAGAGTCCGACGTGGCGGAGCTGGCAAGATTACAAGGCAAAATATTGTCGGTCGCGGCAGAATACGTTAAACCGGGCGGCAGACTCGCTTATTCCACGTGTTCGCTGTTTTGCGAAGAAGACGAAAAAATAACCGATAAATTTTTAGAGACAGATAAAAGCTTTCAAACAATAGGCAAACCTATAAGGTTTTTTCCGTACGACGGTTTGGACGGGTTTTATATATTAAGGATGACCAAAGGGTGAAAAAGCTTCTGACAGATCTTACAAAAGAAGAGTTGTTTCGAGAACTGAGCGACGAGGGACTTCCAAAGTATCGTATCGATCAGATATATAAGTGGTTAAACGTCGGGGCGTCTTTTGAGGAAATGACTAATCTTCCCAAAGCTCTACGCGCCACTCTTGACGAAAAATACTCGGCATGCGGGGCGAAAATAATTAAAACGGCGGCTTCAAACGACGGTACGGTAAAATTTCTTTTCGAGCTCGGCGACGGAAATCTGGTGGAAGGCGTGCTTATGAAATATAAGTACGGATACACGTTATGCGTTTCCACTCAGGTCGGCTGCCGTATGGGTTGCGCCTTTTGCGCGTCGGGGAGAGACGGGTTACTTCGTAACTTGACTGCCGGCGAAATGCTCGGAGAAGTAATATGCGCCGACGGTTATCTTGCAGAGCGCTTGTCCGACGCTCGCGTCGGTAATGTCGTGCTGATGGGAAGCGGAGAGCCGCTTGACAATTACGATAACGTCACGACTTTTATCAGACTGCTTGGCGCAGGTAAAAGCATCGGACAAAGAAGCATATCTTTATCCACATGCGGTCTTACTGAAAATATCAGACGACTCGCGGATGACGGTTTTTCGGTGACGCTGTGTCTCTCTCTTCATTCGCCCTTTGACGACAGGCGCGTTACGGTAATGCCTACGGGAAGGAAATATAAAGTCGCAGACATTATCTCCGCCGCGAAATATTATTTCGAAAAAAGCGGCAGACGCATAATAGTGGAATACGCGCTTATGCACTCTTTCAACGATCGGGAGGAAGACGCAGCGGAATTAAGGCGGTTAACGCGCGACTTTCCGTGCCACATCAATCTTATTCCGCTTAACGATACCGACACCGGTCTGAAAGGCGTAAACGGTAGGGAAGCTTCGGCTTTTCTGTCACGGCTTACGGCATTGGGAGCGTCCGCAACGATAAGACGCTCTTTGGGCGAAGACATCGAAGGAGCGTGCGGACAACTGAAACGCAGATATGTTTCGGATTTAAAAGCAATTACAAAATAAAAACGATTGAATTTCGGATTCTGCTCAATATACGGGTAATAATCAGATAAAATTACGAGGAGAAGAATATGGCTGTAAAAACGGCGCCTTCCATACTCAGCGGAGATTTTTCAAAACTGGGAGCGGAAGTATTGAGAATGGAAAAAGCGGGCGCGGATATGATTCACTGCGACGTGATGGACGGGATGTTCGTTCCCAATCTGACTTTCGGACAAAAAACGATAGCGGACATAAAAAAGTGCACCCGAATTACGCTCGACGTTCATCTTATGATTGACGCGCCCGAACGTTATCTCGATAAGTTCATCGAAGCGGGCGCGGATCGACTTGCTTTCCATATCGAAGCAACCGACTTCGCGCGCGAAAATCTTACGCGCATCAAGGTATCCGGAGTAAAGGCGGGAATAGCCATAAGCCCCGACACTCCGCTTGAAAAAGCATTTGCTTTGCTCGATTATTGCAATTTCGTCATTGTTATGGGCGTGTATCCAGGTTTCGGCGGGCAGAAATACATTCCGCGTACGACAGACCGCATTAAAAAGCTTGCAGCCGAAATAAAAAGACGCGATCTCGACGTTGAGATCGAAATTGACGGAGGCGTCATAGGCGATAACATGAAAGAAATCGCGGATGCCGGCGCCACGGTTATGGTATCGGGCAATTATCTGTTCGGAGCGGAGAATCCCTCCAAGGTAATAGAGAAATTCAAAGCTTTATAAAACAGGTAACCAACTAACGCTTTACGTCATATATTATACGGGAGGCGTATAGTATGTCGAAAATAATATGTATAAAACTGCCCGCATTTTTACGTCCGCTGTTCAGGCTTTTTTGCAGACGCAGAAAAAAAGCGTCGCGGACAGACGTGACGATGACGGCGACGGATAAAAATACATAGCGGAACAAGTAGGGTACCCCGAAACAATTTT
>CALWBH010000124.1 GCA_944376015.1 uncultured Clostridia bacterium
TAGGATAAAGTCAAGTAATTTGCACCCATTAGATGCAATTCATGTTTATTGCATCCATAGGGTGAAAAAATACTATCGTAAATATATTTACGGAGGTATTATAATGATAGCGCTCGAACAAATACAGAAAAGACTTGCCGAAGCCATACGGCAAAGCGGAATGACTCAAACCGAAATCGCGGAAAAACTCGGAATAAAACATCAACAGATATCTTGTTATTTGCTCAGAAAGAAGCTTCCCGCCCTTGACACGTTTGCTAATTTATGTAAATTGCTCGACGAAGACGCAAATTATATACTTTGCATTACAGATTAAAATGACAAAATATTTTACGCCCAAAGGGCGTGACTTATGAATTATACACCAAAACGGTATATAATTTTTTTATCAAAGGAGTAATGCATATGATTAACTTAAAGCAAATACAAAGCAAACTTTCAAAAGCGATAAGCGAAAGCAGCTTAACTAAGACGGAAATAGCAAAAAGAATCGGAGCTAAACCGCAACAAATAAGCAGTTATTTACACGGCGATAAATTACCCGCGCTCAACACTTTGGCTAATCTTTGTGCATTGCTGAACCTTGACGCTAACGATATACTCTGTATCACGGATTAAATTTATATAGAAATACTGCCGCGCACGAACGCGCGGCAGTATTTTATTATCTCTGAAATTCATTTAAATGCCAGAATTAAGTCGAATTTTACAATAAGCGCTTAAAATACGTCAGACTGTTTTTTCACTGTTTTAAGTTTTCTGTAAAACGTCGATCTCGAACGCAGAGAAAGTTTTTCCATTGCCTCTTTTTCAATAATACTTTTATTTTTAAACTCCTCTGCCACCTGCCTCAGAAGTTCGGTATCGATCTTTATCGGTTTTCTTCCCGTATATCTTCCCGCTGCTTTTGCCGTTTCACGCCCAAGCCGTCGGTTATTCATGGCGTTTTTTTCCATACCGACGAGCATATTATTAAGCAAATAGAGCATTGATTTTACTTCGGTATCACGCAGATATCTGTTTTCGCTTTCGATAAAAATTTTAGCTCCCGTTTGCAAAACGTAATATATATCGCGAACAATATTTCTATTGCCGCCGTGAAAATCGCTTAAATCGTTTATTACAACCGTATCGTCGGGATTAAGCTTTAAATCGTCGATATTTTTAAGATTTCTCACCGTTCTATGACCTTCGGGCTTTCTTTCAACCAACAGATTATCGTCTCCGCACTTTGTTTCGCTTCGTAAAAGCCACTCGAATCTGTCGTAATAATCCAAGCCTACGGACGCCATCAATTGCATTACGTCTTCCCTCGATTCGCTCGGCGTTCTCATTCCGATAAAAGCAGGCGTGATATTCACGCGGTAATATCTGTCTTTTCTTAAACTCATATCGATACCGGGAATACCTTGAAAAAGCCCGCGCGGAAGATTATCAACGGAATTCCAATAAGGCTTTATGATATACTGGAAATTTTGCTCGTCAAACCTTTCCAATATAATTTCGCCTACCGAATATCTGCGATCGTTTCGGTCGTAAACTTTTATCAGACCGACGTTTCTGTAATAAGGGCGACCGCTCAAAGGGCTTATATACTCTCTTGTCAACATATTTATCACCTGCTTTTTAACTTATCAAACGCTTCTTTTAATATTTTTTCGTATCTCAGTCTGTACATTGTTTTGTAAAACGCCTTTCTCGTATCGCCGATATTAACGATACCGTCAATCAAAGTATTGATTTTATCGAAATTAATTTCAGGAACAATCCTTTTTATCGCTTTGTTGCATTCCTCGTATTTCAAACTGCCGATTACTTCATAATAATAACTCTTTCTTCCGTCGATTTTTATATGCGAAGTCGGAAATTTATAAATCCTGTCGTTGATTTCTTTTTCGGAGTTCATTACTTCTTTTATTTTTTCGTCGCTGTTAAGCTTGGGATACATACTCGAACCGTTATCGTATACCGGCGCAATCCTGTATTTACCGTCCTTTTTGATAAACCCCCAGTTGCCGCCGTGTCTGTCGAAATTTCCGTTCAATGCATCGATTATAAACATATCCCAAAATCTTTCGACCGTTTCTTTCACATCAGTCAATTTCATATTTTCTTCGAGCATTTTCTGAATATCATCGTAAGTGTATTGATACATCTCTTTATCCTCTTCCAAAGAACTTTCACCCACGTCATTGAAATGAACAAGCACTTCTCCTTCTTTGCAAAAGTTTTTTACAACTACCACATTTTCACCGTTGTATGTTCCCAATTCCGTTTCCTGCACATCTACACCCAGCAGTCCGAATATATGACTTCCCAAAAATTCCGAAACATGATTGTATATCAATCCGACTTCGGATTTTTTCTGAAACTTCATTATATATCTTTCGCCATTTATAATTAACTGATTTTTTCTTTCCGCTCCGGAATAAAAAACATCCGTATCTAACTTATATACCGAAAAATCTTTCATTTTTCACCGCCTTTTATCCGATTATAACATACAAAACATTTAGTGTCAATAGGATTATTAATTGATTTTGATACTAAATTTATTTTATTCAGAAATATGACGAATACCGTCGATATGCAACAACTTTTTATTCGGCTATCCGATCGAATTATTCTATTATCTTAACTGTTATATGAAAAATACTCACAAAATCGCCCTTATTTTACGAGAATAATCGGTTTAACTTTAAAAGAGATTATAAACAAATCTTAATGAGACAAAAATAAAAATATGGCAAACGGATTATTTATTGCCTATTGACAGGAATAATAACATTATGATATAATTTTTACACAAAATAAAAAAAGAGAGGATGATAACATGAGAAAAAAACTGACAGTCATATTAGTCGCGCTTTTTATTGCGATTCTTTGCACCGCCGTTTTTTCCGCCTGCGGAGGTATCGGTAGCGGCGGCTCGAACAAATGCTACTATGAAATATCCGAACAGTTCCCCGATCATATAACGAACGTTTCTATAGAAACGTCAGTTATGTCTTCGGACGACAAAGGCTCTTATATCGAAAAAGGCGCGGATTTCAGATTCGTCATCGAAACGGATAACATTTATTATAACGGTTCGGCGCTTAAAGTTGTCATAAACGGAACTTCATACGATGTCGCTGCAAACGGCGAATCCGATACTTACTATAAAACCGCATGGATGAAAGCCGAAAGCGACATGAAAATATCGGTAACCGGAGAGGTAACGGAAGTAACGGGCAATTTTACTTTCGACTGTCCTACCGACGACGAGCTGACGGAATATTGCGACTCTTCGTATATGTCGCAAATCAGCGAAACGCAGAAAAGCGCGATAACGATAAAATTCGATAATTACGATACGCTCGCCGCGCTCAATCCCGACATATTCGGTAGCGGAAAAACGTTTGCAAAACAATCGTACTCCTATAAAGAATATCAGAAATTGTTTGCCGACGGTCCCGTTACCGTCACCGCGGGAAAATCCAACGGCGTGAGAATGTCGATATCGTTCGAGGAGCTTAGCGGTTACGAAACATTTTACGTCGATTCTTTTAAGTTCATAAAAGATGAGCAAGGTTATGTAAGCACGCCGATGTTTTCCAATCCGGAATACGCCACAGTCAGCGGAAGCAGTTCTCGTACGGTAAAATACGAATATGTATTATGTGGATTCGATGACGAAGGATTACAATATTTAAACGAAGATATTGAAATTTTCGCTCCGTTTATTTCCATAGGCGATTTTAATTTACTTTCGATGGGCATTTTAAGCAATTTCAATTATAACGGACTTGAAACCGGATTTTTCGATTTTGACTACGAAACCCGCACTGTAAGCAGAACGGATAACCGCACGGAAAATCTGGACGATGTATATGCCGCAACGACGTTCACCGTAAACGAAACAGAACTCGGAAAATTCGACGTAAAATCTTATACCTTCGATAAAAAACCGTATGAGTATTACAAAAACTGGAACGGCAGACGTCTCGGTTACAACGATTACAACTGCTACGAATTTTCTTCCGATTTCGTAGAACAGGCATACGCTAAAAGCAAAGGCATAACTTACGAGGAATTTACGCAAAGGTTCGTTTCCGTAACGGGAGAATACGAACTTAAAGGCACTATGTCCGTAAACGTCGGAACGGCAACGAACTCTACCGAATATGCAAGCTCCGCTACCGTCGATTTCCTGAAACAGGACTCCTTCACGCTTAACGACAAACAGATATTCTTCTACGTGTACGACTGCGCGTATACTTTGAATTTCAAAGGACCTTCCGATTCACTTAATCTTGCCGTCGGTTCGACGATTAAAATTACAATGAACGATACGGCATACACTTATACGCTCACTACGCTTCAATCCGAATCGGGCGACAGTTATTACAACGACTGGATATGCGAAAACGGTCCGAAACTCAGCATAGAAATTCTCGGCGGCACCGACAACGACTGGCAGATATCGGGCATTCCCGTACAGTACGTTCCCACGTCGATAGAATTCAACATTGTAACCGAATGACAGAATAGAAAATAATCCTCAAAAGAGAAAATTAAACGGGCAAGGCTGTTGCATAAGCAAATGCAACAGCCTTGTTATTTTCAAAATACATATCTTGTTAAAATATACCGCGAAGTTTAATATTATGAGTAACCGCCGTCAACGGTCTTTTGATTTGTTTATTTCCCTTTCCAGTTTTTTGAGTTCGGCTATACGGTCGCGGAGCTTGATTGCCGTTTCGAAATCGAGTGCGGCGGAAGCGGTCTTCATCAGGCTTTGGAGCGATTCTATCTGCTTGCTTATATCCCCGTCTCTGAGCTGCTCGGTCGCTTTCGTCGTTATTTCCAGCGTATTGGCTATCTTTTTGACAATGGTTTTCGGCGTTATGTTGTGTTCCTTGTTATATGCCTGCTGTTTTTCGCGACGGCGATCGGTTTCTTTTATGGCGCGATCCATCGAGCCCGTTATCGTGTCCGCATACATAATGACCTTGCTTTCGGCATTACGCGCGGCGCGACCAATCGTCTGTATGAGCGAAGACTCGCTACGCAAAAAACCTTCCTTGTCCGCGTCGAGAATGGCAACGAGCTTGACTTCGGGCATATCCAGCCCTTCGCGAAGAAGGTTTATGCCGACAATGACGTCGAAGTCCCCGCGGCGCAGTCCCATAATTATTTCCATACGCTCCATTGTGCCTATGTCCGAGTGAAGGTAGCGCACTTTCTGCCCGTGCTCGGCAAGAAACTCCGTCAGGCTTTCGCTCATCTTTTTGGTAAGCGTAGTGACGAGCACTCGCCCGCCCGATTTTACGCACGCCTTTATCTCCCCGAGCAGATCGTCTATCTGACCGCCTACGGGGCGCACTTCGATAGGCGGATCGACAAGCCCCGTCGGGCGTATAACCTGTTCCGCAACGTTGCCCGCCATTTGAAGTTCGTACGGTCCCGGCGTTGCGCTGACGTATACCACCTGCGTTATGCGCTCGTTGAATTCCTCGAAGTTAAGCGGGCGGTTGTCGAACGCGCTGGGCAGGCGGAAACCGTAATCCACTAGATTGGTTTTTCTCGCTCTGTCGCCGTTATACATCGCGCGGAGCTGAGGAAGACTCATGTGGCTTTCGTCGATAAACATTATAAAGTCGTCGGGGAAATAATCGAGAAGCGTATACGGCGGCTGCCCGGGCGCTCTGCCGTCGAAGTAACGCGAATAGTTTTCTATCCCCGAGCAATACCCTATTTCGCGCATCATGTCCATATCGTAATTGGTGCGCTGTTTTATGCGATAGGCTTCTATCTGCTTGCCCTGCATTTCGAAAAACTTTATTTGCTCGTCAAGGTCGTGAGAAATGTTAATTAGCGCGTTTTTCATTGTGCTTCCCTCGACGGCGTAGTGCGACGCGGGAAATATCGCGGCGTGTTTGAGCAACGATATCGTGCGCCCCGTGATAGCTTCTATTTCGCTGAGCCTGTCTATCTCGTCGCCGAAAAACTCCACGCGTATCGCGCGCTCTGAGCTGGACGCGGGGAAAATATCTATCGTATCGCCTTTTACGCGGAAGTTGGTACGCTCGAACTCGGTATCCGAACGGGTATAGTTTATCTCCACAAGCCGACGAATGAGCGCGTCGCGCCCTATCTCCTGCCCGGGGCGAAGGGATATACTCATTCGGTAATACTCTTCGGGCGCGCCGAGACCGTATATGCACGACACGCTCGCAACGACTATCGTGTCGCGGCGTTCGGCAAGACTGCACGTCGCGGAGTGACGCAGCTTGTCCAGCTCGTCGTTTATCGAGAGATCCTTTTCTATATAGGTATCCGTCGGTACGATATACGCCTCGGGTTGGAAGTAATCGTAATACGACACGAAATACTCGACGCGGTTTTTCGGGAACAGCTCGCGGAACTCGTTGCAAAGCTGCCCGACAAGCGTTTTATTGTGCGCGAGAACGAGCGTAGGTCGGTTGATACGCTCTATTATCTTTGCCATGGTATACGTTTTGCCGCTGCCCGTTACTCCGAGCAATACCTGATGCCGCAAGCCGTTTTCTATGCCTTCGGCTATGCTGTCGATAGCCGTCGGCTGATCGCCCGTAGGCTTGTACGGCGACACCACTTCGAATTTATCCATCGCTGTTCTCCCCGTCTTTCGCGCCCGCTCCCCGCTCCGCGTTTTGCGGTTCTTTTATCTTTTCCTTTACGTCCGCCTTGCGGCGTTCTTTATATAAATGATACGCCCAATTTATCGCCGCGCCGCCAATTATGATAACGTAACCCACGTAACTGAGCGCGTCCGGAAATTCCGAAAGGAATATCACGCCGAGCACCGTGGTAAATATCACTATCGAATAATCGAATACGCTTATCTCTTTCGCCGGAGCGTAAGTGTAAGCTCTCGTTATGAATATCTGACCGCCTGCCGCGCTACCGCCCGCGCCGAGCAGATAAAGTATCTGCCACCACTCCATGTGCTTATAGCTTATCACCATAAACGGAAGTATGACCACGCACGAAAACGCCGAAAAGAAAAATATTATCAGATTCCGCGACGCGCCGTTCGAGCCCGCTTTGCGCACATAGGTATACGCAAGCCCCGCCATCATTCCGCCGAGTACTCCGCCAAGCGCGGGCAGAACTTCGACGGAAAACGTCGGTTTCACCACAAAACCCGCTCCGACAAACGCTATAAGTACCGCGAGAAATTCGAGCTTGCCGGGTTTTTCGCAAAGGATAATCCACGAAAAAATTATGGCGAAAAACGGCGACAGTTTGTTGAGTATGCTCGCGTCGGCTATGTCGATACAGTCTATCGCATAAAAGTTGAGTATCACGCCCAGCGTGCCCGCAACCGAGCGCATAACGAGCGAAAATACATTGCCTTTTATCGTCTTGAACTGCGACGGCTTCGCAAGCAACATTGCCAGCGCTACAACCGCGGCTACCAGATTGCGGAAAAACGCCTTCTGCATAGTCGGCAGATCGCCCGACAGCTTGACGAAAAGGTTCATAAGCGCGAAGAAAAACGCCGATACCGTTATGAATATTATGCCCTTATACCTGTTTTTCATTTCCTTACACAAGCTTTTTCGGCGCACGCTGTCCGGCGTTGCCGCGCCGTTCCCTTTCCATCGCCTTTATCCCTTTATTATAGTTTATTGCCTGACTCGCTTTTTTGTCAAGCGTATAACGGCTTTTCTCTTACTTTATAATGAAAATTATGGAAAATTTGTTCTAATACTTGACATTGCGTACACAAAAGATTATAATAAAGTTGTATCGAATATATGTTCTACGTAAACAATAAAGCTTGGCGGCGGAGTGCGCTCTTCCCGATATGACTTAGTTTATTAAAAGCATTACCGAAAAAATACGGAGCGTGACTTACCTTGCGTTTAAATACGTTAAACATATAAACGATTTCAACAGTTAGTTCGCCGTGTATGAGCGAATACGGTAAACGACATAAGCGATATCAACATCTAATACGTCGTGTATGAATAAGATACGGTAGACATATAACCGACTTCAACGATTAGCACGTGGAATATGAGCAAAATACGGTAAACGACCTTAACGAGTAGTTCGCCGTATATGAGCGAATGCGGTAAACGACATAAACGACTTCAACGAGTGGTTCGTCGTGTATGAGCGAATACGGTAAACATACAGGTAGTCGCATTTACGCTACGAACGGCATAAAGCAAAAACCGAACGGCTTACCCGCTCTGAGCGGCGTACAGCGACTTCGTTCCTTTGACGGCACGGACGACGCAAGCAACTAATTTAGGATACGGCAGATTTTCCGTACATCACAAGCGGCTGAGAGAAAGACGGAGGCGTTTAAGCCGTATAAAACCGTAAAATACTTTGCGAAAAACGACGTTAAACGACTCTTACGGACAAAAACTTTTGAGTATCGAATCGAAAATGTCGGGTATCGCAAACTATATGCAAAAATGCGGAGTACTTTGCGAAAAACGACAAATAACATTTTGGATACGCGAAATACTATAAATAACGACAATAATTTTTTCGCCGCTTACCCAGCGTAAGCGGTAACGGACAAGACGAATGGGAACGTTTTTACACATCGATATGAATAATTTTTACGCGAGCGTAGAGTGCATTTGCGATCCTTCCCTGCGCGGTTTGCCGGTAGCCGTGGCGGGTTCGCCCGAAAAGCGGCACGGCGTTGTGCTGGCTAAAAACGAGATAGCCAAAGCGTACGGCGTAAAAACGGGAGACACTGTCGCGGAAGCCGCGGCGAAAGCGCCGGGTATTGTGTTCGTTCCGCCGCGGTTCGACAAATACGATAAAATATCCAAAAAAATGTTCGGAATCTGCAACCGCTATACCTGTTTCGTCGAGCCGTTCGGCCCCGACGAATGTTGGCTGGACTGCACGCAGACGATAAAGCTGTTCGGCGGCGGAAAAGCGATAGCGGACGAGCTGAGAAGCCGCGTTAAAGACGAGCTGGGGATTACCGCAAGCGTGGGCGTGAGTTTTACGAAACTGTTTGCGAAGCTGGGCAGCGACATGAAGAAACCCGACGCGACAACGGTTATCACCGAAAACGACTTCCGCGAAAAAGTATGGGGACTCGGAGTGGCGGAGTTGTGCGGAGTCGGCAGACATACCGAAGAAAAACTGCACAAAATAAACGTATACACGATCGGAGAGCTTGCGCGCTCGGACGAACGCGTGATAAAAAAACTGCTCGGAAAACCGGGCGTGGACTTACGCAAAGCGGCTAACGGCGAGGAGTGCGGAGAGGTACGCGAAGCGATAACGTCGCGCGAAGTAAAGAGCGTGAGCCACGGTCTCACCGCCCTGCGCGATCTCGTCACACGCGAAGACATAGTCACGCTTATTTGTTACCTGTCCGAGCTCGTGGCGGCGCGGCTCAGAAAATACGGTTTCAAAGCGAGCGGAATATATCTCGGCATACGCTATACCGATCTGACGCGCAACGGAAAACAGCTTGCACTGCCCTTCCCGATATGCTCGGCGGACGATATTGCGGACAACGCTCGCCTGCTGCTCGACGAAATACACGACGGACGTCCGTTGCGCTCGGTGGACGTGGCTACGTTCGCGCTCTCCGACGCATGCGCGCCAGTACAGCTCTCTATGTTCGACGAGAGAAAGCACGCGGAAACGGACGAAAAATTCGACCGCGCGATAGAGAGTCTGCGTCTGCGCTACGGCAAAGGGTGCGTTATGCGCGCGTCGCAAATAAACAACGATATTTACACGGACAAGGACGTCGGAGATTTCCTGCCTTTTAAGCGATAACCTTTTGGTTGCGGACCGCTAACGCTCGCCGTTGGCGTCCGCCACCTTATTTCCGCGCTTGCGGGATCTCTTATATTGCGCACCGCTAACGCTCGCCACAGGCGTGCGCAATACAATTTCCGCGCTTGCGGATTCTTTCGGGCGGATACGCGCGAAATTTCCCTCGCCGCCATAAGGCAGGCTTCGGGGACGTGCGGAGGCTTTGCCTCCGTACAAATTTTGCACGTCTGCGCCTCGAAATCTCTC
>CALWBH010000125.1 GCA_944376015.1 uncultured Clostridia bacterium
CTATGGGCGCGTCCACCCTGCCCGTTTCTTCTTTGAAATGTCCGTCGACAATACCGTAATATATCTTTGTTACCTTGCGTTCGGCTATCTGTTCGGATAAAGACAAATGCGCTTTATCGTTCTTCGCCACTACCATTACTCCGCTCGTATTCTTGTCAAGGCGGTGGACTATGCCTGGTCGCAACGCGCCGTTTATAGCCGACAGGTCTTTAAGCCGATACAAAAGCGCGTTCACAAGAGTGTTGTCGTAATTTCCGGGAGCCGGATGCACCGTAAGCCCCTGCTGTTTGTTTATTACCGCTATATCCGCGTCTTCGTAAATTATGTCTACGGGAATATCCGAGCGCGGCTCTACCGTCGTTATCGGATCGGGCGGGTCGAGATCGATCACGTCGCCCCTTTTCAGTACGGCGCCGCACTTGGCTTTTTTGCCGTTCAGCAACGCGTATCCGCCGTCTATGAGTTGCTTTATATAAGAACGCGTATACTCCGTTTCGTCCGCGAGATATACGTCGAATCTTATTTTTTCGTCCGGCTCGGCAAACAGTTTCATTTATCCTCACCGCCGTCTTTTCCGTCTCGGGTTTCGTCGTCGGAACAGTCGTCCGCGTCCGAAGTTTCGGCGTTTTTACGGGCTTCCTTTTTTGCCCGTCGCTGTTTTATCTCCGTTTTTACGAAGTATATTATTATACTCACTATCAGCATGATAACGCCGGTAACGAGCGCTATGTCCGCTATGTTGAATACCGGGAATTTATAACTGAATATATAGAAAGATATGAAATCCCTGACATACCCCAGCCATACTCGATCGACAAAGTTTCCCGTCGCTCCGCTCGAAAGAAGGGACAGACTGAATATGAGATAAAGATTTTTGCGCTTATCGGGGAAAAACAACACGAAAAGCACGCCGAGCACAAAAAATACCGTAAGCACTTTTATCACGTTCATAAGGAAAGGATTGTCGTCGCCCAGCGACCACGCTCCGCCTCTGTTCTGAACGTACGTGAAATAAAAGAAATTCGGTATTATCTGTATACGCTCGCCTATGCCTATGCGCGTCGACGTAATGTATTTGGTGACAAGATCGAATACGAGTATGGCGGCAATCACTCCCGCCGCCACTATCGACTGAACGATGTATCTTTTCTTGTCGGGTTTATTTTTTGCGAAGTTCATGCGGTACGGTAACTCCTACGCCTTCGGGCGAAAGCAAGAATATATTGCCCGATATCCTCAGTACGCTGCCGTTGAGCGCATACATCGCTCCTGCCGTAAAGTCAAGGACGCGCTGTGCGGTCGCAGGATCGGTACTGTCCAGATTTATTATCGCTGGCTCTTTGCGTTTAAGATAATCGATGAGCGTTTGAACATCGCTGCATTTTTTCGGTTCGTATACCAGCACGTTCTGATAATCGCGCGGCGCTATCTTCTGCGCCGTAGTGGGCGGAAGCATCGAATCGTCTTCTTCGTAAGGCTCTGCGTGCGTGTCTTCGTAATACGGATAGTCGTTTACATCATGTCTGTCCATATTCTTTTCTCCTTCATTTATGCCCGTAAATGCGCTCGCCGAAAAGCAAGCTTCCGGGTCTTATCATGTTCGCTCCGTGCGCCACGGCTTTTTCGTAATCGCCGCTCATTCCCACCGACAGATATTCTGCCGTCGGATACTTGCCGCGCACCGAGTCGAACAGCGTTTTCATTTTCACGTACAGCCCGTCGGACGCATTTATCGGTAATACGCTCATCAGTCCTTTTATGCGGAGATGCGGCATAACGGATATCTTTTCGAGCAAAGGAAACAACCCGTCTTCGTCGCAACCGCTTTTGCTCTCTTCTCCGCCCACATTGACTTCGACGAGCACGTCCATTACTTTGTTTATTGCGCCGCAACGTTTTTCGATCTCCGCCGCGAGTTCGTATCTGTCGACGGACTGTATCATACATACTTTATCGACGATGTACTTTACCTTGTTTGTCTGCAAAGCGCCGATAAAATGTATTTCGTCCATTTTCAGACCGTCATACTTGGAAAGCAGCTCCTGTACCCTGTTCTCGCCCATAGCGGTAATGCCGTAAGCGGCAAGCGCGTTTATTTCGTCCGCGCTCCGCGTTTTGGTCGCCGCCACGATCTTTACGGGGTGATCCGCGCGCCGCAGAAACCCGAGTAAATTTTTTACGTTTTCGTCAATGAGCATACATCTCTCCGTTATCGTTCGCAACCATTATACACTATATTATCCGTCTTTGCAAGAGTTTAGCCGAATTCATACAAAAAATATCCCGAAACGACTTTCGGGATATTTTTTGTACTTCTTCTACATTATGAACATCGCTATTATGAACACAGCGGCGGGTATAATCATACATACATATCTTATCCACCATATCCGAACGAGCGCTTCGGAATGTTTGTTTATCGTTTCTTCCTGCTGCTTATCCGCTTTAAAATACTCATTCCCGACGGAAATAAAACGATTGAAATAATAATGCAGTATAAATATTCCGAACGCGAGATCGAAAGAGAGCCCTAAGGACAGAAACACCACGCCTATCGGAATTAAAGACGGGCTCAGAATTCCCCTGAACAAGGGCAACATTATACCGCCGCACAGTCCCAAGACCGCCGCAATTATCATTACGACGAACGAGATTTTTATTTTTTTATAGACGGAAAAATAATCCGCACGTATTTCTTCCAAAGGGCGCGCGGGAACTTCTTCCGCGACTTCTTCTTTCCTTTCGCCCGCGTCCGATTTTATCCCTCCGCAGTACGGGCACTTATACTGCCCTTCTTCGTACTCCATATCCGCGCCGCAATTGTCGCATTTAACGTTTTTCATAGTATCGCCCCCCCGTTCGCATTATAAGTTTATTATGCAATAATCTGACCGCTACGTCAAGAAATACGACCCCGACGAAATTTGTCGGGGTCGCAAACGAATGCCGTTTATTTCTTCATGATATATTCGTCGATGGCTTTTGCGGCTATCTTGCCGGCGCCCATCGCGCTGATGACGGTGGACGCGCCCGTTACGGCGTCGCCGCCCGCATAAATGCCTTCGCGCGAAGTCAGACCGTCTTCGTTGACGATTATACCGCCGTGGCTGTTGACTTCGAGTCCCTTTACCGTCGCCTTTATAAGCGGGTTGGGCGAAGTGCCTATGCTCATTACCACCGTATCGACGTCGAGCGTAAACTCGCTGTCGGGTACGGGCACGGGTCTGCGGCGACCGCGTTCGTCAGGCGCGCCGAGCTCCATTTTTATGCATTTGATACCCGTTACCGTTCCGTTTTTGGGGTCGCGTTTGTCGTCGGGATTATGATACCCGAGTATTTCGACGGGGTTGCAAAGCAGACGGAAATCGATTCCTTCCTCTTCCGCATGCTCCACTTCTTCTTTACGCGCGGGCAGCTCTGTCATCGAGCGACGGTAAACTATGTATACCTTATCCGCGCCTAAACGGAGCGCCGTTCTCGCCGCGTCCATGGCGACGTTACCGCCGCCGACTACCGCGACTTTGCCCCCTTTCATTATAGGCGTATCCGAATGATCGCGATAAGCTTTCATCAGATTGCTTCTCGTAAGAAATTCGTTGGCGGAGTATACGCCTTTGAGACTTTCGCCTGGAATATTCATAAAGTTGGGCAGTCCCGCGCCCGAACCGATAAACACCGCTTCGTAACCGTCCTCGAAAAGCTCGTCCACCGTCAAAGTTTTTCCTATGACTACATTGGTCTCGACGTCCACGCCGAGCGCTTTGAGCCCGTCCACTTCTTTGGCGACTATACTCTTGGGCAGACGGAATTCGGGTATACCGTAAACGAGCACGCCGCCCGCGGTATGCAGAGCTTCGAAAATCGAAACGTAATAACCTTTCTTCGCAAGATCTCCCGCACAGGTAAGTCCGCTCGGACCCGATCCCACGATCGCCACCTTATGACCGTTGGGCTGTGGCTTTACGGGAGTTTCGGCGCAGGTATCGTTATGACGATCGGCGACGAATCTTTCCAGCCTGCCTATGCCGACGGGCTCGAATTTAATGCCGAGCGTACATTTTGACTCGCACTGAGTTTCCTGCGGGCACACGCGGCCGCACACTGCCGGAAGCGAAGAAAACTCCGCAATTTTTTTATATGCGCCTTCGTAATCGCGTTCTTTTATTTTCTGTATGAACGCGGGAATGTCTATATTGACGGGACAGCCGGAAACGCAAGGCTTGTTTTTGCAGTTCAGGCAACGCTCCGCTTCCGCAACGGCTATCTCCTCCGTATAACCGGTCGCTACTTCTTTAAAGTTGTGCGCCCTTACTTTCGGATCCTGCGACGGCATAGGGTGCTTTTTAGGCTGAATGGGCATATTATTTCACCTCCGCTTTTTTAAACAGGTTGCACGTCTCTTCACGCGCGTGACGCTCGAACTCGGCATACATACTGCCGCGCATCATCGCTTCGTCGAAATCGACCGTAAACGCGTCGAAATCCGGTCCGTCGACGCATGCGAACTTGGTATGACGTTTTCCGTCCGCGTCGGTAACCGTAAGCCGACAACCGCCGCACATTCCCGTTCCGTCTATCATTATCGGGTTCATGGAAACCACCGTTTTCTGCCCGAAAGGCTTGGTGGTAAGCGTGACGAACTTCATCATTATAACGGGACCGATCGCGATGACTACGTCGAAACGCTCCCCTTTATCGAGCATTTCTTTGAGCGGAACCGTCACGACGCCTTTTTCGCCCCAGCTTCCGTCGTCGCTCATTTTC